>WFXO01000025.1 GCA_015490555.1 Caldifarciminota bacterium | reverse complement strand
CCTGAAGGGCCTGATGCTCAATCGCCTTTCGAATCCGTGGAAGATTTCGATAAAACCGTTTTTTCAGTGAGGAGAGTTTAACCGTCTGGACACCTCCTTCAAAAAGAGCCTCGAGCATCTCCATTTCGTAAGGTTCTAAACCCTGATTGGTATCCTTGAGACGGTGGAGTCGATAGTCACGAGAAGAAAAAATCCAGATCTTCTTCTCTGGCAATTCTTCGATCCGGATCCAACCCTTCCGAGCCAACTCAAAAAGGCATGCCGTAATATCTCTTGAGTCCAGTCGTTCATCCATCAGGTACCCCGCGAGAGTTGGGTGGAGCCCCTCTGGCGGTTCATACCGGGGGAAAATGCTGCGATGGGGGATCGGGTCCCGCCCGTATCGGTACCACACCGTCCACAAGATCAGAAAAACGAGAAAGGGGAGCAGAAGGAAAAGGTTATCACGGAGCCCCCATTTGATGCGTGTGAACCAGGGTGGGGGAGCGAAGGCCCCCCTTGGATAAAAGATTTGGATCGTAAAGGCCTGGCCAGGCATCACCGGCCCGGCTTCCCAGGAAACCCCTTGAGCACCCATTTCTTTTGGAGGGACTGTGACCTGTTCTCCCCCTGGGGTTCCGAGATAAGCGATGGCCCTGGTGACAGGTGTTTCTGCATAGGGGATCACAACAGCCGAAACATTTTGGATCGGTACACCCCATTGGCTCCCAATCACGTTGAAGTAAAGTTCTACGTGGTCTTTGTAAAAATCCAACCCTCGCTGAATCCGGTAGACAATTCGGTAGACTTGCGACCCGTGGACCCAGAGCAATGGGGAGCCGATTCGGATCCGAACTTGTGTCCCTGAGTGCGTAATCCGATAGGGTTCAGGTTCGCCATTTCTCCGGATCTCAAGGACTTCCAATCCAAGGCTCTGAAGGAGGAAAGCGGTCCGATAAAGAACCGGGATGTCCCGGTATATCCCGTGATGCCATTCGTCCCCAAAGTCCACCGCGATCTGCTCCACAACCCGGAGTTCGCCATGAGGTTGGACCCAAATCGTATCTTGGTAACTGCGAATTTGCCAGGAAATGAGTAGAGGAAGGAGCCATCCAGCACTCATGAAAAACTCACCGTTGGTGGAGCTTCCTCAGCCTCTTCAATTTCGAAGTATTCTTCAGGACCGAACCCGAAGAGTTGTGCAACAAGATTGGTTGGAAACTGCTGTCTCAAGATGTTGTAGTCTCGAACTACGGCGTTGTAATAGCGGCGAGCCTGGAGAATGTCTTGCTCGACTTCCTGCAGGCTCTGCTGGAGATCTAAGAAGTTTTGGTTGGCTTTGAGATCGGGGTACTTTTCGGCGACTGCGAAGAGCTGACGAAGTGCTCGGGTCAAAGTCGTTTCGGCGACTTTCAGGTCCTGTGGGGTCGTGGCTGAAGTCGCCATCGCCCTGGCACGGGTCACGTTCTCCAGGACCGTTCGCTCATGGGCCATATATCCCTTCACGGTTTCCACCAAGTTGGGGATCAAATCATGTCGACGTTTTAAGTGGGCCTCTACATCTGCCCATGCGGCATGAACTGTGTTTTTGAATCGGATCAATCGGTTGTAGGCCGAGATGGCCCAGAGAGCGATGAGGACAACCAGCAATAACAAGGCCAAGAGAACCATCTTAGAGCCTCCCCATGTTTTCCGGGAAAAGTTTCCCAGGGTTGAGAATCCCCCCGGGATCCCAGACCCTTTTGATCGCCTTTTGTAACTGGATCAGGCCCGGGGGTTGCTCAATGGCCAAATACTTCTTTTTCAAAAACCCGATGCCGTGTTCCCCAGAAATTGTCCCTCCCATGGTGACTGTCCGCTCATAGAGCATACGCAGCGCCTTTTCGACCTTAGGGTCTTCTTCGTCCTCAAAGAGTAGGTTGACATGAAGATTCCCATCGCCGATATGACCAAACGTACACAGGGGGACACCGGTTTGTTGTTCGACTTCGTAAGCCATTTCAATGGCTTGCGGGATCAAGGTCCTTGGAAAAACAAGATCTTCCGAGCGGACTTTTGGGTATTGCGCTTCCAGGGAAGGGAGAACACTCCGACGGGCCTCCCAGAGCCGAGCGCGTTCTCCTTCGTTTTGGGCCATCAAAATCTCTAAGGCTCCATGTTTGAAAAAGATCTCGGCAGAGCGTTCCAGGTCAACCGAGACCTCGTGCTCCTGGCCGTCCACTTCAAAGATGAGGATGGCGTCGGTTTCTGGGGGGAGATTCGGAGGGGTCTTTTCTCGGACCACGTCGATCGCCTTCCGATCCATCAATTCTAAGGTTCGAGGAAGGATCCCGGCGAGGAAGATATCCGTGACTGCCTGAGAGGCTGCCTGAACGCTCGGAAACGAGACGAGGAGTGTTTCCAAATGGGGCGGTCTGGGCAGGAGTCGAAGGGTAATCTCCGTGATCACTCCAAGGGTCCCTTCACTGCCCACCAGCAGGGACACCAGGTCATACCCGGCGACCCATTTTTTCGTCGGGCGGCCGACCCGGTACACGGTCCCACCCGGGAGGACCACCTCCAACTCTAAGATGTAGTGTTTCGTGACCCCATATTTCAGGGCACGGGGTCCACCAGCGTTTTCTGCCACATTCCCTCCGAGACTGCAGGAGTCTAAACTCGCTGGATCTGGGGGATAGAACAACCCTAAGGCTTCCACCGCTTGGTGAAAGACTCCCGTGACGATCCCCGGTTGCACGACTGCCATCAGGTCCCCGGGGGAGATCTCTTTGATCTCCGTCATCTGGTCGAAGACCAACATGATCCCGCCGTGAACCGCGAGGGATCCCCCGGTCACACTGGTTCCCCCTCCACGGGGAACTACAGGAATTTTCTCTTTTTCTGCAAAGGTCATCACCTGAATGACATCTTCTAATCCCGTAGGATGTACGACCACATCGGGAGGGTAGGGTTGATCTAAGCGTGACTCGTCATGGGCATACTGCATGCGGTGGGCTTCATCATCTCTGACCCGATCTTCCCCCAGAATCTGTTTCAATCTGCTGACCCAATCCATTCCATTTAATATAAAGGAAGAAAAGACGCTCTTATCTCCAATGGGTGGAGACCTTTAAAATATTGAGACAATGTCTCAATATCTCAGGGAACAAATTCGTCAAGTAGGAGAGAAGTTCCGAGCGAATGGGCTCCGATGGACGGAGCCCAGACGAGCCGTGGTGGAGGTGTTGGTTTCCTCCGCGGGTCGCCATCCGACCGCGGCGGAGATCTATCGGATCGTTCGCCAGAGGTATCCGAAGATCGGACGGGCCACGGTCTATCGAACGCTGGATTTGTTGGAAAAACTGGGGATCATTCGCCACACATTTCTGCAGAGGGCGGTGCCAGGATATGTCTTTCTTCACCAGGGAACGCATGTGCATGTGATTTGCCGAAAATGCGAGAAGGTCCTGGAGTTGCCGGATGTACCAACCCAAGAGATCCTTCCTCAAGTCCAGACGATCACGGATTTCATCATCGAGGGAGGTGTCTTCGAATTGTACGGGATGTGCAAATCATGCCAGACACAATCGTGAGGCGTCTTTCGAGAATCCAACACATTTCGGTACGGCTTGTACTGCTGGGGGCGTGGGTGCTCTTGTCATCTCTTGAACTTTCTGCCCGTCCTCCTGTCCCTGTTGTGGTGACAATTCAACCGCTCCGCTCTTGGGTGGAGGCCGTAGGAGGGGATCGGGTCCGTGTCACCGTCCTAATCCCGCCCGGAAGAGATCCCCATACCTTTGAACCTCGTCCATCGGATATTGCAGCGATATACCGTGCCAAGTTACTGGTCCGGGTGGGTCTTCACTTAGAGGCTTCATGGATCGATCGAGCCATTTCCGGAGTCGATTCGATTTGGGTTTTTACCATCGGACCCGCCGTACCCACGATAGACGATCCACCCAATCCCCATGTCTGGTTGTCCTTGGTCAACGCTCAAATTCTTGTAGATTCGCTTGTAAACGTTCTCAGTGTGCTCGATCCGCCTTCCCGAGAGGAGTTCCAAAAACGAGCGGAAGTGTTTCTTCGTCGTGCCAACGCATTGCATGCAAAGTTCCAAGAAAAGTTCCGGTCTTTACCCCGAAGATCTTTTGTTGCTCAGCACCCTACATGGTCTTATGTGGCACGCGACTATGGACTTCACCAGGTCGCTGTCTTGGAAGTGACTCCTGGTCAAGAACCGGGACCGAGGACGATTGCGAGACTGATCCGTTTGATTCGCGAGAAGCGAGTCCCTGTGCTGATTACAGAGCCCCAACTTCCCCAGAATCTGGTCCGTATGATTCAACGAGAGACAAAAATTCGAGTCGTTCAATTGGACCCCTTAGGGGGGCTCCCTGGACATGAGAATTACCTGCGGATGATGCAAGAGAACCTCGAGGCTTTATACCAGGCCTTTCAGGAGGCGTCTCCATGATTTCTTCCGCTCCCTTGGCGGAATTTCGAGATGTCACGGTCCAGTTTGGCCAACAGATCATTCTGGAGGACGTCAACTTTGTGCTTTCGAAGGGAGAATTCGTTGCGTTAATCGGTCCCAATGGAGCCGGCAAAACGACTTTGATCCGCGTTCTATTGGGACTCGTCCGACCCTCCGGTGGGGAGATTCGAGTTTTTGGAAAACCGCCCTGGCGGTTGAGGTTTGCAGAGCGCAGGAGAATCGGCTATGTTCCTCAGATCCAGGATGTCCAACGCAGATTCCCCTTTCGGGTCTATGATGTCGTGATGATGGGGCGTCTTGCGCATCAGGGATGGATCCGTCGACCCTCCCCCGAAGATCGGGAAGCAGTGGAGAAGGCTCTGGCACTGACCCAGATCCAGGATCTTAAAAACCGCCCCATTGCGTCCCTCTCTGGAGGCCAGTGGCAGAGGATGCTCATTGCCCGTGCACTGAGTACTGAACCGGATCTGTTGATCCTGGATGAACCGACCGCCGGTCTGGATGTTCACATGACCGAAGGGATCTACGAACTCCTGAATCGTCTTCATCGGCATTGGGGGGTGACAATTCTGTTGGCCACCCACGATATCGGTGTTGTTACCGAACTGGTAGACCGTGTGGCGTGCCTCTCCAAACGGCTCGTGGCTCATGGTCGCCCCCAAGAGGTTTTGACGGAGGAAGTACTCCAATGTATGTACGGCAGAGAAACCCTGCTCCTCGGCCACGGTGAAGTCCCACATATAGTGTTACCTCGCCATCGAAAGAAGGCAGCAGAAGACAATGTGGAGGGAAGTGAGTATGGACGTGATTCTTGAGGCCATTCGTCAGCCTTTCATGCAGCGTGCCTTTGTGATTGCGATTCTCATCGGGATCATTACTGCCTGGCTTGGAGTGTATGTAATCCTCCGAGGGATGGCGTTTGTCGGCGCAGGGATTGCCCATGCCAGTTTTGGCGGAATCGCCATCGGCCTCTTTTCCGGACTTCCCCCGCTGTTTACTGCAGGAGTTTTCACGATTCTCATAGCCCTTGGGATCTCGAAACTTTTTGAATCCAGTAAACTTCGAGAAGACACGGCGGTGGGGATCTCTTTCGCAGCCTCGATGGCTTTTGGTATGCTCCTTCTCTCGTTCACATCCGGATATCAAGGAGAGATTTTGGGCTATTTGTTCGGCAGTATTTTGGCAATTACTCCAGTAGATTTGTGGCTTACGTTGATTCTGGGCATTTTGATCATCGTCATCCTATTGGGTTTTTCTAAGGAATGGCGTGCTCTTACTTTTGACCCAGAATTTACCGCTGTGCAGGGGTTTCCGATCTCCTGGTTGAATCATCTTTTTCTTGTCTTGGTTGCACTCACCGTGCTTTTAGCGGTCAAAATGGTGGGAGTCATCATGCTTTCAGCACTACTCGTGATTCCTTCAGCCACTGCCCTTTTGTTCACAAGGAATTTCCGCTCTTTGGAATGCTGGAGTGTGGGAATTGGCGGTGGGGTCTC
>WFXO01000024.1 GCA_015490555.1 Caldifarciminota bacterium | reverse complement strand
TTTTTCGGGATCCCAGTCTGCTCCGCGATTCCAGCCACAATATCCGCCTTCGTCATAGTTTCCTCCCTTTCTTCGGGAAATCTGCACGGGAATTATATCTTTAAACGGATTTTCAGTCAAGCGAAGGAGAACCTGAGCCCCTGGGGCATCAAGACTTTGGGGAAAATCCGGTTCAACAAGGGAACCTTGGATGCCATGGAAGGGGTCAAGACCTTCCCGGATTTCCGGATCTCGTTATCGGGTTTACAATTCTCAACAATCCAAGGAGAATCATGACGCAGAAACCGGTCGTTTGGGTCATTGGTGGAGGCTTAGCAGGCTCCGAAGCGGCATGGCAGGCTGCCCAGCGTGGGGTCCATGTCCTCTTATTTGAAATGAGACCCGTCCGCAAAACCCCGGTTCACCAAACGGACCGGTTGGCGGAGTTAGTCTGTTCCAATTCTCTCAAGGCGGTAGATCCGCTGAATGCCCACGGCCTCCTCAAGAAAGAGATGCTCCGATTGGGAAGCCTGATCCTCGAGGCGGCCCTCCAAGCCTCGTTGCCCGGGGGCAAAGCCCTCGTCGTCGATCGCGAAATCTTTGCAAACATCGTCACGGAAAAGATCGAACAACATCCTGACATTGAAATCATCCGACAGGAAGTCACGGAACTCCCAAACGATCAATGGACCGTGGTCGCAACGGGTCCGTTGACCTCTGATGCCCTGGCTGAGCATTTGAAAACCCTCACCGGCGAAGAAAGCCTGTCGTTCTACGACGCCATTTCTCCCATTGTTTCCGCAGACTCTTTAGACTTTGATCGCCTATTCTTCCAGGATCGACACGGCTGGGATCACGATTCTTATCTGAATGCCCCGATGACCAAGGAGGAATACGAGCGGTTTGTGGAGGCCTTGCGGACCGCAGAAATCCATGAACCCCACTTTGATGAAAAGATCCCTTTCTTTGAGGGGTGTTTGCCCATTGAAGAGATGGCCCGGCGGGGTCTCGAGACCCTCCGCTACGGGCCCCTTCGTCCCGTGGGTCTGAAAGACCCGAGAACGGGAGAGACACCCTACGCGGTGGTCCAATTGCGTCCGGGAAACCGTGACCGCACTGCCTATTCGTTAGTCGGTTTTCAGACCCGCCTGAAGATTCCAGAACAACGGCGGGTCTTTCGCATGATTCCTGGCCTGGAACACGCCGAATTCCTCCGCTATGGGGCCATCCATCGGAACACGTACCTGAAATCCCCCAAAATCCTGCAGCCCACGCTTCAACTTAGGGATCATCCACAGATCCTCATTGCGGGCCAGTTGGTCGGCACCGAGGGCTATACGGAGGCGGCCATGGGGGGCCTTCTCGCAGGGATCAATGTGGCACGACTCGCCCAGGGCCAACCGCCCGTAGTGCCCCCCTTGCACACCATGATGGGCGCCCTCATCCACTATATCACCACGGTGGACCCCAAGCACTTCCAACCCATGAACGCAAACTTCGGTCTGATCCTGGACGTTCCAAAGCGAATGAAGAAACTGGAAAAGAAACGCTTTATTGTCCGAAGGGCGCTGGAGGAATTAGAACAATGGATCCGAACACACTCCTTGACCGATTTCTGACCTATCTGGCAGCGGAACGGAATCTCTCGCCGAATACCGTCGAGGCCTACCGACGCGATTTGACCCAGTTCTTTGAATACCTTCGGGAAGGATGGGGAGTGAACGACCCGACCCAGGTGACACGAAAGGAGATCCGCCGCTACCTGTCAAGCCTCGTCCGGTATGGATTCAAACGCTCCAGTGTTAAACGCAAGCAATCGGCCCTCAGAAGATTCTATCGGTTTCTCCACCGTGAGGGCTGGATTCCTTCGAATCCCGTGGTGCGTCTTCCGGGCTTAAAGCCGGAGCGAGGTCTTCCTGAAGCCCTGTCGGAGGAGACCTTACGCCGGGTTTTAGATCAATGGCGTCCCGAAAAACCCATAGAAATTCGAGATCGCGCAATGATCGAATTTCTTTATGCTTCTGGGATGCGGGGCTCAGAACTCACAGGCCTCCGATTGGGCGATCTGGACTTGCAGCAGCAGGTGGCCCGCGTCCTTGGGAAAGGCCGAAAAGAACGGTTTGTCCCCATCGGCCGAAAAGCCAAAGAGGCCCTCCAGGCTTACTTGGAAATTCGACCGGAGTTTCGACCCCGGACCGACCACGTCTTTGTCACGCGCACCGGCCGCCCCCTCACACGAACCCATCTGTGGCAACGAATTCGGAAGACCTTCCAACGTTTGGCCTTTCTCTACGGGGTCCATCCCCATGTCCTCCGGCATTCTTTTGCCACCCACCTCTTGGACCATGGGGCCGACCTTCGGTCCATCCAGGAACTCCTGGGCCACAAAAGCATCACCGCAACCCAGATTTATACGCAACTATCTTTGGAAAAGACCTTGGAGGAATATCACCGGTCCCATCCCAGGGAATCCGATGAATAGGCTGACTGGCGACGCCTATTTCTTTTTGAGTTGGAGATACACCTCTCGATAAGCCTTCGCCGAACGGTCCCAGGAAAAGTCGAGTGCCATGGCTCGCTTCCGCAACCGGTGGATCTCCTCCCGATCAGGAAAGAGGTCCATAGCGCGGAACACTGCTTCGGTCAGGGCTTCTGGCTCATACGGTTCAAACACCCAGCCGTAGCCTTCGGGCTCCGAGACATCTTTGACTGTGTCCTTGAGGCCTCCGGTCGCCCGAACAATGGGCAGTGTTCCGTAACGGAGTGCGATCAACTGCCCCAACCCACAAGGTTCATACCTGGAAGGCATCAAAAAGAAATCTGCCCCACCGTAGATGCGGTTGGCCAAGACCGGATCGAACCCAATCTGGACTGCGATTTGTGCTGGCCAACGCTTTGCAATCTCCTGGAGCGCATCCTGGAGAGCCTGATCGCCAGATCCCAGGACCACCAGGTGAAACTTCCGACCCTGCCACTGAGGAAGAGCCTCCGTAAGGAGGTCAATCCCCTTCTGAGATGCAAGTCTTGAAACGATCCCAAAAAGGGGGATATCAGGATCTTGGGGCAACCCCATGATTTCTTGAAGATGCGCCTTATTGGCTGCCTTGCCTTCCTGGACATGGTCGGTGTCGTATTGGACCCAGAGATTCGAATCGGTGGCCGGATTCCAGACCTCATAATCCAAACCATTGAGGATTCCGATCAAGGAATCGGCTCGCTTCCTTAGGATGCCATCCAGCCCATATCCGTATTCCGGTGTTTGGATCTCCTTCGCATAGGTGGGGCTCACCGTGGTGATGAGGTCAGAAAAGACCAGTCCCCCTTTGAGGAAGTTCAGTTGGCCGTAGAATTCCAACGCTTCTATGTGAAAAAGGCGGTCGTCCAACCCGATCCGTGACAAGAAGGATGCATCGAAGAGACCCTGATACGCCAGGTTATGGATGGTGATCAGGGTCCGGGTCTGTGCGAAAAATGGGTCCGGTTGGGTTTTCAAGAAGACGGGAATCAGGCCGGTTTGCCAGTCGTTGAGATGGAGGATGTCGGGGGGATTCTCCAGTTCCTTGAGGAAGGCCAAGACTGCCAAATTCCACAAGGCAAAGCGGAGGGGATTGTCTGGGTCATCTCCGGTCGGGGTCCCATAAATGTGGTCTCGGCCGAAATAAGGTTCATAATCCACGAAATAGACCTGTACACCGCGATGTTCGACGGCCCATAAGCCGACCTCATGCTCTTTCTGGTCGAGCCAGACCCGGACACGGAGCCCGGTGTCTTGGATCCCGAAGGCTTGGGGGTCTGTGAACTTCCGATACAGGGGGGTAAACACCCAGACTTCGACGTCCCCAAGGCGCTGGAGTGCGATCGGCAAAGACCCCGCGACGTCTGCCAAGCCCCCGGTCTTTGAAAAGGGGTAGACCTCACTGGAGAGATAGGCAACGCGAATCTTGTTTGCCGGCATAGTGTCCTCCAGGTTAACAGATGCGTTGGGTACCAATTTTCCCAATGAGGTCACGGGCCAAGATCAGTTTCATAATCTCGGAGGTACCGGCTCCGATCTCCAGGAGTTTTGCGTCTCGCATGAGCCGTTCCACCGGGTACTCCCGGGTGTAGCCATACCCTCCGAGCACCTGGATGGCTTCTAAGGCGCTCTCTACGGCCAGTTTTGAAATGAGGAGTTTTGCGGTCGCCGCCTCGAATCGGAGATCCGCTTCCGGATCATATTCCCGTGCCACCAGGTAAAGATACGTGCGGAGGCTGTCGATTTGGGCGGCAATCTGTGCGATTTTGTCTTGGATCATCTCAAAGTCTGCCAGTTGCTTTCCAAACTGCTTACGCTCCAGCGCATGGTGGAGGATCCATTCCAGAGATTGGAGGGCGATTCCCAGCCCTTGCGCTGAGATGGTGATCCGCTCAATCTCAAAACTTTTCATCAACTGGTAAAAGCCACGATTTCGGGTGCCCAGAAGATTCTCCTTGGGGATCTTCACCTGATCGAAATAAACCACCCCCGTTGGTGAGCCTCGCATCCCCATCTTTTCAAAGGACTTCGTGACAGAGACGCCCTCCCAATGCGTTTCTACGACAAAAGTGCTCATGGATTCCCGAGGATGCCCTTGGTCCGTCAGTGCATAGACCACAAGGACATCCGCAACCGCCGCGTTCGTGATGAAGATTTTGCTGCCGTTTAAGACAAAAAAGTCTCCTTGATCTACGGCCTGGGTGGTGATGCTGTAGACATCGGAGCCCGCGTTTGGTTCGGTGATGGCCATTCCGCCAAGGCGTTTCCCCGAGACGAGGTCGGGCAGGTAACGCTCTTTGAGTTCCGGGGTCCCCCAACGGTCAAGGTTATGGGCACAGAGGATCGCATGGGCTAAGAGGGAGAGGCCCACGGCCGGGCTTTGCCGGGAGATCTCTTCCAGAACGATCACCGCTGCCAGCGCGTCGTGCCCGAAGCCTCCATATTGTTCAGAGACCATTAAGCCCAGCAGTCCTAAATCTGCCATTTCCCGGAAGAGTTCCTCGGGGAAACGATCGGAGGCGTCAATCTCTTCGGCCACCGGCGCAATCCGATCTTGGACGAATTTCTGGACAGTTTCCCGGAGAAGTCGGTGCTCCTCGCTTTCCAAAAATGATAAGTTTCGACCAAACATGAGGGGGCTCCTTTGGTTTTGAAGGGAAAATGGGCCGTGCAGGAATCGAACCTGCGACCCCCGGATTAAAAATCCGGTGCTCTACCGACTGAGCTAACGGCCCACGCCGTAATTCTACGCTATGACGGAAGGTGCTTCAATGGACCCGATCTTACGGGATCCTCTTCTCGGAGGGCGCTTTCCATGAAAACACCTTCCGGAGATCGTTTGGATTGCGAGGGCAAAAATTGTAAGGAACCCCCTGACCCATTCCAACCCCCTGCATTGACCAACCCCAAGATCATCTTTGGGAGCATGCTACCAAGAGATCCAATATGAAAAACACCTTTGCAGAATCGGCTTCAGCCGGGATCTTCCCGTCGGCCAGTTCCCACCGCATGTCCATGGACATGAACCCATAGGACTTGGGGATCACTGTGTCAGGGCTTGATAGGTGAAGGCGTGCTTTTGCAGGGTTCGGAGTGCGGTAATTACGGCCCACGCACTTTGCAAAGTTTTGGTGTAAGGCACTCCATATCGGACGGCTGCTTCACGAATCCAGTAGGCATCGCGCCGGGCCTTCCGGCTGTCGACGGTATTAACTACAAATCCAATCGTTCCATCCCGAATCAAGTCCACCGCATGGGGAGAGCCCTCTCGAAGTTTCTTGATGACTTGAGCGGAGATCCCGTGGCGCTGGAGATATGCTGCCGTACCTCGGGTCGCTACGAGTTCGAAGCCCAGTGCAAGAAACTCCCGGGCTAAGGGTACCACATCGGGTTTATCTCGGTCGCAGACACTGATAAACACCTTCCCGTGGGTGGGAATTGGTGAGCCTGCGGCGAGGCGGGCCTTCGCATAAGCCCGTCCAAAGTCCTCGTCAATCCCCATGACCTCCCCTGTAGACCGCATCTCAGGCCCGATCGCAAGGTCTCCACCGGAGAGCCGGTCAAAAGGAAACACCACCTCTTTGACAGCGACCCGCCAAACAGTGGGTTCCAACGGGACGTCGAGATCTCTTAGACGCTTCCCCATTGCGACGTCGGTTGCGATTTTCGCCAAAGGAATCCCGGTAGCCTTACTCAAAAATGGAACCGTGCGAGACGCCCGTGGGTTTACCTCCAGGATGTAAATGTCCCCATCCTTGATCGCGAATTGGACATTGAGCAAGCCGACAACCCCCAACTCCAGAGCCAGACTCCGTGTCTGGGCTTTGATTTCCTCTACAATGGCACGTGGAAGCGTTTGGGGTGGCACGACACACGCAGAGTCTCCAGAGTGGACCCCAGCCTCTTCAATGTGCTCCATGACCCCTCCAATCAGCACCTCCTGTCCATCACACACCGCATCTACATCCACCTCAATGGCGTGGTCCAAGTATTTATCAATGAGGACGGGATGCTCGGGACTGACACGAACCGCCTCCCGGATGTAGGATTGCAGTTCTTCTTCCGTTTCCACGATCTCCATGGCCCGGCCACCGAGTACATAGGACGGGCGGACCATCAGGGGATACCCCAATCTCCGTCCGACTTCCAACGCTTCCTGGACACTTCGAGCTGTGCCGCTGGAGGGAGAGTGCAGACCGAGTTTCGCCAACAGTTGTGCGAACTTCTCGCGGTCCTCTGCGCGATCGATGGCCTCTGGCGGGGTCCCCAAGATCCGAACCCCATGGTTCTGTAGAGCCAACGCCAGACGGAGAGGAGTTTGTCCACCAAATTGGACCAGAACGCCTAAGGGGCGTTCGACCTCCAGGACCTCCAAGACATCTTCTAAGGTGATCGGTTCGAAATAGAGCCGATCCGCCACATCGTAGTCCGTGCTGACGGTTTCAGGATTGGAATTGATCATGATGGCGGCATACCCTTGCTCTTTGAGGGCCCAAACGGCGTGGACACAACAGTAATCAAATTCGATCCCCTGGCCGATCCGATTCGGGCCTGCCCCCAGGATGACAACCCGCTCTTTTTGGGATAAAGGACGAGCCCGCGCCTCACACGTCCAATGTCGCTGGATCTCCCCATCGGCAGTGATCCGTTCGATCGGTCGATCGTACGCGGAATAGAAGTAGGGCGTGTAAGCCTCGAACTCCGCTGCACAGGTGTCCACAGCCTTGTACACCGGGTGAATTGCATAGGACTTCCGCAGAGCACGGATATCCTCTTCCTGCATCCCGGTGAGGGTTGCAATCCGTTTGTCTGAAAGGCCCGCTCGTTTTGCTTGGAAGAGGAGGGCCCCCTGTTCCGAAAAAGAGAGATGCCTCAAGTTCTTAAGGGCTTCTTCCATGCGAACGATCTCCTGAATGTTTCGTAGGAACCATGGGTCAATGTGAGTCAGTCGGTGAACCTCTTCCACCGTCCATCCTTTTCGGAAGGCTTGAGCGATGGCCAGGAGACGTTCAGGATTCGCAATTTTCAGCATCTGTCGGAGTGTTTGTGAGTCCACGTCCAGATCCTCGAATCCTGCAATGCCCGTCTCTAAAGCGCGGAGGGCTTTCCCCAGGGCCTCCTGGAAAGACCGGCCGATGGCCATGACCTCCCCGACGGATTTCATTTGGGTCGTCAGGACTCGGGGCGCGTAGGGGAACTTTTCAAAGGCGAATCGAGGGATTTTGACGACGACGTAATCGAGGACCGGCTCAAAACTTGCAGGGGTCTCACGGGTGATATCGTTTGGGATTTCGTCTAAGGTATACCCCACGGCCAGTTTGGCTGCGATTTTGGCGATGGGGAACCCGGTGGCCTTGGACGCCAGGGCCGAGGAACGCGAGACCCTTGGATTCATCTCGATGACCCGAAGGTCCCCGGTTTCGGGATGGACCGCAAACTGGATATTACTTCCGCCCGTATCCACCCCAATTTCGCGGATGATCGCGATGGCCGCATCCCGCATTCGCTGGTATTCCTCATCACTTAGGGTCATCTGAGGGGCCACGGTGATCGAGTCCCCGGTATGCACCCCCATGGGGTCCAAATTTTCGATCGAACAAATGATGACCACGTTGTCGGCACGATCTCGCATCACCTCCAATTCATACTCTTTCCAGCCGATCAGGGATTCCTCTAAGAGAACTTGATGAACTGGGCTGGCGCGAAGGGCCTGGTCCAGAAGCGCGTCCAATTCTTCCCAGGTTCGGGCAATCCCGCCCCCGGTCCCGCCCAGGGTGAATGCGGGCCGAAGGATCAATGGGAGACCGATCTCCCGTGCGCGCGTCCGACCCTCTTCGAGCGAGTTGACCACGAAAGAATGGGGGACCTGAAGTCCAATGTTTTCCATGGCTTGTTTGAAGAGTTCTCGATCTTCCGCTCGTCGGATCGCTTCCAGGCCCGCACCGATCAGTTCCACGCCGTAGCGGTCCAGAATGCCATTTTCCGCGAGGGAGACGGCCAGGTTTAATGCGGTCTGACCTCCCATCGTCGGAAGGAGGGCGTCGGGACGCTCTTGACGGAGGATGGCCTCCAGACTTTCGACCGTAAGTGGCTCGATGTAGACACGGTCCGCGGTCTCTGGATCCGTCATAATGGTCGCGGGGTTGGAGTTGACCAGAATGACCGAGTATCCCTCCTCACGGAGGGCTTTGCAGGCCTGCGTACCGGAGTAGTCGAACTCACAGGCCTGGCCGATCACAATCGGGCCGGAACCGATGATCAGGACTTTCTGAATGTCTGTTCGTTTCGGCATGGTCAGACTCTCCACTCCAGCAGGAGTTGTCGGAATTCCTGAAAGATCGTTCGAGCGTCGTGAGGACCCGGGCCGGCCTCCGGGTGAAACTGGACAGAGTAGATGGGAAACTCGACATGCCGCATGCCTTCTTCCGTGCCGTCATATAGGTTCCGATGGGTGAGAACGGCTTGTCCTTTTAAACTCTGGATGTCCACACAATAGTTGTGGTTTTGGGCCGTGATGTAAATTTTGCCGGTCCGGAGATCCTGGACCGGATGGTTTCCCCCATGGTGACCGAATTTGAGTTTGTAAGTTCGGCCTCCCAAGGCTAAACCCAGGATTTGATGCCCTAAACAGATGCCAAAGATCGGGAGGCGACCGATCAGTTTTCGGACATTCCGAATCGCATATCGAATGGCCGTCGGGTCTCCCGGCCCGTTGCTCAGGAAGACCGCGTCCGGCTGTTGTTCGAGAATCGCTTCGGCCGGGGTATCCGCAGGAACTACATGGAGTTCAAATCCCTGACCTTGGAGTTGCTGAAGGATGCTTCGCTTGATGCCGTAGTCGTAGACGACGAGACGAAATGTGGGGGGTTTAGCCGTTGGAGGAGCGGACAACACATACGGGGCCTTGGATGTGACCTTGGCAACCAAATCCAAGACGCCAATCCCGGGATGATCTCGGATCCTCTCCCATAACCGACGGGGGTCCCGTTCCACCGTGGAGAGAATCCCCATTTGGGATCCGTGGGTCCGAAGGTGCTGTGTGAGTGCCCTCGTATCAATGCCGGCAATGGCCGGAATTCCGTGTGTTTGAAGCATTTCTTGAAGACGACCTTGGGCACGCCAACTGCTGGGTTCCTGAGACATCTGTCGGACTACAAACCCATCAACCTGTGGACCAGACTGAGATTCGTCGTCCGCGGGGTGAATCCCGTAGTTGCCGATCTCGACCGCGGTCATTACGACAATCTGGCCCCGATACGAAGGATCCGTCAGAATCTCCTGATAGCCTGTCATCGAGGTGTTAAATACTACTTCCCCGATGGCCTCACTGTGTGCACCCACAGAAATGCCCCGGAAAACAGTACCGTCTTGGAGAACCAGGAGCGCTTCAGTGGCCATGAGCGATCTCTCCTTGGGAGCGACGGCTCTGCGAGGGAAGGAAACGATCTACCGGAGAATAGAAAAAGGAAGGGAGGAAAACCACCCGACGGGAGTCAGACTGCCCATTGGAATTTCCCATCGGGACTCTATTGTAAAGCCTGCACGGAGGGAGTCCAAGAAAAACCTCTCAGGCTCCTCCTGCCCCATCCATGAACGCTTATGAGTGATGACGAAGTCGACCTGGAACGTTCAGGCAAGACCCTGACCCCACAAAAAATACCTTAATGCTGATAACAAAGGATTTTTTGTCTGGTACCCTTGAGATTTCCGGCCTTTTCAGTTAAACTTTTTTGAGATGGCTACGGTGTTCTTGATCCTGGGAATTCTGGGGCATCCTCAGGAGGGAACATTTACTGCCGCAGTTCCCCCCATTTATGTCTCCATCGTTTCACACAATGAGGAGCCTTCTCCAAACGGCTATCCAGACTTTACCGTGGATACGGCCGCATTCTGGCGCCACCGGACTGCCGTGCTGGCTTTTGCGGAAATGCTTCATCAGGAAGGGGTTAAGTACAATTACCAGTCTGATTGGAACTTCCTCTTGGCGGCAACGCTTTTCGATACCGGCACAACCTCCACCAACGGCAAAAACTTTCTTAAGTATCTGGAAGAGGATCTGGGCTTCGAGGTCGATCCCCATGCCCATGAGACCCAGTACAACTACGCCGACGTCGCTTACCTGATGCACCAACTTCTGGGACATGAACCTTCTCACACCGTAGGCGGCTACCTGGCCTGTCCACCGGAAAACTCCCAGATCGAATATTTTCGCGATACCCTTTACGGATGGCACTATCCTTACGCCTGGAAGGCCGAGATCCTCTGGGGTGGATCTTTCCCTGGCCATGTCGGGGATGATAGCCTCTGGACCTCAGGAATCTGGAAACCCAAAGACAATGCCCACTATCTGGTCCATGACGAGTATGCACCATTGCCCGAAGTCGGAGGCTATGCCCGGACCTGGCAAGGGCTCTGGGATCTCCTGGAAAAACAGGAAAACGGCGAGTTGGTCCCCGGACGGATGTATACCGCGACATTGTTCCTGGAACAGTCCATGATGCTGGATTCGGCGTTCATTGATACGTTTCGAAACCGGATTCGTGCCCTTTCTGCATACACCGACTCTGGCCGGATTGTCTGGGTCACCCTTCAGGAAGCCGTTCAAATCTGGCAGACACAGTATGACAGCCGGCCCAACCTTTATTCATATCTTTATGGGGACATCACAGAGCCGATCCGGGACACTTTCTGGTTCCCCATGAATGACGGGGTACACCTGGATGTCACCCTCTTCCGACCCGTTGATGCGCCCCCTCCAGGCGGCTTCCCGGCCATTGTGTTTGTCCACGGCCTGGGGGGATCAAAGTACCAGATGGAGCCTCGAGCACGGTATTATGCGGAAAAAGGGTACGTGACCTTAGCCTATTCGGTGCGTGGGCAGGGCAACTCGGAAGGACTCTCCACCCTGTTTGGGTGGCGGGAACAGGCAGATTTAGAGAGTCTCATCACCTGGCTGGCCGCGCGGCCCGATGTCAATGATACCCTGATCGGCGTCGCCGGTGCCTCCCAAGGAGGGTTCCATTCGTGGCTGGCGGCCGTTCGGCAGATGGGCGTCCGGGCCGTTGCCCCGGAGAATTCCACCCCCCAGATCTCCTTGGCTCTGGTTCGAAACGGATGTTACCGCCGAGCCGTGACGGTCGGGATTCACTCCTCACCGGCAGTTCGGTTTGATACCGTGGCATATCCCATCAAACAACTCCTTTTAGCGGACGATTACGATTCGATCCGTGCCCTGATCGCCGACGGCCGGGATTTTGACTCCACGGATATTGCCGCCTCAGACGCCCATTTTGCCATCCAGGGCGCCTGGCAGGATCACTTATTCTGGACCAACCTTTTGCCCAGCGCCTTTCGAAATACCCCCCGGCGCTCCGTTCTCTATTTAGGCACGAACGGTCATGGGTCTCCATCCTCCCCGATGGAGCAGGTTTATCGCAATGCCCTCCAGGAGGCCTTTTTTGCTGCCACGCTCCAGGGAGATTCGTCTGCACTGGATACCTTTCCCAAGGTGACAGTCTCATTGGGGCCCTTCTGGCAGCACAGAGCATATGACACCTGGCCCCCGCCGCAACTCTCGTGGATGCCCCTGTATTTCCATCCCAGTGGTTGGATGTATGTGGTCCCTTGGGTGTACCCGGATACCGTAGCCCATCTTTCCAATCAGCGGGTGGATCCTTCCTATACATGGGAAGCCGCGGTGCTCGATGAGTTCCGACATGTGCCGGATGCCTTCTTGATGACCCGCCGGACCTGGCGAACCGAACCCCTGCAAGATACGGTCATTGTATGTGGTGCCCCGATTGCCCAGGTCTACGCAAAGAGCACTGCGGAACGGTTTCAGATCAATTTACAACTTTACGATGAACCCCCGTCGGGTCCTCCGGTGTTCTTAACCCAGGTCAGTTTGGGAGTCCGTGAAAACCCGGACACCACAGCATGGCTACTCCTGGAAGGCGAATTCAACGCCATCGCCTGGATCATTCCCCCAGGCCACCGAATCCGGGTTGACTGGGTGGCCATCAACCTCACACCGTCCGATACCTTTTTGTGGACGCTGCCTTATTGGGCCGATGGGATCCATAGTTTTGGTCAAGACTCCCGATGGCCTTCCAGAGTGCTGTTGCCCGTGCTGACCCTGTTGCCTCAAGTGGAGGAACGGGGTCTCCCACGCCAGGGGTCCGCACGCGTACGGGTTTTGCCAAACCCCGCTCATGGTTCCGTGAAGTTCCAGATCCTGGGTGATTACGGGCAGGAAGTTCTTTTGACCTTGTTTGACCCCACAGGTCGGAAACTGAGAGAGTGGCGAATTCAACCCGGCCACACGAAACCCCTCATAGTGACTTGGGACGGAAGAGATAACGATTACCATCCAGTTCCTTCAGGCGTCTATTTGCTCCGCTTGACACAACCGAAGGGGAACCCCCACGCCGAACGCTTCATTTACCTGAGATAGTCCAGGGTTCGGGGATCAACGAGAGAGTTCCTCATTGCGAACACACACCATCCCCTTTAGAATCCCGCCAATGGGGAGGATCTGGCATACGTACCGTAAGAATCCCTTTTTCCTTATCGGTCTGACACTGGCCCTGGCGTATTTCGTCTCAGGCCTTGTAACGGGTTTGTTGGGTGTACAGGAGGATCTTTTCCATCCCTATGCCGTTGCGTATGCGTGGAGCCATGGCTACACCGGTCCTTTGTATCCATCCAGTGGGCTGGAACTGCCAACCTCCTTACGCATGTGGCTTTCAGCACATCTGGACGTTGGCATGCTGCAGTCTCTCCAGGGCGGGTTCCTCTACCATCCTCTCATGATTTTGCTGTTGGCCCCCTTCACCTGGCTCCCGTTTTTCTGGGTGAAGGTTTTTGTGTTGCTCCTCCAGATCGCTGCCGTCCTTTTCATCATCCGGGAGATCGGCGGACGTTGGCCCTGGGCTCAACCCGTGGGACCCGCGTTGTTCCTTTTATTGGTCTTGTCCTTTTATCCGGTCCGTCTTTCCATCATTTATGGACAGTCAAGCCTGTGGATTTTTGCTTTCTTGGTCTTGCCACTTCTCAACGTTGAGCGTTTGGAATGGATTCGAGGCCTCCTGTTGGGCATGGCCTTGACATTGAAACCCCAATTTGTGTGGCTCCTCCCGGTGGGGTTGTTGTTTCGAAAGGCTTGGAAAATGCTGGCCATCGCGCTCGGGATCTTCCTCGGGGCAACCCTCCTCACAGGCGCCATTTTCGGGAGAGAAGAGATCCTGAGGTTTTTCAAGACCTGGCAAGCCGCAACCCAGTGGGCGTTTATCGGACCATTGAATCAATCGCCCTTTTTGTGGCCCTGGATTCCCCGGCTTCATATCACAGGGTATGAAACCGTCCCCGTCCTGATGACATCCCCACAGGAGAGGTTCCTATGGTTGCTCAGAATCGTGGTTTTTGTGGTGTTGTGGCTCCCCTGGTGGCTGTGGATCCGGCATGCGCGGCAACGATTTTACTACCTCATCCTGGCGAGCCTGCTCTTATCCCCCATCCTCTGGCAACACTACCTGGTGGCATTGATTCCCCTCTTGTGGTTTCTCGCACACGATAACGTCAGGCCGTGGTGGTTTCTCGGTGTTTTGGGGTGGGTACTTGCTTGGTTTCCTGCGCGTGTTGGCTATCCATGGTTTTGGAACGCAGGCCACGGTGGCTTCGCCCTGATTTTGTCCGCCCTTTACCTCAGCAAACCCTGGCAATCGACGGATACAAACAGGGTAAACGGGAATTCATAGTGACACTGGTGCTTGTGCAGCTAAGGAGCTCCTTTGGGAGATGTTTTGAATACCCCATAATCCTCGAGTGATAATTCTTTCAACGTGCTCACTCAAGTTTTTCGACCCTCATCCTTTACCTGTAATGCAAACTGGAGGGGAATGACACCCACGTCCGAAAATAGAAGGAAACCGGAACCGTCCTTTACTGGGTAATGCGTCAATACAAAATGTACCTCATGAGAACCATGGAGAGTCGAGTTGATTTGAGGGATCTTCGGGCGTATGTTTTGCAATATGAGCCTGAAGCACAAGAAGAATATTCATTTGGCAAATTTTTATGTCGACAAGTATTTTACAAAACGTTTTTCAAATCGATCTCGATATCCTTTGGATTTTATTTCATCTCCGAACAAAGTAAATGTTAGGGAGTTTGCAGAGATTTCCACGTTGTTTTGGTAAAAATTAAACAAGAAGGTGTACCATGAAAAATGAAGGACCGAAACGAAGGAAAAGATGGCTCACCGATTGGTGGCCAAACCGGCTGAATCTAAAAATCTTAAGACAAAACTGGCCGATTTCAAATCCATATGGAAAAGACTACGATTATCTAAAGGAAGTTCAGACTCTCGATGTGGATGCGGTCATAAAAGATCTGAAGGACCTGATGCGGACTCCCCAAGACTGGTGGCCCGCCGATTTTGGTCATTATGGCCCCCTTTTCGTTCGCCTCGCTTGGCACAGTGCGGGCAGTTACAGGATTTACGATGGACGGGGTGGAGCCAGAAATGGAAGCATAAGGTTCCCCCCTCGAATCAACTGGCCGGACAACATCGGCCTGGACAAGGCCATCCGTCTGCTATGGCCCATCAAGAAGAAATACGGGAAGAAACTTTCTTGGGCTGACCTGATCATCCTTGCGGGAACCATTGCGCTGGAAGACATGGGCGTAAAGACCTTGGGGTTTTCCCTTGGAAGAGAAGACATATACGAGCCCGACGAAAGTCCAGACTGGGGACCCGAAGCGGAAATGTTGACCAGTCAGAGGGTCAAGGAAGGTGAACTGGAAAAACCCTTTGCGGCAACAGAGATGGGGCTTATTTACGTCAACCCCGAAGGTCCGGGAGGAAATCCAGATCCGGTTGAATCTGCAAAGGAAATTCGGATTGCCTTCGCAAGAATGGGGATGAACGATGAAGAGACGGTCGCCCTCATTGCTGGTGGACATGCCTTTGGTAAATGCCACGGCGCCGCTCCAGATTCATACCTGGGTCCAGATCCCAGTTCCTCGCCCATAGAACAACAGGGATTGGGATGGGAATTTCGCTATAAGAGCGGGAAAGGTCCCGATGCGTTTACTTCTGGATTTGAACTCACGTGGTCACTCACGCCCACAAGATGGGGGATCTACTACCTAAAACTCCTGTTTGAATATGAATGGGAACTAACCAAAAGCCCTGCAGGGAAGTATCAGTGGGTCGCTAAAGATGCACCAGAAATGATTCCCGATGCCCACGATGCGTACAAAAAACATAAACCCATGATGCTAACCGCGGACCTGGCTCTCAGATTCGATCCCGCCTACGCAAAGATTGCAAAAAGATTTTTAGAACATCCGGAGGAGTTCGAAAAGGCATTTGCTACTGCATGGTTTAAACTCACCCACCGGGATATGGGCCCCAAATCCTGTTACTTCGGTCCTTATGTTCCTAAGGAAGAGTTCGTCTGGCAGGATCCACTGCCCGAGAGGGATTACGAGTTGATCGAAGAGAGCGACATTGACGAACTGAAGGGAAAAATCCTTGCTTCTGGGTTAAGTATTCCTCAGTTGGTTTATACTGCGTGGTCCTCTGCCGCGACCTATAGAGATTCTGATAGAAGAGGTGGTGCAAATGGCGCATATATTCGGCTCTACCCAATGAATGAATGGGAGGTCAACCATCCGGAAGACCTGAGGAAAATCCTCTCCGTTTACGAAAAAATACAACAAAACTTTCGCGAAGAGCAAGTGAGGAAGGGGAGCGATAAAAGAGTCTCTATTGCCGACCTGATTGTCCTTGGTGGGTGCGCCGCCATCGAAGAGGCTGCAAGAAAGGCTGGATTCAATCTTACGGTTCCCTTCACACCGGGGAGAGTAGATGCAGAGCAAGAACAAGTAGAGGTTGAGTTTTACAAGGCTATAGAACCCTTTGCGGATGGATTCAGGAACTACTTGAAAGACCCTCGCGAAATTGATGAGTCTGATATTTATACCACTCCAGAGTACGCCCTTGTGGATCAAGCGCAACTTTTAACACTCACGGTTCCTGAAATGGTCATTTTGATAGGGGGCTTAAGGGGCCTGGGAGCTACTTATCACTACACACATCATGGGGTTCTGACAGAAAATCCAGGGGTGCTGACCAATGACTTCTTTGTAAATTTGTTGGACATGGGAATCGAATGGAAACAAGCAGATGAGCATCGATACCTCTTTGAAGGGTATGATCGGACAACCGGTAAACCAAAATGGACCGCAACAAGAGTCGACCTTATCTTTGGACACCACGATGAATTGAGGGCAATTGCAGAGGTTTACGCAAGTGACGACGCAAAAGAAAAGTTCTTGCGAGATTTCATCGCAACATGGGACAAGGTGATGAATCTTGATAGGTTTGATGTGAAGATGAAAACCTTATCCTGATCGTACATCCCATCCCTGTTGTGTACCAAACCACCTCTAAAAGGGAATTTAGGTAGCATGATCTTTCCGTGCGTTGAATAGTTTTCTTTCGACCCCAAGAGCGTCCGTTGAGGGTTCCAAATTCTCAAAGGTCTGGAAGGGCGAGGGGATCGATGAACCAGAGGGTTCCCTTTCGGGCGTTCACCCGGAAGGCGGGGAGGGCTGGGGTTCCACGGATGCCTTTTATTTGCCGAAGAAGGTGACGAACCACAGGGCGTTTGGATGCCCCTGCGACCCAGAAGAAGACCCAATACGCCTGAGAAAGGGCAGGGAGCGTGAGCGTAACCCGGGGCAACGGTGGGTCACCCAGGGGCTCTGGCACGGCGACCACCCATCGCTCGGTCTCCTTGACCACCGGATCTCCCGGAAAAATCGATGCGGTGTGCCCGTCAGGACCCACCCCCAAGAGCGCGATATCGGCCCCTCCATGAGACCGGAGGATCTCCTCATAGACATCCGCACATTGCTCAATGGGAGACAGATCGGTCGGGATGGGATGGATGTTCGATTCCGGGATCGGTACGTTCTGGAGCAGGGATTCAGTAACCATCCGATAGTTGCTGGCGGGGTGCGTTGGAGGGACATAACGCTCGTCACCCCAGAAGATGTGGAGACGGTCCCAAGGGCTTCGGGTCCTGCCCTCTTTGGCCCAGGATACATAAAGTTTCCCTGGTGAACGACCCCCCGCCAGGACCAGCACACATCGGTCTTTTTTCTCAAGGGTCTCCTGGATTTTTTCAAGCAACATCTGAAGTGCGGAGGCTACCATGGCATTCAGGTTCTCGAAGATCCGAATTTCCTGGTTACTCATTGTGTAAGCCAGGTTTCCTGGTCTTTTGCGGTTAGTATGTCGGCTTCTTTTGGCCCCCAGGAGCTTGGCGAGTAGACATGAAGAGGCGGAGGGTGTTTCAGGAGGTTGTCGTAGAGTTGCCAGGAGAGTTCGACTTCGTCAGAGCGGACAAAGAGGGTAGGGTCACCCTGTAAGACATCCAGCAGGAGGGTTTCGTACGCATCGGGCAACGGCCCAAAGGCTTCGGCGTAACGGAAATGGAATGATTCGGTCTGAAGTTGAAAAGGCTCGCCGGGTTTTTTGACATCTACACAGAGTTCAAACCCTTCGTCTGGCTGAAGGTTCAGGTACAGGATGTTGGAATGCAGGTCGCACCGCTCTCCCAGATGTGGGAACAGGCAGACTGGAGGATGGCGAAACCGGATGGCGATCTGCGTAATCTTGCGAGCCAGGCGTTTTCCGGTTCGCAGGTAGAACGGTACACCCTGCCACCGCCAGTTGTTGATCCGGAGTCGTAACGCCACAAAGGTCTCCGTCCGGGAATCCGGAGGGATGTCTGGTTCCTCCCGGTACCCCTCGTACTGCCCAAACACCGCATCCTCCGGACCCGGCGGGTCAATGGCGTGGAGCACTTTGACTTTTTCGTTCCGAACATCGTCCGCTTGGGCAGTCACCGGCGGTTCCATGGCGATCAATGTCAGGAGTTGTGTCAGGTGGTTCTGGACCATATCCCGAAGGGCCCCCGCTTCATCGTAGTAGTGTCCCCGACTCCCGACTCCCACGGTTTCCGCCACCGTGATCTGGACACACTCGATATGGTTTCGATTCCAAAGAGACTCGAAGATGGCATTGGAGAACCGGAAAACCAGGAGGTTCTGGACGGTTTCTTTCCCCAGATAGTGGTCAATGCGATAAACCTGGGATTCGTGGAAATACTGATGGACCTTGCGATTCAATGCGCGTGCCGATGATAAGTCCCGCCCAAAGGGCTTTTCGATGACCAGTCGGGTCCACCCCTTGCTGTGATGGAGCCCTGTCTTGCCCAATCCTTCAATAGCCGAGGGGAACGCCTGCGGCGGCAACGCCAGATAAAAGACCCGATTGCCAGGGAGATGATGTTCTCGTTCCAACTGCTGAATCCGTTCTTTAAGGTGCTGGTAATCCTGTGGTTCACCGTGTCCAAGTGCATGGTAATAGACACAATGGTCGCACCACGATTCCAGATTTTCCGTGGTGAATCCGGCGGCCTTAAGGGCTTCCCGGGTCCATTGTCGGTATTCTGAATCCTGGAGAGGCTTTCGAGAAACACCCAGGATGACCGAGCCCGGAGGAATCTGCCCCCGCTGACACAGACGGAACAGGGCAGGCAGAAGTTTCCGCCGCATCAGGTCGCCGGTCCCTCCCAGGACCACAAAAATGTGTGGCTCCACCGCAGGTCGGTTCATTCGACCTCCCCTTCTGGAACGATCGGATGTCCACCAAACTTGTGTCTCAACGCTGCCAGGAGTTTTTCGGTGAACGGGTCGTGGAGTCGGGAGCGGATCCGTTGAAGTAAGGAAAGGGTGATCACAGGGGCGGGAATATCCAGATCAATGGCTTCTTTCACGGTCCAACGACCCTCGCCGGAGTCCTGAACATAGGGAGCGATGCCCCGAAGGTCTGCGTTCTCGTGGAGTGTCTCAGCGATGAGGTCCAGGAGCCAGGACCGAATGACACTCCCAAACCGCCAAACTTCTGCTACTTGAGCCAGGTCCAACTCGAATTCCTTTTTGGCTTTGAGGATGGCAAACCCTTCCGCGTAGGCTTGCATGAGGCCGTACTCGATCCCGTTGTGGACCATCTTGACGAAGTGTCCTGCACCTACAGGTCCGACATGTGCCCAGCCCTTGTCCGGAGCCGGTGCCAGGGTTTCAAAGATAGGGCGGAGTGTCTCTACGATCTCCGGCGGTCCGCCAACCATGAGGCTGAACCCCTGTTCCAGTCCCCAGATTCCCCCACTGGTTCCGACGTCTACCAGGACAATGCCTTGTTTTTTCAGCGTTTCCGCACGGCGGAGGGTATCTTTGTAATACGAGTTCCCACCATCAATGACGATATCACCGCCTTCCAGCATGGACTGAAGTGCCTCCAGCGTTTCGTCCACAGGTTTGCCGGCGGGGACCATCAGCCAGAGGATGTGTGGAGAAGGGAGGCTCTGGACGAGTTGTTCTAAGGAATCTGCGCCCTCAATCCCAAGGGTTTTCAATCGTTGGATCGCCGCTGGATTCCTGTCATAGCCCACGACCCGGTGACCGTTCCGGGTCAGGCGTTGGGCAATTTGGGACCCCATGCGACCCAGTCCAATGATGCCAAGGTCCATGATATTTCCTCCTCTCAAGGATTTGTTATGAAGGATATGGCGATCCTTTTCATGGGCTTGTTTCGGAGAGGACATCCACAAGCAGTGCTGCTGTCCAGGAGAAATCTTCTGTCCCATGCCCTGCGCCCTCATCTGGATCGTAGTACTCGTAAAAACCGTAGGTTTTGGGCAAGTCGATGATTGCCTGGCGGACCCATTGGGCATAGTCGTGGAAGCCATAGCGTCGGAGCCCATGATAGAGAATCCAGTTGATGTTCAACCAGATGGGTCCACGCCAATACTGGCGTGATGAGAAGCCCGAACTCTTTTTGTCATAGGTGGGTACCGCATAGCAGGTCCCGTGGATCGGACAAAAGGCTTTAGAGTTGAGGTATTCCAGCATTTGATCTGCTCGTTCTTTTGAAGGGATTCCCGCAAACATCGGAGTAAACCCGGCGGCGGTATGTTTTTCCAAGGTCTGGTTTCGTACCAGATCAAAGTCGATATAGAGTCCGTGTTCCGCGTCCCATAGTTTTTGGTTCACGGCATCGGCGGTGGCACGGGAACGATCCTGAAAGGGACGACCGTCTTTGCCCAGGATAGTTGCGATCTGAGCGAGGTCCTGTTCAGACTGGGAGAGGAGGGTATTGAAGAGGGCATCCTGAACAAGAAATGGACTGGCTTTTTGAATTTTTTCTTCGTCGTAATCCAGGGATCGAAAGAGATGCACAAGGTCGAGATAGTGGGTGTAGTCTCGGTGGGTTGGGCGGTCCTTAGGGTCGACAATCCGGATGTCAAGCCGATGAGAGGCAGAGAATTTTGTCAGGTCCAGGGGGGGTGCATGGAAGACGGAATCCCAAAGCGGGGAGTCGTCCATACCGGATTCCCAGGGATGTCGGATGTACACTAAGGCTTCGTGGTGAGGGTCCCGTTCGCGGTAAAGATAGTCATGCCATGCCTTCAGTTTGGGGAATATCTCAGCGAGAAAGGATTTGGCCTGGGTCTGGTCTTGGGCATGGAGATAGATCCACCAGGCTGCGGTCGCGTGGATCGGGGGCTGGACAATGCCGGAGGTCTCAAGGTCCCGAGGGGCGTGAGGAGAGACATGGCAATGCCAGATTTCAGCGCCCGGAAAGTAAGGTGCGTGGGGATTGTGAAAGACAATGTGGGGAAGCATGCCATTTTGCCACTGCCCACGGAAGAGGCTCAAGAGTTCCTGTTCCGCCCGGTCCTGACGATGATGGATATTGCCGATTGCGATAAAGGCTGAGTCCCAGGACCACTGATGGGGATAAAGCCGGGGCGCAGGTCGGGTATACTCACCGGTCCAGTTGAGGTCTAAAACCTTCTGAGCACGACGGAGCAAATCCTCTAAGTTGTGTTCCAATGGAATACCACCTTCACAAATCTTCTCTTTTGGTCATTCAATCACACCACATTATACGCCCTCAGAGAACGCCACAAGATCTCCTCTGTTCAAGGCCTCTCCAGAGTAGGCCGTACAATATTGCCAACCCATTGGTACCGTTACGCAGGGAGCAACCTCTGACCGGAGGAGATAAAACGATTTTGCGATGTTTTTAAATAAACCGATGTTCCCAATTCTGTATAGATTTTGTGTGAGCCAACGGTATGATTTTCAAACAGTTTTTCGTGTGCAGTGCGATAAGTTGACATCCGGAGGGAATCCTGTAAACTTTTGCTACACTTTGCTCTTGAGCTTGAATGGTAGAGCGGCAGGATATTACGTATTCGATTCCTATAGCGAGAACGCTCCTAATGGGGTATGTGTAGGAGGTACACAATAATCGAGGAAGGAATTAAGGAACCAGAGATCAGCCAGGAGGAAGGATGTGCGCAATAGTTCGCATCTATTTCTAATTAAAATATATATAAAACAATGCGTATATGAACGATTTAAACGACATTGGGCTCGGCAAAATAAAAGTAAGGAGGTGTTAAAATGGAAGGGAAAACATATAAAATAAGAGTAAATGTGAAGAATGGAGAGATAGAAGTTGAAGGAGACAAAGATTTCGTTCGGAAAGAAATAAAAGATCTTCTGGAAATAATTAGTAAAAAAATAAAGGTGGAAACAACAATCATCGGAGAAGAAAGTGGTCAAACGGAAAAAGCGTCTACTAAAAAAGATAGGCTCCATTCTATAAATGAAGGTGCAAGTGATCTTGATCAGTTTAATGCGTTAACCGAGTTCTTTAAGTATAAATCACCTAAGAAAGTCTGGGAAAAAGCATTAGTAGTGGCGTATTGGATCACTTATAAAGAAAACATATCTGAATTTTCGCCCAGTGAGATCTCAGATAGACTAAAAAAAATTGGTGTTTCTCCACCAGGAAATCCATGGGATGTTTTGAAAAAATTAGCTAGCGCCAAAAAAGCGTATCTTTTAAAAGGAAATAGCCGAGGAAAATATAAAATGGGCATGCTGGGAAAGGAATATGTAGAGAATGAACTTCCTAAAAGTGATAAAAAATGATAGAAGCAAGAAGAGCTGCATTGAATTTGAATGTCCCCCCGGAATTACTAAATAGATTAATAGAGGTTTATAGTAAAATAAAACAAAACTTTTGGTTGGGTAAAGATGAAGAATGCATAGAAAAAACCGGGAAATTTGTAGAAATTACAACAAGGATATTGGAATATTTAACCTCTGGCAGTTTTACACCTTTCGAAAGCGATCTCAAAGTATCTGAAACTATTAAGAAATTTAAAAATCTCCCTAAACAAAATTTTTCAGAATCTATACGGATTATAATTCCAAGAGTTCTTTACTCATTATATACTTTCCGCAGTAAAAGGGGCGGAGCCCACATAAAGGAAGTAAATCCGAATCATATTGATGCTGCTTATGT
>WFXO01000023.1 GCA_015490555.1 Caldifarciminota bacterium | reverse complement strand
GGCGGGAGGGGGCAGGTTGTCAATCTCAATCTGGGCCACTGCATTCGCCATGTCTCCGGTGAGGGGATCGACGGCGCTCACGACAATGGTATAAGTGGAGTCCGAATCCTGCGCCAGGATTTGACCCGCATCGTTGCGGCCATCAAATGGTAAAGCGTGTGGCCCTCCCTCAAGCCACTGGTTTTCCAACAGCGTTCGTACAAGATGGAGGGAGTCAAAGTGGGTCGGAGAGTTGTAAATCCGCACGGTGACTCGTGCAGCCTCGCTAATGGTGAAATGGACATTCGCAGCATCAAACAGGAAATCTTGATTTTGAGGGGAAATCTTAGGAGGGTCTGCATAGACTTCTGAAACCGTTGTAGGAATAGAATTCGCAATAACTTCCCCGGTTTCTAAATCCGTGTTGTAGGCTTCATCTTCGACGGTAATTTTGACGTTGTACAAGCCATCAGGGATAGGACCCGGCCCCCAGAGGATGAAATAAGTTCCGTCTCCATGAAACTTCGGCCACAAATTGGCGTTGAGAACCTTGTTGCCCAGAGAGTCGAAGATCTCTACGGCCGCATTCCCGGTGAAAGCGTAAAGCGCAACGACGGCAGAATCGCCCACGGTTAAGGGGTTGGCCCATACGGAAATCGAACTGATCTTATTGGTCAAATCCCCCACACGGAAGGAGGCCCCTTGGGCACCAGGGGGGATTACCACCTGTACAACCTCGGAAGCCCAATCGACAAAGTTGAGGGTAAGATTGGATGTCATATTGGTGTATAGCACCGTGACATAGAGGTATACGGGGAACGGGGGCAGTTCTGGAACGTGGTCTGGCACAAAGATCTGCTGTTGGGAAATACTATCACGGAACACGGTGAGCATCCCGATGCGGTTCGGAGGGAAATACTGATCATAGTCTGGATCGTGAGTCCCGGTCACGGTAAATTGGATCTGACAGTAGTCCTCAATGCCATTGTCATCTGGGCTGAAGGGATTCGGTACGAAGGAGACATTGGTGATCATTGGCGGAGTGGTATCGATGACAACGGTGAGGCTAGCGGTATCGGATGCGTTGCCTGCAGGATCCACCGCCGCAAAGAGGAGCAAATGGGGACCTTCGGAAAGTCCAGAGCCATCCCAGGTCAGGGTATGGAATCCCGACAAGAAATAGGTTCCGGAAACGAGATATGTGCCCGACGTGCTTTCCCAAATCCACACATACGCCGGTTCAGAGAGTGCAAATTGGATCTGTGTAGAATCTGCAATGCCGTCGCCGTTTGGGGAAAACGGGTTGGGATTTGCACTATAACTGGAGATCTGGGGAGGAGTCAGGTCTTGCGCCCCCCCAAGGCCGATAGCCAAAAGGATCAAAAACGAAATCCTCCGCATTGCTTACTCCTTGTTTTCAAAGACTCAAGTTTCTCAAATGTATCCTCATGGTCATGGAATATCGGCCATAACGATCTTTGTATGAAACTCCATTCGGATATGTCCCTTCCGAGGTGTAGCCGGGCAATGGTTCCGAGGTTTTCGCAACAATGGTCACATCCACTGCCCGAATCCGTGCGCGTTGCTCCTCATCCAGAGGTCCAGAGGAAGGGATCACGGACAGTGAGGAATCTAAATAAGCAATTTGAAAATATGGAACATTCGACAGTAAAGTACGTGCGGGTCGAGGACTGAGCATTGGATAAAAGAGCTGAATTTTTTCCTCCGCAGGGTCCCATGCAATCCGAATCGACTCACTGTCATCGACGACCCCATTCCCATTGAGATCCATCGATACAGAAATACGGGTAGGCGTTGCTTCACTCACGCCAAACAAGCCCGTTTCCAAGGGATCCAGCCCTGCCATTGTCAAATAGCTTCGAATCCTCTCCATGGCCACGACACATGCCAACCGAAGATCACTCAGAGCCTGTTGTTGGCGATAGACACGCGATTGAGTCAAAAAGAAGTTCACTGCTAAGGTTAACACCATTCCTGCGACCACGATTGTGATAAGGATCTCCACTAGAGAAAGTCCCCGCGAATCCAACCAGGTTCGGACCTTAGTCATAGTTACTCCTCAGGGTCACTCGAGAAATGGACCGCATTGCTCCTTGTGGGGGTCTGTACTCAACCTTTACCTCGATTCTTAGCAATCCTTGTCGGAGGGTGGAAGGCTTGACAACCCACTGCCGATAAAAGATCCCATCTACGGTGTCCGCACCCGTATAGAGGCCGTCGGAGTTTTCTACCCACTCTAAGAGTTCCGTGTAACTCACCGTCTTGAGTTCTTCTATTTTGGAATCCACGAGGAGATTCGCACGCTGGGCCAAACTGGTGGTGGTTCCAGTTGCGGACAAAACAATCATTAAGTTCAGGAGGCCAATGAGGCCCACCCCGAGGATCACTAAAGCCACCATCGCTGAGATCAGAGAGATCCCAGCATCTTGGCCTTGATTCCAAAACCTCTTGAGCAAATTCATGATCCTCCAAGAGGTACTAATGTAGGGGTCACGAAAATCATCAATTCTGTCTTATCCTGTGTTTCGGCCTTATAGGTGAAGAATCGGCCGATCACGGGTAAACTTGAGAGAAACGGAACTCCTCTCATCACCGTCCCCTTCCTGTTTCGAATAATCCCTCCAATTACGACGGTTTCCCCATTTTTGACCTGCAATTTGGTCTTGACTTCGGAGGACAAGATAATGGGTTCCCCAGCGGCTGTGGCCTCACCCGAGAGATCGCTGAGTTCGGGATGGAGGTCCAGGGCGATGCTGGAATCTGGTGTAATGTGGGGTGTAACACTGAGTTTCAAAGCGACGTCGTAAAACTTAATTACCCGGTTCCCGGCAAGATCCAGGGTCACAATGGGGATTTTCTTCCCATCTAAAACGAAAGCCTCTTCATTATCTGCCACAACCACCGAAGGTTCTGAAATCACCTGAGCCTTGTTTTCTTGTTCCAGCGCACTTAAGATCTCGTCAATGGAGACACCGGACCGGATGGTTCCAATCGTAAATTTGAACGGCGGGCCCTGAACCGGCGCGTTCATCGAGCCCTGAAAATGGCTGGGGGCGTTGGGGTTCGTCAAGTTCCCAATCTTCCACTGGATTCCAATTTCCCGGGCGGCCTTGTAGTCTACTTTTGCGATTTTGGCCTTGATAAGAACCTGAGGGGTCGGCTTATCGATCTCCTGGATCAACTTCGCAATTTTCTCGATTCGGTCGTAACTATCACGAACCATTAGGGAATTCGTTCGACGCTCTACCTGAATCACTCCCTGGGAACTTAAGAGGGGTTGGAGCACGGGGCGGAGGTCTTCTGCTTTGGCATACTTAATTCGGAAGATCCGGCTACTTACGCGAACCGTGCGTTTCAAGTTCTCTAATTCCTGGATGGTCATAACCTTGATAACATTTTCTTCTTCAATAGCTGTGAACCCGTTGGCCTCCAGGATTGCATAAAGCGCTTCCCGCCATGGCACATCCGTTAAGTGCACACTAATTTCCCCCTGTACACTGGGCGTGGTGATGATATTGACCCCTCCAACCTTTGCAATGGCGCGAAGTACAGTGTTGATATCGGCCTTTTCAATATCCAAGGTCACTTTCCCTGTGCTACCGCCGGCGGTCTGAAAAATCAGAAACATCGACAAAATGAGGGCTTTCATAAAGTCACCTCCCTTTTCCCTCAGTTTGCAACTCTAAACGGATTCGTTTTAACACCCCCATATCCCGGATGTAAAATATTACAAAATTCTTTCCAATCTTGGTGAGCCTCCCATATTTCACCCTATCTCCTTCATGAAGAACCCATCCTCGGCCGCTCTGATCTCGAATGAGGGCAATCCTATCGCCATTCGACAACTGAAGAATCCCCGTGAGTTCAGCACCATGGACATCCAAAAGGTCCTTCTCTTCAGGTAAAAGTTTTGGCTCTGCAAAAGGGTCTTTTTTGCCTAACGGCCGGTACACACTGGCAGGAACCTTCTCCGTTGGGGGTTGCGGAGAAGCGGGAATAGGTGTGACCTCGACCACGGCTTTTTTGATTCCCTGGATTTGAACCCGGATTTCTAAATGGTCTCGTTGGGTCTCCACCTGAATGGGAACCTTTTTGGCTAAATCAATGACTACGCGGGATATGGGAATCGGTTCGATTTGATACTGGGAGGTCCGAACGCGAAGCACAGGGGGAGCATCAGTTACGTCATAATCCTTCGGGTGCAATGAATTTTTTGTATTCATTAAGTCTACAACAAACATCACGGGAGCCCCAGGCTCTAAGAAAAAAGACCGATACTCAGGAATTGTTCCTGTATAAAGTCGAACCACCCAAACGGAATCGCCGTGCTCTTTCGCAAATTCGATTCTCATCAAAGTGGGAAGTCCGTATGCATTCCCTAAAATCACCGAAATCAAGAGAAGTCCACGGAAGGCTCTCATTTTCTCACCCCTTTTGTGATGAAGGTGTAGCCGCGGGACGTTTACCTTTATAAACGTAGGCGATGACCAAGAACTTTGCCCGGATGGTATAAGGAGAACCTGGGATATTCTCGCGGGTAATAGACATATTCCGGACATTCAAGAGCCGGCGTGCGTAAGCAAGGTATGTTAAAAATCTGCCCAACTGATGGTACGTGCCCCGGACCTCTACTTGGATCGGGACCTCGTCGTAGAAGTCTTTCGCCACCCGGGGTTGTGGTTGGAATAACAGGAATTCAACACCGGCTCGTCGTCCATTGGCGATGATTTCGTCCAGCAACCCCGGCAGATCTTCCTCTTCTGGTAAAAGTTGGAGTTGCTCGCGAAAAACTGCTTCCAAGGAGTCTTTCCTTGCTTTCAATTTTTCGAAACTTTTGGCCAATGCACGGGCTTTTTCCACCTCTTGTTTCTTTTTCACGTACTCTACCATTAAGCGGTTGTACTCTGCTTCGATGGGACGCGAGAGCACGTAATAAACCCCCAGGAACCCGACAAGGATCAGTATCGAGACCAGAATCCTCGTCCGATCAATAATCATTGGAACATTCCCAAGTGCACAGGGGGTAGCCGAAAGACGCCCCCCGAATGGACCGACACACCCGTCCACTGAAAAGACCGGCCCTCATAGTGGTAGGAAACGGCGACATCACCCATATAGGTATAGGTAGGCAGGCTGTCTGGCTGAACGCTGTGCCCTAAATACACCTCAAGATGGAAGAAACCCGTCGAGTCCGTCCACGTCATGACATCTGGCCCCGTGTATGGGACACTGGATGTTACATCGGATTCTGCGATTACATAGACGCCCTGTGCTGGGTGGGTCAGTGTCGAATCGGTATAGACATACCCCTCGATCACTGCATATGCGCTCTGGTCGTCTGTCAAACCGCAGGACATCACCCCCATCAGCCCTACACTAATGAGGCCGAGGATAAAGAAGGATTTCAAAAACGGCCGCCGAAGCACCATTCATCACCTCCTTTTTCATGTAAGAGAGGACGACCCGGGAAAATGATCCCGAGTTTTCCAAAATTCGGAGAAATGTTGAAACACTTTCCGTGTCTTTCCCAATTCCTCTTAGCTTAAATGGAGTTGAACCACGGGGACTTGCTTCTGACTGATTGGACATCTCCACAATCGACTCCAGCCAGATGTCCGAAGGCAGCAAATAATTTAACTCGTCTAAAAACGATACATAGAAAGTCCGATCCTTCACTAAATTCTGAATGATTTTGCTCCGCGCATTAATTTGTTTCTCTCTGGCCATAATATCCGAAATCATAGAAGCCTTGGACCGGAGAATGGCCTCTTCCGCCTGTAGAGCTGACAGATCGGCCTGTAAGGAGGCAAGTCTCGCACGACTGTTCGCCAACAACAGCATCACAACCACGGCCGAGAAAAGAGCGGTATAAAACGGAAGAGCGATCTTTGAGAAAATTGATTCCCTTTCAACTGGGAGCTCTTCTTCTGGTAGGAGGTTGATTCCCTCAGGATCCAACCCTGCCAGTGCTAAACCGTAAGCGACACCATAGAGTGTTCCTTCGTTTGATTCTGTTTCTCCGGAGTCTTGAATCGGATCGAGGATTTCGGTTGCGATATGAAAGCGTTCTTCAAGTACTGCACGGAGGGCAGGGACGCGTGCCCCTCCACCGGTTAAATAGATCACCTTGGGCTTTTCTTCTTCACTGGTCCAGAAGAAGGAGGTTACACGCTCAAGTTGATCCAAAAAGAGTGCGGTTTCGGCGTCGATCACAGTGTTTAATGCAATGTCGTCCGGTCGTTGAGATGAAAAAAGGATCTCTCGACCTTTGTTATAAGAAAATCCCAATTCTCTGCGCATCGCATCGAGATAATTCCGGATCCCAAACACCACGTCTCTGGAGTTCACAGGCTTTCCTTCTTGCATGTGGATAATATCTGTAAAAACCTCTCCAACATCTAAGATCAGACAGTCTGATTCCTTTTGAAATTCCTCTAAAACATAAGACCAGGCCAGACTTTGAGGCACAATTTTTACGGGGTTCATGTTCGCACTTCGGAAGAGTTCGAGGATGGACCACACCACTTCTTGTCGGGCAGCCGCCAAGAAAAGGGTTAACTGGTGCTCATCCTCATGAAGAAGCCGATAGTCCCAGATGACGTCGTTGAGATCAAAGGGGATATTCTGACGTGCAGCGTCTTCAATGACTTGTTCGCGATCTTTGGGCCCCTTGGGAACTGTGATATGTCGAAGGATCACCCCACGTGAAACTCCGATGACGACATCTTGTCCATCTAACCCTGTAGCGAGTGCCAATTCTTTTAGGCGATCTGTCACACTGATCCGATCCAGCACCTCTCGCTCTACAACGGCTTCCTCGGGAAGTTCTTTTCGCTCATTCAGGAGTAAAGTCAGTCCCTCTTTGGTTCGTTTTAAGCCCACAGCCTTAATCCATCGACTCCCCAGATCCACACCGTAAGACTCTTGAGGCTTTTTCTTGAAAAAAACATTAAACATCCTGTGACTCCTCTTTTGCAATTTCAATTTGAAGGGTCACATACCCTCCATGCCCTGGACGTTTTTGCAACCGTATTTTCCTCCCACCAAAAGAATCGCGAACTGCCTCCTCTCCTACCATTAAGAGGAGTCCCTTGGTTTCAAATTCTACAATCCATCCACGATCTGATTCAATAGTTCGAAGTGTAATCGAATCACCAGGTTCGGCTGCATTTAATATACGTTTCGAGAGGTCCATTATGCCATGGAGTACCCATGCTGGATAGGTCCCTGTGGTGGCTGGAAGAACCCGAAAGGCCACCCCTTTCCCTTTTGCTTGTTCTGCGAGAAACTCTAAGGAAACCGAAGGGAATGGCTCCGCCTCCTGTATAAGTCCTACTTCAGAATGTTGTTGAGCCTCTGGCTTTGAGCGAATGTGTGCAGGAAGTTCGACTTCCGCTGCTGAGAGGAGGATGGTGTCCCATTGTCGAAGCCATCCGAACAACTTGGGAGAGGATTCAAAAGTAGAAATTTCCTGAGAGGTTGTCGCCACTACAGACGCCCCTTTGGCCAGAAACCACTCCACCAATTCTTCAAAACGTGGCCCCCCAAACACCTGTTCAAGATCGTCGATCAACAAAAAGGTATACGGCTCGAGATACGTGCGAATAGATGGAAAGATGCCAATTTCTTGCCCTTCTACCAAGAGATCTTTGAGGGCGCCGCCCTGCGTGAGCAACACACCACGATCAGGATCCTCGGCTAAAATACGATTGGCAATCGCGTGAAGCAAGCTTGTCTTTCCGGATTGAGGAGGCCCAAGGATAGTCAACCCCGTCGAGGAAGCCTTCAAGAAGGGCTCAATTTTATGAGATACTAAATCTCCTGGAAGGATTCCTCGGTGCTCCAAATTTTTTAGGGTCAGCTCCCGCCTCGGGCGAAGCCAAAATGCCCCGAGATCGAGGGGGAGATCTTTCTTCCCGTAATGCTGTGTGATCGCATCCTTGATTTCAGAAAGCATCGCACCTAACGGGATGATTTCCAAGTCGGTCACAAACTCCATCTCCTTCCGCGCCCGTTGATTGAGGGGGTTCGCCATCGCGACGATTAAGGTCTTACGCGTTCGTTTGATGGGGATGAGGAAATACTTTTGTGCGATTCGGTAGGGAATATGCCATACGGCCTCAGGATCAATTTCGACCTCTTTCAGTCGAACGGTATGGATCCCCAAAACCTTTTGATAAAAACTTAATAGATCTTCCTCCGTCACGGCCCCCATCTCTACCAGATGGTAGATAAGATTCCCCCCTTCCCTCCACTGACGGTCTGTGGCCTCGGCGATTGCCTGAGATGTCACCAAGCCATGTTCTTTTAACTTTTCAAGAAGCGTATCCATGCCGCAGTCTCTCCCGTCTCAACCGAGAACCACCTGGTGTCAAACGTTCAATACGTTGTTTAACATCTAAAAAATCCAAATCCTGATAGAGGATTTCTTGGTAAATGTGCAAAGCGGTTTCCGTTTCCCCCTTTTGTTCGTGCGTTCGTCCCATCCAGTAAAGAAACTCTAATTTCCGTTCCCCTTCCGTCGCCTCGTACCCCTGGCGGAAAGCACGGAGAGCCAGTTCCAAGTCGTCTATATGAAAAAACGCTTTTCCTAACAATAGGGTCGCCTCAAGATGCTGGGGATGGACAGTAAGGAGATTTTGAAGTTCCAAAATAGTAGCATGGTATAGATTTAAGTCGTAAAGGGCCCGCGCCATCGCCATGGATGGGGGTGGGGGTTCAACTCCTTGGGACAATGCAGACTCGATTTCTATTAAAAGATAAAAGAAATTCCAAACATCTGGAGATTCGGGGGCGACCTCGCTTTGGTCAGAAGGAGGGGATACAGGCTCTGGAGCAGTTTCCACCATGGGTTGCAGGCCCAGAGCCATCATCACATCCTCATCTTCAACGCCCAACTTCAAATAAATTTCTTTCAAGGAGGGCCGATGTACGGGGGAAGCATGATTGAGCAAAATTTTTAGAATGCTTAGGATCTTCCTCTTCTCATGAGGGGTCAGTGGGAGTGTCAAACACCGTTGGAGGGTTGAAATTGCATCCTGGACATATCCCTGCTGTGCGTAAACGGTGGCAATCTGGAGGTACGGGAATACGCGTTCAGGATCCCTTCTTAAAATTTTGTGAGCAACCGCCACTGCTGCACTAAAGAGTTGGTCGGCCATAAACCCCTTGAGCGCATCTTCATAACAGCTTAAGGCTTCACGGATCCTCCCCACCCGAAGATATAAATCCCCCAATAGATTATGGAGGTTCGGATCCTCATATTGTTGAGTGAGACCTTCATAAAGTCGGATCGCCTCCTTCCATTGGCCTTTGGCCATGAGTTGTAGAGCCTGGCGTTCGATCAAGTGTCGCTCTTTCATCGCAAAATCCAAGATTTCAGTTCAATTATGAATTGTGGAGCCAGAATTGTCAACAGAAAAACAACGCTCAAAAAAGGTCCGAAGGGCAGGCCAAAACGAAGGGTTCTTCTACGGAGTCCCAGGAGAAGGCCCACGATCGAGCCCAGAAGGGCACCCCCAAAAAGGATCACGGTCACAGCCCAGGGTCCCACCCACGTCCCCATCGCAGCCAAGTATTTTGCATCCCCCCAACCGAATCCCTCATCGGTTCCATACCATTTTTCAGCCAGCCAGGCCAACCCTCCTCCGAAGGCCCCGCCGACGAGAAAACCTTGAATCCCAGTCCATAGCGTTTGAGTTACTACGGCCCATAGCAACCCCAAAATCGCCACAGAGAAGGTCAAGGGATCGGGAAGACGGTGATGTTCAAGGTCAATGGCAACAAGGACAATGACCAACGTGCCCAAGAGTGCATGGAAGACGAAGGATAGCCAAGAGTGATCCACAACTGCAAAGACAAGGAAGAGCAGGCCCGTCAGGAGTTCAACCAATGGGTATCGGGGAGAGATGCGGGCCTTGCAGAACCGGCAGCGGCCCCGAAGCCACACGTAGGAAAATAAAGGGATGTTATCATGCCACCGGATGGGCGTCTTACAAACGGGACAATGGGAAGCGGGCCAAAGAAGGGAAAGCCCTCGGGGAACACGATAGATCAAGACATTGGCAAAACTTCCGAAGGCAAGCCCCAGGAGGAAGGCAAAAACAAGAAAGATTCCATGCATGAGCTTCTATGAAATGATAAGGAGAAAGAGGGGGCTGTCTCGAGACAGCCCCCTCTACTATCCTGAGGATCAGACATTTATGGTGTCACCGTTTCTGGTGTTGCGACAATTTCCGTCTGATTCGCATCCTTTGCCTTCACCTTCAACTCGTAGCTCGTTCCACCATTCTTCTGAGTATAACTTACGAAAGTAAAGTTTTGTGGGTTCGTGCTGTCAGGGAGAGAGGAAATATAATCATCCAGCAGTGCTCGAAGGTCTTTCCATGAATTTTTTGTCGGAGGAAATGTTCCATGGTCCATTTCGTAGAGAGCCAATGCCTGACGGATACTATTGACATCTGCCTTAGCAGCTGCAATTTTTGCTCTGTTCTGAGCATTCACAAACCGAGGGATGGCGATCGCAGCCAAGATCCCAATGATCACGACCACGATCATGAGTTCCACCAGGGTGAACCCCTTATCCTTTTTGGTTCTCACCTTTTTCATGATCTCACCTCCTTATTTTGATTTTCTTTGTTTCTCTTTTGTGGACCTTTCATCACTCATTCCTTACGCAAACTCATTGCCATTTTGGGATTCCAATGGAGAAACCCCTTAACTTTTTGGAACGCAGTGGGTTAGGAAAAGCGTTGGGGTCTAAGAACCCGAGGGGAACTATGGAGAGTTACTCTCCCGATTTTGCATCCTGCAAACCCATCTTCGCATGTTCCGATTCCACTCGGATCCCATACCGGGCCAATTTTCGATAAACCGTCGAGAGGTTAATTCCTAAAATTTCCGCAGTTTTCACCTTATCCCATTGGGTCTCTTCCAAGACCCGTAAGATATAGCGGCGTTCCAATTCCTCCAGGGTCAACACCGGGGGAGGAATTGGAATTTCCTCTTTTTGTTTACGTGCGCCCAGAAGTGCCGGGGGGAGGGCATCCCATGTAATTTCGTCCCCAGGCGAGAGAATGAGGGCCCTTTCAATAGCATTTTCCAATTCACGGACATTCCCGGGCCAAGGGTATGCGAGGAAGAGATCCATGATCTCCTTGGGGACTCGCTTGGGGGGAATCCCATTTTTCTTGGAATACTTCTGGATGAAGTGGTGCACCAACAACGGAATATCTTCTTTGCGCTCTCTTAACGGCGGAAGGGTGATGGTAATGACATTCAGGCGGTAAAAGAGGTCCTCCCGGAATTTCCCTTCCCGGACCATTTTCTCCAGATCTCGATTCGTAGAGGCGATGATCCGGACATCAACTTTCACGGGTTTTGTGCTTCCCAAAGGAATAATCTCCCGTTCCTGTAGAACACGCAGCAGTTTGACCTGAAGTTTTGGAGAAATCTCTCCAATCTCATCTAAAAAGATGGTTCCCCGGTGTGCCGCGCGAAACAGTCCTTCTTTGTCAGAAACCGCCCCTGTAAATGCCCCTTTGACATACCCAAACAATTCACTTTCCAAGAGATCCTCGGGGAGCGCCCCGCAATTAATCGCCACGAAAGGATAGGAAGAACGGGGTGAATTGTCGTGGAGGGCCCGAGCCACCAGTTCCTTTCCCGTACCACTCTCCCCCTGGATCAGAACGGTCGCATCGGTGGGGGCAACTTTCTGGACCAGGTCCAACACTTTTAAAAAATTCGGGGATTTCCCAATCAGATTCTCAAAGGGCGTTCGGAGTTGCCGACGAAGTTGAATATTTTCGTTCTTGAGACGTCGAAATTCCAAGGCCTTCTCAATCTGGATTCGGAGTTCCGAGACCTCAAACGGTTTGGTGATATAGTGGAACGCACCTTTCTGCATTGCTTGGACTGCAGACTTAATGGTCCCGAATGCTGTCATAATGATCACCTGGATGTCGCGATCATATTGTTTGATTCGCTCCAGAACTTCTAAGCCATCCATCCCGGGCATTTTGAGATCCAGGAGGACCAGCGCTGGGGTCTGTTCATGGAGGGCCTGGAGCGCTTCCTCACCTCCAGGAAATGTACGGACTACGTACCCTTCTTTCGCCAGCAAGATACTGAGGTACTCACGGAGACTTTCCTCGTCATCAACGACAAAGATAATCTCCTTGGATGTTTGTCCTTTCATAACGGCTCCCTGAGAAACATCAATATTTGGGTACCCATTTCGGGATAAGAGTACACTTCCATTTTTCCATGGAATAAATTAACGATTTTTTTCACGATTGGCAACCCCATGCCACTGCCTACATTTTTTGTGGTAAAGAAGGGGTCAAAAATTCGATCTCGAATTTCCTCCGGAATGCCAACCCCATCGTCTTGAACCCCCACCAAGTAATATCCGACCTCTACAATATCCCGTCCGTTGTTCAGGATGGAATACGTCTCCTCCGCTTTCCTCAGGATCACCCGAATGGTCCCCTGAGATTCTTTTTTCGCAAGAATCGCATCTTTTGCATTTTGGAAAAGGTTCACAAAGATTTGAAACATCAGGTTCCTGTCTGTTCGCACCGTGAACCCGTTATGACCCTCTCTTACATCTACGACAAGAGAAATCCCATCGGGGAGGGAAGCCGCATTCTCAGCCTCCTGAATCAGATGGGTCAGATCTACAAACTCGTACGTCGGGGGTGGAATCCGTGCAAACCGCAAGAAGTCTGTAACAAGACGATTTAAGCGCTGGCTTTCTTTTTTAATCAACTTGGTCAACCGATCTCGTTCTGCCTCACTGATGTCGCCATTGAGGAGTTCTGCAGCCCCCTTAATCGCAGTCACGGGGGTTCGAATCTCATGGGCCAGGTCGGCAGCGAACTCTCCGACCGCAGCCAACCGATCCAACCGTCGAAGATCTCGATCCAGTTCCTGGAGCCTGGTCAAGTCCTGGAAAACAATGACCATACCCAATCGTCGTTGATTTTCGTCGCGCAAAAGGGACGAGGAGTACCCAATCTCAATTTTTCGTCCCGCTGGGGTCTCTAACTTCATTCGTCCTCGTTTGGTGGGGGGCTCCACACGGATTTTTTGTATCGCCTGGTAAAGTTGTGGATAGCGCCGCCGGATGTCGGCCATCCGTATGGGTCCTTCTCCTTCCGGAATTCCCAAAATGAACTTTGCGGCTTTATTGATCACGGTAATTTCACCATATTCATCCAAGGCGATGAGCGCGGATTGGAGATGTTCCACAATGGTTTCCAAGTTGAGCCGATACCGTGTGAGTGTCGCTCGGGTCTCATGGATGAATCGTTCATGTGTCCGATAGGACCTCGCAATGACACCACTGAAAATCGCAACCCCGTAAAACAAAATAATATAAAGATAAAACTGCAAGGAGTTGCTGCCCGCCCCAGCAGGCTGGAAAGTGACAAAGGGGGTCATCCATCCCTGGGCTTCCGACAGATAAAAGACCCCGAAAAGGACTGTGGAAAGGGTGGCAATGAAAACCCCTCCCTGGATTTCAAAGAAATATCCTGCGACTGCAATGGGGAGCAAGTAAACCAATGTGAGATTCGATGTACTTCCCCCTGTAAAGTAAATAAGAAGGCTGATGAGTAGGAGGTCCAAGAAAATTTCCGCCCAAAGGACACCTTCGGGGTTGGCTCCGTGCCGTGCCATATAGAGAAGAATTAAAGTGATCAAAACGCCCGCCAGAAAGGTTAATCCCATGAGGGTAATGGCTGATGGGGGGTATACCGAAGAAAGGAGAAACACGCCGGGCAGGATCACTGCGGCCAGGACGCCCAGTCGAATCAGCGAAATCCAATAGAAATGTGAAATCCAACCGGTGCTTCTATTCTTCTGTCGTCGCCTCATTTGATCAACTGCGCCATGTTAAAGATTGGCAAGTACATGGAAATTAACATGAACCCCACGACAACACCCATAAAGACCAGCATTACCGGTTCGAGTACCGAAGTCAAGGTGTTGATCGAGTTTTCCACTTCCCCATCGTAAAAATCAGAGAGTTTTTCCAACATTCCAGGCAGGTCACCGGTTTTTTCACCAACGGCAATCAATTGCGTCACCATCGGAGGGAAAACCCCACTGCTTTGGAGGGGTTCAGCAATACTTTTCCCTTCCCCGATACTCTTCCGGGCATCCAGGACTGCCTTTTCTACGACCATATTGCCACTCGTTTTTGCAGTAATTTCCAGGGCCTCTAAAATGGACACCCCGCCTCGGATCAACACCCCGAGCGTCCGCGCAAATCTGGAGATTGCGGACTTTCGGATCACCTGTCCAAGGATGGGGATGTTAAGGAGAACCGAGTGGAAGGCGTAACGTCCCCGGTCGGTCTTTTTGACAATATAGATCCCAACCCCTAACAGCAAAACAAACCCCAAGAAGAGATACATCCCATTTTGAACCACAAAGTTACTGAGACCGATCACAATTTTTGTCGGCAGTGGGAGTTCTGCATTCAACGTGGCAAACATTTGGGCGAAGGTCGGGATCACAGCAATCAACAGGAAAATGGTAGCTCCGATGGCAACGAGGAAAATAATCGCAGGATACGCCAAAGCACTTCGGACTTTTCCCTTGAGGGCAATCATCTTTTCCAGGTATTCGGAGACCCGGTTCAATGTAAACCCCAACACACCCCCCGTTTCTCCCACCGCCACCATACTAATCAGAAAGTCACCAAAAACGTTCCTTCGACGTCCTAAGGCTTCACTGAAAGACAGCCCGCCTTCAACTTCATGTTGAACATCTTCCAAAATGGGGCCCAATCCCGTATGGGCAAACTGCTGTCGAAGGACTTCCAAGGCTTCGACGATCGGAATCCCTGCATTGACCATCACAGCCATCTGTCGGGTGAAAATCGCCACATCTTTTGGCTTAACTCTTTTCAGCAACTTCATCAGGGTGGATCGACTCTTTGGCCGAACTTTGGGCTTTTCCTGTTGAACTCGTCTCATCGTTTACTCCCTCTTTCGATCATCTCTTCCAGTTCTTCTGGCCTTGGCGAAGCTGAGATGGCCGTCCGATAGTCAATTTTTCCCGAGATATAGAGTTTGTAAAGGTACGAGTTCATGGTCCACATCCCAAATTTTTGAGAGGTCTGGATGATGCTGTAAATTTCTTGTGTTCGCCCTTCGCGAATGAGGTTGCGAATCGCAGGCGTTGCAGTCATGACCTCTAAAGCCAAAACCAACTGGCGGCGGTCCGCCGAGGGAAGAAGACGCTGGGAGACAACAGCCTCCAAGGTTGCTGCTAACTGGATCCGGATCTGTTTTTGTTGATGGGGAGGAAAGACATCAATGATCCGGTTCACGGATTCCACCACGGAATCGGTATGAAGAGTCGCCAGAACCAGGTGTCCAGTCTCCGCGGCAGTTAAAGCGGCGGCAATCGTTTCCAAGTCCCTCATTTCCCCTACCATGATGACATCGGGGTCCTGTCGAAGGGCATATTTCAAAGCACGTGCAAAGGACTTGGTATCCACTTCTACTTCGCGCTGTGCAATCAGAGCCTTTTTATTCTTGTGAAGATACTCGATCGGATCCTCGATCGTGATGATGTGACAGGCCCGTTCACTATTAATCCGATCGATCATCGCCGCCAGCGTGGTAGATTTCCCACTCCCCGTTGGTCCGGTGATCAAGATCAGACCACGTGTCTTTTTGGCTAAATACTCAAAAATTGGAGGCAGCCCAAGTTCCGCCATCGTGGGAATCCGGAACGGGACACGGCGTATTGCAGCACTTAAAGAATTCCTTTGGAAAAATGCATTCGCTCGAAAACGAGAGACTCCCTTGACCGAGATCGCAAAATCCAGTTCTTTTTCCCGTTCTAACCTCGCACGTTGTTCATCATTTAAAACCTCGTAGATCAGGCGCCGGGTGTCCTCTGCTGTAAGAGGGGGATAGTTGCCGCGCACGAGTTCTTGATTGACTCGGAACACCGGGGGTGCACCCGGGGTAATGTGTAAATCTGTGGCCCCTCGCTCCACTGTCTCCTTCAACAAATCCACCATCGAAAATTTTCGCTCTTCTATTTGCAAAGTGCTAATTTCTCTTTCCACGGCTTTACTCCTTTTCAATCAACAAGTTATGCTTATTTACACAAGGAATGCTTTGCAATTTGCAAATCAAATGTCCTTCGTAACGCGTAAGACCTCTTCGGCAGTGGTAATCCCTTGGAATAACTTGTGCAATGCAGACTCTCGCAACGTAATCATCCCTTGTTCAATAGCCTTTTCTCGAATCGCATCAATGGGTGCGTGTTCTAAGATCATATTTCGGATTTCGTGGGTCACAGGGAGTACCTCGTAAATCCCAATTCGGCCTTTATAGCCAGACTGGTTGCAAGCCCTACAGCCAGTCCCTCGATAGAAAGTGACCCCCTCAGTCTCTTCGGGAGTCAAGTGAAGTTCTCGGAGTACTTCAGGGTGTAGTGTCGTTTCCTCAATACAATTTGTACAAATTTTTCGAACCAGTCGTTGCGCGATGATCAGGGTCAAAGAAGATGCCACCATAAAGGGTTCCACGCCCATATCCAAAAGCCGGACTACAGCACTGGGGGCATCGTTCGTATGGAGGGTAGAAAGAACTAAGTGTCCGGTGATGGCGGCTCGTACTGCGATCGTTGCTGTCTCTTGGTCACGGATCTCTCCCACCATAATAATGTCGGGGTCCTGGCGCAGGAAAGCACGTAAGGCACGTGCAAAATCAAGCCCAATTTCCTCCTTGACATTGACTTGGTTGATTCCCGGGAATTCGTACTCGACCGGGTCTTCTACCGTCAAGATGTTGACATCGGGGGTATTCAGGATTTGAAGCATGGAATAGAGGGTCGTTGTTTTCCCACTCCCCGTAGGACCTGTGACAAGGATCATCCCGTAAGGTTGCCTCAGGGCTTTTTCAACTTGTTTCAGGGACCATTCTTCAAATCCCAATGCCCTCAAATCAAACTTTACACTCCCTTTATCCAAGACGCGCATAACCACCTTTTCCCCCCATACCACGGGCACCGTAGAAACACGCAGGTCAATACTCCGATCTCCCAAACGTATTTTAATGCGTCCGTCCTGGGGAAGTCGGCGTTCTGCAATATCCATTTTAGCCATGACCTTAATTCGGGAGATGATCGCGTCTTTCAGCCGTAAGGGGGGTTGCATCGCCTCATATAAGATCCCATCGATCCGGTAGCGGACCCGAAAGACTCGTTCCCCCGGTTCCAAATGGATATCTGAGGCGCCTTTCCGGACTGCGTCCGCCAACAGAGAATTTACAAATCGTACCACCGGGGCCTGTTCTACCGCTTGGGACAGGTCGGTGACATCCACCGTATCCTCTTCTTCCTCGACGACTTCCAATAGATTCTCTGAAAGACTGGACAAAATATCCTGGAGATCCTCCATCCGTTCGAAATGTTGATCCAGGACGGACTGGATTTGGCTGACCGGAGCCACATAAGGTTGAACATCCGTTCCCGTAATAAACTCGATATCGTCAATAACGGAGAGATCTAACGGATTGGCCATCGCGACTTTCAGAGTCCGTCCCCGTTTCTCAAAAGGAACTACTTTATTTTTTCTCATAAATTCGACGGGAAGGAGATTCAGGACACGTTCCTCAAGGTCAATTTGGTCTAAATCAATCCGTGGAATTCCATACCTTTCGGAGATAAACTCTGCGATTTTTTCTTCATCCGCTAACCCCTGCTCGACCAAAAAGGACACCACGTCATTTTTTCCTGTTGTCCCCCTTCTTCGGAGACTTTCCACTTCCCCTTGTGGTATAATTCCTTCTTTTGCCATCTCCCGAATGAGTTTTAATGCACGCATAACATAAACCTCCCTGCAAAGTTTCTTCCAATAATCAAAATGATCGTCTATCCTGGCAATAAGTTTGCAGGTTTTCGGGTACTATGGCAACGATGACAGAAAAGAAGTCTGCGAAAATCTTGGTGGTTGACGACGACCCCATGGTGTTGGAGGTCTTGGAACGCCTGATTACGGAGTTCGGGTACGACTTCCAAGGTGCGGGACGCGGTGAGGAAGCCCTCAAGATCATCGAGGAAGACCCCCCGGATCTTGTGATCCTCGATATTAAGATGCCGGGGATGGACGGTCTCGAAGTCCTCTCGAGAATCAAAAAGAACCGAAAACTCGGGTACATCCCAGTGATCATGCTTACGGCTCTCGAAACCGACAAAGTGGAAGCCTTTAACCTGGGTGCGGATGACTTCATCGCGAAGCCCCCAAGCCAATCGGATCTGCAGGCACGTATCCGAGCGCATCTTCGCATCAAAGGGTACATCGAAGAATTGGAAAATGCAGAAGAGGTTCTCTTTACCCTGGCCCAGATTATCGAAGTCAAAGACAAATATACAGAAGTCCATACAGAGCGTGTGGTAGATGTTTCCCTCAAAATCGGAAAAGAAGTGGGTCTTACTCCTAAGGAGATGAGTGATCTGCGGAAAGGAGCCTATCTCCATGACATTGGGAAGGTGGGGGTGCCAGACGCGATCCTTCAGAAAAAAGAGCCGCTCACGCCAGAAGAATGGGAAGTCATCAAACAACATACCGTGATTGGAGAAAAGATCTGTGAACCCCTAACCTCTTTGAGTGGTGCCCTCCCGGTAATTCGACATCACCATGAACGGTGGGATGGAACAGGCTACCCAGATGGTCTCAAAGGACATGATATCCCCTTCCTGGCCCGGATTGTGTCTGTTGCGGACGCCTACGATGCGATGAATTATGACCGTCCATACCGAAAACGCCTCGCAAAACCCCAAATCATTGAAATCTTCCAGGAAGGACGCGGCTCTCAGTGGGATCCAAATATCGTGGATATCCTGCTGGATTTGATTGACAAGGGTGAGGCTTGACCCCACAGCAGACCTTCTCATAGCACACGGAAGATGAGGGAGGGGGCGGGTGGTTTCTCTTCCCTGAGTCCGAACCCCACCTTTCATCTTTATAATATCCCCAAAAAGGAGGCGTCCGATGAAGCACGGGGTTAAAGTATTTGTGCTGTTGGTCTTGAGTGGGGTTCTGGGGGCACAACAGTTCGTTCCCATCCATGAAATCCAGATGGACCGGGACTCCCTCAACAACTCTAACTATATGGGGCAAACCGTCACCACTACTGGAATTGCAACTACGGACTTCGGGATGGTCGCATCCAGCCGCGTCTTTTTCCTGCAAGAAGCCTCTGGGGGTCCATGGTCTGGCATCATGGTCTATGTGCCCTCCTCTGTGGGAAATCCCACCATCAACATCGGAGACAGTATTGTGGTAACTGGGGTCGTCAACGAATACTACGCCAACACGGAAATTCAGGTAAACAGTCTGAGTGACCTTATCGTTGTGTCAAGCGGTCATCCCCTCCCCCCCCTTGCAACCGTTCCTTGTGGCTATTTGGATACGACCGCCACGTCGATGTACGACCCGGATTCTGCGGAGGCGTATGAACACGTCTTGATTCAGGTCCAAAACGCATATGTGACCAACACCAGTGGGCCAAACGGGGACTGGGAAATTACCGATGGAACAGGCTATGTGCTGGTTAGAAACAATGGAAACTACACCTATAACCCCAATCTGGGGGATCTGGTTACAGTAAGTGGAATTGTGCATACGTATTATGGTTTATACCGAATCCAGCCACGATTTGATGAAGACATTATCCCCCAAGTGTTCCATGTTTCCATGGCCTATGCGACCTCAAACACCAGTTTAGACGTAATCTTTACCCGCGCGATTGATGCAACAACCGGTGGAGATCCTGCGAACTACCAACTCACCGGTGGTGTCAACGTGACCGGGGCACAGGTGGATCCCACAGATCCAACTCTGGTCCACCTCCAGACGACCACCCAGACCCCTGGGACCCAATACACACTCTACATTACCAATGTACAGGACACCCTCGGCAACAGCATCGGCTCCGACTCCACGACATTCTGGGGCGGGATCACTCCCATCTCCATGATCCAATCGGATACGACCGACTCAGGTCAAAGCGCATGGGTGGGCCGGCGGGTCAGTGTCTCAGGGATATGCATTGTCGACTCCACCTCTTCTAACTGGTACTACCTGGAAGAATATCCCGGGGGAGAGTGGAAAGGTATCCAGATCTATGACCTCGATCACGAGCCGGTTCGTGGCGACTCGGTTCTGCTCGTCGGAACGGTCCAAGAATACTTCTACATGACGGAGATCTTGAACGTCTTGTACTTTGAAGTACTCAGTTCTAACCATCCCGAGCCTGATCCCGTCGTCATTCAGACAGGCGATCTTTCCGCCGGCTACCCAACGGCTGAACCCTATGAAGGAATCTTGGTGTCCGTCCCTCGGGCCGCTGTGGTGAATTCCAATCCGGGAGGTTCCTACTTTGAGATTGACGATGGGTCGGGGATCGCTCGGGTCGCCAACCGATCGGCCTATACTTACGAACCCACCGATGGGGATACGATCGGCGTAGTAGGCGTTGTCCGATTCACCATGGGGAACTATCAGATCGAGCCCCGTGACGATAACGACATCACCATTATCTTTACCGATGTCGCCGAAGGACAACACAGAACCACGCCTCAATTGAGGTTGATAGACTTCCGAGGGATCTACAGGAATACCCTTCGGTTTGGAGTACAAACCACGATAGCCAACCCCGTCCATCTTTCGTTATATGATGCCACCGGCCGGCAAGTGTTTACCAAGCATTGGCGTCCGGAAGACGGCCAATTGCAGGTGGCTCTCTCCCTCCGAGGTCCACACATTCAACTGGCACCTGGTGTTTACTTCTTGAAACTCCAACAGGGGGATCAAAAGATCCTGCGTCGGTTTGTCCTCTTGCAATAAGAGGTTCACTTTAGGCCCGGAACTCTAAGGACCGGAAGAACTCCTGGAGTTCCGGGTCTTTTATTTTTAGGGTTTCTTCTGCGGGAACGACGATTCGGATCTTTCCCCCGCTTAGAAGCGCAATTCGATCTGCTACCCGGAGTGCACAACGGAGATCGTGGGTGACCAAAACGGCGGTTACACGGAAACGAGACTTTAAAGACAACATGAGGTCGTTAATGGTTTCAGCGGTTACGGGATCTAAGCCCGCTGTGGGTTCGTCATACAGAAGGTATTTCGGATCGGTGATCAAAGCACGTGCGACGCTGACCCGTTTTTGCATTCCCCCGGAAAGTTCTGATGGATACTTCTCTTCGTTTCCTTGGAGGCCCATCAATTCCAGGATCTGGTGAATCTTTTCCTCAATTTCCGTCTCCGGGTAACCGCGGTCACGCAGCGCCAGCGCCAAATTCTCATAGACTGTGAGCGAATCAAAGAGAGCAGAGGCCTGAAATACATATCCGAACTTGCGACGGAGTCGAAACAGTTCGGAACGGCGCAGTTTGGGAACTTCTCGGTCGTCGACCCAAATGGACCCTCGATCCGGCTTTAGCAGACCCACAATATGTTTTAAAAGGACCGTCTTCCCAGAGCCGCTTTTCCCCAAGATCGCCAAGGTCTCCCCGTCATGAATCTCGAGATCGATTCCTTGGAGGACAGCCTGTCCGTTTAAGGATTTGTGGAGGTTTCGGATCCGGATCATCCGAACAACAAGGTCCCCAATATATAGTCAAACATCAATACGAACAGGGAGGAGAACACGACGGCATAGGTCGTTGCACGGCCGACGCCACTGGCTCCGCGTCCGGATGTATACCCAAAATGACATCCCAGAAAGGTGATGAGGAATCCGAAGACAACGCTCTTGGCTAAGCCACCGAAGAGATCTCGAGGGAGGAAAAAGAGTTGAATCCCGTGGAAAAAGGTCGCATAGGAAACATTCAGAACGGTGGCGGAAACGAAGGCGGCTCCGAGAATTGCGACCACCTCAGCCAAGACCGTGAGCAAGGGAAGTGCTAAAATCCCGGCAAGGACACGAGGAAGAACCAGATAGCGGACCGGGTCAATCGCCATGATCTCCAGTGCGTCGATTTGTTCTGTGACGCGCATGGTTCCCAATTCCGCCGCAATGCCCGCTCCTACGCGACCCGCAACTACCAATGCAGTCAGCACGGGTCCGAGTTCGATCATAATTGCCTTCGCCACCCCTGCGCCTAAAAAATCCAATGGGACATAGTCACGAACCTGGTATGCGGTCTGTACGGAGGCGACCATGCCAGTGAAGGCCGAGGTCAAAGCCACCAAAGGAATCGATCCCACCCCAATCCGATCAAGTTGCTGAAGGAATAACCTTGGGATTTTGTGAAGTTCTCGAAGGGAGCGAAGGAGTTGCCCTCCCAAAATTGTCATGGCCCCCACATGATAAAAAAATGCCTCAATCATAAGAGTTCACGCTCAACGAATCGGACATCGTGGGTCCCCGCCAAAAAAGTGGGGTGTTCCAAAAGGCGGAGATGAAATGGGATCGTGGTCTGGATCCCCTCGATATAGAATTCCTCTAAAGCACGGCGCATCCTTCGGATGGCTTTCTCCCGTGTCTGGTCATAGACAATCACCTTGGCGATGAGGGAATCATAGAAAGGAGGAATGGTGTACCCCTGATAGAGATGGGAATCCACCCGAACACCTGGTCCACCCGGCAGATGGAGTCTTTCGACTTTCCCTGGAGTAGGGGCGAAATTTCGCTCCGGGTCCTCTGCATTGATCCGGACCTCGATGGCATGGCCGGTAATTTTCACATCTTCCTGCCGGAAGGAGAGAGGCTCACCCGAAGCAATAAGAATCTGGGTTCGAACGAGATCAATCCCGGTGATCCATTCGGTCACCGGGTGCTCGACCTGAAGTCGAGTATTCAGTTCCATGAAATAGAAATTCCCTTCGGAGTCCATCAGGAATTCGAAGGTCCCGAGGGATGTGTACTTCAGATGCTGTGCAGCGCGAATGGCGTAGGACTGAACCCTCTCTCTCGCCTCCGGGTCTAAAACAGGGGCCTCTTCAAGTAATTTCTGATATCTCCGTTGAACCGAGCATTCCCGTTCCCCCAATGCAACCACGTGTCCTTCCTGATCAGCGACAACTTGGACTTCAATGTGTTTGGGGCGATCCAGATACTTTTCCAAGTAGAGGCCTCGATCCCCGAAGGCAACCTCCGCTTCCTGCTGGGCCAATTGAATCGCGCGTTCGAGTTCTTCACGGTCCCGGATAATCCGCATCCCGCGACCGCCCCCTCCAGCACGGGCCTTAATCAGCACCGGATATCCCCCTAACGATTCGATCACCTGAGTGAGGTTTCTAAGTTCTTCTAATGGCTGGGAAATCCCGGGGATGGTCGGAATTCCGATCTCCGCGAGTAAGGTCTTGGTTCGGAGTTTATCTCCGGCCAAGCGCATGGTCTCGGGACTCGGGCCAATAAAAACAAGGCCACTTTCCTCCACGGCCTCCGCAAAATCCGGGTTTTCAGCCAGAAAGCCATATCCAGGATGGATTGCTTCTGCACCAGAAACATGGGCTGCGCTGATAATCTGGGAAATGTTGAGGTAACTCCTGCGTGGGTCCGGGGGGCCCACACAGATCGCATAATCTGCCAGCGCTACGTGGAGGCTCTCGCGGTCCGCTTCCGAATAGATGGCTACCGATTCGATCCCGAGTTCTTTCAATGCGTAAATAATACGGACCGCAATCTCCCCCCGATTGGCCACAAGAACACGCTTGAACATTCCGCTAATTTTAGGGGGAGGCCCCGAAAGAGACAAGCACAGACCGCATCTTTTGGGTCGAATACTCGAAAGTTGCCTCGTTCTATGTTTCTCCGTATACTGAGAAGGTTCAAAAAGGAGGTTTGAGATGCGTAAGTTGGGTTCTATGGTAGTGGCAGGGGTTCTTTCCGTGAGTCTCATCGCAACCCCGATTGCCCTGTATGCTCAAAGCGCCACTGAAGTTTGCACACAGGCGGAAATGGATGCGAAACGGGACGTAAATAAAGTTCTGTGGATGGGTGCAGGGTTCTTCCTTGGGGTGATCGGAGTCGGAGCAGCCTATGTATTGGAACCGGATCCTCCCGCTATGAGACTCGTCGGAAAATCCCCGGAGTATGTAGCGACCTATACCGATTGCTATAAAAGCGCAGGAAGGAATCTCCAAGTCAAGAGCGCCGTGACAGGATGTGCGATTAATGGTCTCTTAGTGGTTGGCTACTACGCCTGTGTCCTCGGAACCTTGGCGGCTGCAGCAAGTCCTTGATCGCTCTGGTACTGAGTTTCTTAAGCCTCTTCCCCGACACTTTGTGGGTGTCGGGGAAGTTCTATCGAACCCTTACAGAACAGGGAGATACCGAACGGGTTTCCGGAACCCTCTATCTTCAGCCCGGCCAGAATTTCTTCCTCGAGGTTACCATGCCAGTCCACCAAATTGTAACCCTTCGTGCTGAGACCCTGATCCTTTACTATCCTGAGCGACAGTTGGCCTTCAAACTTCGTTCCAGTCTCCAAATGCTGCCCTTAGGATCTCAAGTGTTCGCACTGAATGAGCAGGACCTTTTGAAACAAAGCGGATTTGTGTTTCTGAATCGAGAGACCAGAGGAGATACCACTTGGTCTTTTTGGAGCCACCCGCAGGAACACCTGACCCTGAAACTCGGAACCGTACAGAATCGACTCGTTCGCCTCACCCTGGAAAATACGGAAAAACAACGCGTTCTCTTCCAGGTCGAAGTCAAAGAATACCGAGAGATTCAGCCCGGCCTTTGGCTCCCGACCTCGATCCAGACTCTGGATGCCACCACAGCAACTCCCATCATCGAAAAGGTGGCCTTTCAAGACCTTCGCCTGACATCAGAAGTCCCCCATTGGGTCCAATCGTTCGTACTCCCCCCACAAACCGAGGTACGCATTCGGGGATGGTCGGAATGACTTTCTGGCTTGTAACAATCCTCTGGGCCCAGGTTCTCCCACCCAACACTACGCGTTCCTATGACCTCCCGGATTTTCCGCAAGCCACTTCTTCTTCCGCTCCCTCTTCGGAGCCGTCCCTCGCCACTCAGAAGTCCTTTGACCCCCTTGCATTCCTCCTGCGACTGGGCATCCGAGGGTATCAGGAAACGTTTTCTAAAATTCAGGGAGATGTCTGCAATTTCGCTCCTTCCTGTTCTCACTTTGCCGTTCAAGCGCTTCAGTCTTTTGGAGCCGTTAAAGGCCTTCTCCTGGCGTCCGACCGACTCCAACGTTGCAACTACTGGGCGTGGCAACTTGCGGGGCTGTACTACGGAGTCCGAAAGATCCCTGAACGGGGCCCCAAACTAGTGGATCCTGTCGAGCGTTATCGATGAGTTTCCTTTTGTTGTTTGTCGCTTTGGCGTCTCCCGTTGACCCCATCTTGGGATTTGCTCAACAACTCGAGCGTGAAAATGACCTCTATCGTGCGATTCTGGAATACAAACGTGCCCGATTCTTCCTTGCGGATGACGCGAAAAGGTTTGACTCGCTCTCTCTAAAAATTGCACGACTTTACGAACGTCTGGGGGATTACACCTCAGCACAAACTGTATTGCGGGAAGTTCACGACACCCTCAACCCCGCCTGGAAATTCGAAATGGGACGGGTATATTTTCTTCAAAATCAGTATGACCAAGCAAGGGTATATTGGGCCTCCTGGGACACCCTACGGGGATGGATCGCTTTACGACGAGGAGATTTCAAAACTGCGTCACAGATTTTCGGGGTCTTCCCCCTCCCTCCACGAAAGAGACCCTGGATCGCTGCAACACTCTCGGCATTTGTACCCGGCCTTGGGAAAGGATACTTAGGACGATGGGGGGACGGGATCTACTCCTTTCTCCTCACGGTGGGAACGGCAGCCCTTGCATATCACCATTTCCGAAGCGGCCACAGATGGCCCACCTATCTCTACGGGGGCCTTGCAGCCTTCTTTTATGCGGGAAACGTCTATGGGTCCTGGATTGCAGCCAAAGCGTTCAACCGAGTGCATCAGAAGCGAACCATCGCAACGATGGAAGTCACCCTTGGGCTATGGCGATACTTGCCCTGACTTTCACGATTTATTTCACCGCGCCCACCTTTGCCGAACATCTCCTCAAAGAAGAGGATTATTTCAACGCCATCACAGAGTACAAGCGTCTTCTTTACAAGGGTACAATCGATTCTTCGCGAGCATTCGCAAGAATTGCCTGGGCCTATGAACAAAGGCATCGTCTACGAGATGCCTTGGAGTATTGGGGACGGGTGAATGTACGAGTACCTTCCCCACTCATCCGCACAAAAATGGCTGCACTTTGGATCCAACTTGGGGACCACGCACCTCTTCGGTATTTACTTCTCCAATCCGATACGACCCGTCCATACATGCTCCTTCGATCGATTTATCGCTATGTTGAATTCCGAGACTCTTCTGCAGCACATGTTTTAGACTCCTTGGGGATTCCAAGGCCCTGGCTCCCTTCCAGAAGATGGGTCTCCCTGACTTCTCTGTTCCTGCCCGGCATTCCGCAAATGCTTCTCGGAAGACCCCTCGAGGGTATGCTTGCATTTTTCGCCACAACAGGCTCTCTGTACTGGGCGTACCGGCTTTATCGGGAGGGGAATACCGTGGATGCACTTTTGGTTGGAACGACCTTATTTTTTCGGTTTTACACCGGAGCCTGGGTCAACGCCCTCAAGGCATGGAAGCGAAGGAAATCGGAAATTCTCCAGATTGCAGTTCAGGAGATCGAGGGCTCCCTCACGAAACGGCTCCGTTCCTTGCAACTCCTTCCGTAGGTCCGTAAAATTCCCGATACAACCAACGGAGGTCCCATGTTCAAGCGCATCCTGGCAGCGATTGACCTTTCGGATATCAACAAAGTGATTGTAGATTGGGCCTTCTCTCTGGCGCAGGCCTTCGATGCCTCATTGGACATGGTTTATGTCCAACCGGAACTGGAGACCCCGATCCTGGAAATCACAGATCTGTTGGCAAAATCCATGGCCGACTTACGCCGCGAACTTGCAGAAGAAGAAATGGAACGGATCCGAGAATTGGCCGAACAGCGCGGACTGAAAAATGTTCAAACCGTGATCTTACAAGGGACCGAAGAAGATCAGATCTGTCAATACGCCCAACAACACGGGGATGACCTCATCCTGATCGGGTTTTGTGGAGAAGGAGGATGCCGAGACTTGGGGACCATTGCGTATCGGATCTTGGTTCGGAGCCAAATCCCGGTCCTTGTTCTCCCTGCTCTCCCCCGTCGGGAGATCCAGAAAATCCTGGTCCCCATCGACCTCTCCCCTCTCTCAGAACGCGCACTGGGGGTCGCCATCCAATGGGCAGATCGCTTTGGAGCCGAACTCCACGTCTTACACATTATCGAACTCCACGAGTCCCTGGCAAAACACGAGACTATTGAACGGATCAAATCACAAGTCATTGACTTGATGAACCGTTGGGTGACTTCTCGACAGGCGATCTCTTTTACTCCCCATGTCGAGCGTCGCTTTAGTGCCGTCCCGGGAATTCTGGATTTTATTCAGGAAACTCAGCCTGACCTTGTGGTCATGGCTTCCCATGGCCGGTCGGGTGTTTCCAAGTGGTTTATCGGAAGTGTCTCGGAGAGGGTCCTCCGAGCCACAGATCGCCCGGTTTTGGTGGTTAAAGCATAACGTGTTGGCTTATGATCCAGAAAAGGAGATGCACCGATGATTATCGGCGTACCTAAAGAAATCAAAACAGAAGAGTACCGTGTGGCCATTACCCCGTCCGGGGTTCATGGATTCGTATCTCGGGGACATCAGGTGATCATCGAGAAGGGGGCAGGTTTGGGGAGCGGGATTACCGATGAAATGTACCAGGCCCAGGGGGCAGAAATCGTCGAGAGTCACGAGGAGGTCTTCCGGCACGCGGATATGATCCTTAAAGTGAAAGAACCCCTTCCCTCGGAGTACGATCTCATGCGAGAGGGCTTGGTGGTCTTCACCTACTTCCATTT
>WFXO01000022.1 GCA_015490555.1 Caldifarciminota bacterium | reverse complement strand
TCGCTCCACCCTCTTTCTCAAATTGAAGGTCCAGGCAGTCAAGAAAGGAAAATCCGGCATCTCACGGAAATCTTCCGGATGCTTGCACCCGAAGAGGCCCAATGGCTTGCTGAAGTCTTGTTAGGGGAGGTCCACCAGGGGGCGGGAGAACGACTGATTTTAGAGGCCATTGGGAAAACCTATGGAATCCCAGAGTCGGATCTGAAACAGGCGTATCTCTTTGGCCTCCCCCTTTCAGAAATTCTCCTGCAGGCAAGAAAAGGCCATGTGAAGGCTGAACCTCGGATTTTTACCCCTGTACGCCCCATGTTGGCACATCCGGCGGAGGGCGTCGAGGAGGCACTCGATGAAATGGGCTCGAGGAAAGTGAGGTGGGAATATAAACTCGATGGCGCCCGCTTCCAGGTTCACAAAAACGGACGGGAAGTTCGGGTCTTTTCCCGACATCTTCGGGAGATTACGCATTCTGTCCCCGAACTGGTCGAATTGGTCCGATCCTTTGAACCCGATCGTTTGATCCTGGAAGGGGAACTTGTGGCATTAAATGATCAGGGCCGTCCCCTGCCCTTCCAACACTTTATGCGACGCTTTGGTCGGAAAATCGGAATCGACCGTGCGCGGAAACTCCAGCCGCTCACACCCTTTTTCTTTGATGTGCTCTATGCTGACACCGCTACCACATCTTACCCCCTGGAAGAACGACTCAAGATCTTAGGAGAGATTGTTCCCACCCAATTCCGGATCCCTGCGCTCCTGAGCGAAACGTCCTCAGAAATCCAGACATTTTTCCAACAGGCCATAGAGTGGGGAGCCGAGGGGTTGATGGCCAAACGCCTCGACGCACCCTATGTGGCCGGGGAACGTGTCGGGCTCTGGCTGAAAATTAAGCCCTATTTTCTGATCGACTGCCTCATTGTGGCTGCGGAATGGGGACATGGGAGAAGACGGGGCTGGCTCTCGAACTACCATTTGGCCGTATGGAATGAGGATCGATCGCAGCTCCTTCCCGTGGGAAAGACCTTTAAAGGACTTACAGATCAGCAGTTTGAATGGATCACACAGAGACTCCTGGCTCTGAAGATCGACGAATTCCCGGGCGGGATCCGGGTGCGCCCGGAGATTGTCGTCGAGGTTGCCTTCTCGGAAGTTCAAGAGAGCCCGACCTATCCGTCCGGCTATGCGCTCCGATTTGCCCGCATCAAACGGATCCGAACGGATAAATCCCCACAAGAGGCAAACACTCTTGAGGACCTTGATCGTCTCTTTCAACTTCAACATGCGCGCACACCAAAGGATTCCCCACCCCAATGAAAACGGTCTTTGGATGCCTTATGGTATAAAAAACGGAGAGAGGTCAATGTCCATGAATATCCGTAGAGCAGCTGTCTTAGGTGCGGGCACGATGGGGAGTCAAATCGCTGCCCATCTTGCCAATGTCGGGATTGATGTCCTTCTACTGGACATCGTCCCAAAGGACGCCAAAGGACCCGAGGATCGTAACCGGTTGGCCCAACAAGGCTTGGAACGGACCCTGAAAACTCAACCGCCCGCCTTTTACGATCCCGAGTTCGCACGCAGAATCCAAATCGGCAATTTTGAAGATGATCTGCACCGGATCCGCGATGTTGACTGGGTGATTGAAGCCATCGTAGAAAACTTAGAGATCAAGCGGTCCTTGCTTCAGCGAGTCCTGGAATTCTGGCATCCTGGGATCATTGTGACCACTAATACCTCCGGTCTTTCAATCCGTGCATTGTCGGATGGATTCCCCGAAGACTTCCAGCGGCACTTTCTGGGGACCCACTTCTTCAATCCACCTCGCTTCATGAAACTCCTGGAATTGATCCCATCCCCCCAAACGGATCCAGACCTCATGGCTTTTATGGAGGACTTCGCAACTCAAAGACTTGGGAAGGGCGTCGTTCACGCCAAAGATACTCCGAACTTCATTGCGAACCGCTTGGGGGTTTTTGGGATCCTCCAGACCATCCACACGATGATCGAGATGGACCTTACCATCGAGGAAGTGGATGCGATCACCGGCCGTGCCATGGGACGCCCCCGCAGTGCCACGTTTCGGACCATCGATCTTGTGGGGGTGGATGTTCTCCTTCATGTCGCAAGGAATGTGTATGAAAATGCCCCTGATGATGAAATGCGAGAGATCTTCAAGCCTCCGGAGTTCCTGGAACGGATGGTAGAAAAGGGACTGCTGGGTGACAAGGCCGGGGGCGGCTTCTATAAAAAGGTGGATGGACAACGCCTCGCACTCGATTGGAAAACCTTAGAATACCGCGAACGCCAGAAACCCCGGTTTGCTTCTGTGGATCGGGCCCTGATGGAAGAAACCCCGGCAGACAGGATCCGCACCCTGCTTCAAGGTTCCGATCGAGCCAGTGAGTTTGCGTGGAAGACGCTGTCCAGTTTCCTGCTGTACGCCGCGAACCGGATCCCGGAAATTGCCGATGATATCGTTCAAGTCGACCGCGCAATCCGGTGGGGGTTCAACTTCCGGTTGGGTCCCTTTGAAACCTATGACGTCATCGGAGTCCAAGAGTTCGCTGAACGTATTCAACAAGAGGGACGATCGATCCCCCCTCTGGTTCAAACCCTTCTGGACTCCGGATTCCAGACCTTCTACACCTATCCACCGGAGGGTCCACAATACTTCGACATCTCGACACGATCGTATCGCCCGGTCGAATTTCCCCAGGGATTTGTTCTCTTGGAAAGCCTCAAGGCCCAGGGGAAGGAAGTCCTATCCAATCCCGATGCCAGCCTCATCGACCTTGGCGATGGAGTTGCACTCCTTGAATTTCACAGCCGTGCCAACGTGATTGGCCCAGGAACCATCCAGATGGTCTTTGATGCACTGGAAAAGGTTCGGACAGATTTCATCGGCATGGTGATTGGCAATCGAGGACGCCACTTTTCAGCCGGCGCCAACCTGGCTCTCATCTTGCAAGCCATCGCAGAAGAGGAATGGGACGAACTGGACTGGATGGTGCAACAGTTTCAAAAGGCCAACCTGGCATTGAAGTATTTTGAGAAACCCATCGTCGCTGCGCCTTTTGGTCGGGTTCTCGGGGGCGGTGTCGAAATCTGTATGCATGCGCACCGTGTTCAAGCGGCCGCAGAAACCTATATGGGCTTAGTGGAGGTCGCCGTGGGGCTTCTTCCGGCCGGAGGCGGCACAAAAGAGATGCTTCTCCGATACACCCAGGGCGTATCAGGCATCCCGGATGTCGATCTCTACCCCATGTTGCGGGAGGCGCTTGTGACGATTGGAATGGCAAAGGTCTCCATGTCTGCCCATGAGGCCAAAAAATTGCGATATTTGCGTTCTGAGGACGGGGTCACCCTCAATGACGACTTCCTCATCAGCCACGCCAAGGAAGTGGTCTTAGAAATGGAAAAAACGGGATTTACGCCCCCACTTTCACCTCAGGTTCGGGTTCTCGGCAGTTCAGGGTTTGCTTACCTTCAAATGTTGATTTACAACCTCAAAGAGGGGAACCAGATCACCGAGCATGATGCCGTGATCGCAACCGAAATTGCCAAGATCTTGACCGGTGGTGACGTTCCAACGGGCACCCTGTTGAGCGAACAGGATCTCCTGGATCTGGAACGGGAAGGCTTCCTGCGCCTGTGTGGGATGAAAAAAACACAGCAGAGAATCGTTCATATGCTCGAAAAGGGTCGCCCCTTACGAAATTGAGGAGGAAAACCATGAAAAAGGTTGTGATTACAACAGCCGTTCGGACTCCGGTGGGGAAGGCCCCCCGGGGAAGTTTGAAAGATACCCGGCCCGATGAACTCGCGGCTCTGGTAATTCGAGAGGTCGTGACCCGGGCGGGGATCGACCCAAACGAAATTGAGGATGTGATCCTCGGGTGTGCCTTCCCGGAGGCCGAACAGGGGATGAATGTCGCACGTGTTGCACTCTTAAGGGCCGGACTCCCGGTCTCTGTCCCCGGAATGGTGGTGAACCGATTTTGTGCTTCCGGCTTACAAGCCATTGCCATCGCAGCAGAACGGATTCTGGCCGGGGCCGCAGAGGTGATCATCGCAGGCGGTGTGGAATCCATGAGCCGGGTTCCCATGGGCGGGTATCGCACATCGCCTAATCCTCATTTAATGAACCACTTCCCCGAGGTCTACCTGAGTATGGGACTCACGGCCGAGCGCGTGGCAGAGAAATATGGGATTTCCCGCGAAGACCAGGATCGCTTCGGCTTTGAATCCCACCAAAAAGCGGCTCGGGCTATCCAGGAAGGAAAATTCAAGGACGAGATCGTACCGGTTCAGACCCAGGTTCTCCATCAAAAAGACGGTCAAACAGTGATCGAAGAGATCGTCTTTGAACAGGATGAAGGGGTCCGGTTCGATACCAGCCTCGAAAAAATGGCTACTTTGAAGCCCGTATTCAAGAAAGACGGCACGGTGACCGCGGGGAATTCCTCGCAAATGAGCGACGGCGCTGCGGCAGTATTGGTGATGTCCGAAGAAAAAGCCAAGGCTTTGGGCCTGGAGCCCCTGGCCTTCTATCGAGGTTATGCGGTCGCAGGGGTCCCTCCTGAAATCATGGGCATCGGCCCGGTTGAAGCCATCCCGAAACTTCTGAAACAGACGGGGATTTCCTTGGACCAGATTGACCTCATCGAATTGAACGAGGCCTTTGCGGCTCAATCTCTGGCGGTGATCCGAGAACTGAACCTGCCGATGGACCGAGTCAACGTCAACGGAGGCGCCATTGCCCTCGGGCATCCGCTCGGCTGCACCGGCGCAAAACTCACCACTACCCTCCTCTATGAGATGCGACGTCGTGACGCTACTCTCGGCATGGTGACGATGTGCATCGGCGGCGGGATGGGCGCCGCAGGCCTGTTCGAACGGGCATAGTCTCACACAAGAAAACGCTCAGAAAAAGAAGGGGCCCCGGCTTTTCGCCGGGGCCCTCTTGGTTTCAAACGCCGGATCCCTTACCGAACGATCAGGATCCGCCCACGGTAACTGTGCTCACCTGCCAGGAATCGGTAGAAGTAGACGCCCTGCATGAGTTTCCGACCTTGATCATCTCGGCCGTTCCAGGTCATGGAATAGTACCCAGGACCAAGGATCCCGGAGACCAACGTACGGACGGTCCGGCCTGTGGCGTCGTAAATTTCAAGGCTCACAGGAGAGGCTTGAGGGAGTTGGAACCGGATCGTTGTCTGGTTGTTCATCACATTCGGGGTGGGACCCGCAAATGCAAAGGTTGTCGGCAGTGTGGTTTGCTCCTGGTTGTCCATCAAGGCGACACCCTCGGGGATCACAAAGGTGCGGGACCATGAGTTATTGGCAGGGTTCGGATCATCCGCCAGTTGAATAGTTACCGTGGCCGTGTATGTCCCGGGTTCTAAGAACACCAGGTCTGGAGAGAAGTAAACGGTCTGCTCAGAACCAGCAGGCAGATAGAACACATCCACAAAACTATTGTAAATAATGGTCCCGTTAAAGGTGACCTTGTAGAAGACCCGGAAGGTCAAGGAAGGTCCTGATCCGGGCGTGCCGTTGTTCTGGACGGTCACCTCCGGATGGATCAAGTTGGTGGTCAAGGTATCGGGGAGATCAGCATTCGGGGCACTGGTAACTCGTGCATCGCCGTCTATGAAATTCGTGGGGATTTCAAAGACCTGGGTCATGATCGCCAACGCAAGTTCTGATAAGGTCGTCTGTACGCCTGTACCGGCAGAAGCGAGTCCACCAAATTCTGCGGTGAAACCAAAGGCGCGGTAGGTACCCGGGTTGTAGTAAAATCCAATCGTGTCGCCACCTTCGTGGACGAAGGCCATTGTCGCACCATTGGAGGCGACTTCATCTGTCCAGTTGGTTTCACCTGTATAGGCAAAGGACATTCCTTCGGTGATCGCTCCGGGAACCCCAATGACTTGACTGATTGTACCTCCATCGCTCACAGCGGCAACACCGAACCAGCTAGCAAAGTCAAATCCGCCGAAGAGTGGATCCCAGTACCAGCAATCTCCGCCCTCCACGTAAAGATGTCCTCCGGCATTCATGTACTCGATCAACGCATTTGCCTCAGCACTTCCATCGGCAATGAAGGCATTGTTGGGGTACTGCCCCAAACAGAGCCATACGGAGTTGTAATCGAGGAGAGTGTTGATGGTTGTTGGGAACTGGGTGGTATATACCCCGTTCCAGCCAAGAGACGAAAGAACATTGTCAATCACAGGGCCCGAAGAGGTGTTTGGATCTAAGTCGAGGACAAGGTAGTCATAAATGGGGTTAAACTCAATTCCAGTGTAAAAAGTTACATTGTCCACAGCCACTGCCCAGGACCAGTCTGCTTCAGGATCCACATAGTGGGCTCGGAACTGGACAGAGTCTGCAGGAAGAAGTCCAGAGATATCAAACGTGTCTGTCCCAGAGGTATCCCCGCCGGTGCTCCCTAAATACGCAACGAGTTCTTGCCAATCGCCCCATGCACCATTGGTGAAGACACGAACTTGAAAGGCCAGGGTTTCTGCGGTGGTGCCGAAGCAATTGAATCCCCAATCATACCTGACAAAGAGCGTGGTGAGTCCAGACACATCCACTGCTGGAGAAATCAACTCTTCATTCCCAGGGGGAGCACCAGATCCCGCGTCGTCGTCAGAATAGTACGCATACTGAGTCCCATAGTTTGGAGGTTCGTAATTCCCCATATCACCGGTGGTCCCTACAACCCAACTATACCCATCGTTATTTCCGTCGACAACGGTCCAGTTGGCCGGCATCCCAGCCTCAAAGTCTTCAAAGAAAATGATCGTCTGAGAAATATGATCGTGAGATGGAGGAGCCGTTCTGGTATCAATATAGGAATCTTCCGTGTAGTTCCCTGTGGCTCGTTCCTGTGTCTTCAGTGCTTGTTCATCAATCATCGGCCTGGGTGTGGCGATCTTTTGAGGCGTGTAAGTCGGTGGATGGAAGATCTTTGAGAGAGAGACACCGCCTTTGGGAGGGGTATTGAGGACTCTGGCAGGGCGTTTCCACCCCTCAACCGAGAAGGCCATCCCCACCATTCCCAGCATAAACAATCCTATACCCACCTTCTTCATCATAAGACCTCCTTTTTGCTGGATATAGTTTTGTTTAACGCATTAGCAATAACTTACGCACTGCACGGTATGAAGGTGTCTCCAGTTGGATAAAGTATACACCTCCTGTCAACTGAGAGGCTACTGGACCAATGTAGGTATAATATCCCGGGGGTAAAGTCTCATCGATGAGGATCGAAACCACGCGACCGGTAGCATCGTAAATTCCAAGACGCACGGGGGAAACTTTAGGGAGTTGGAACGGAATTCGAACTTGTTGGTGTGAGGAAGGATTCGGATATGGGGCATTCAACGAATATGTCGTCGGGGTTCCCATGGTATACTCCAGATTCTCCATGACGGTCGGCATGTAGACAGTGAAGTTTACCGTCAGGATATTGTTGGAAGGAATCGGGTCATTCTGAATTTGAATAGAGACTTGGAGGGAGTAATTTCCGGGCTCATTGGGGACCCAATCTGGAGAGAAGTACACGACCTGTTGTTCACCCGGCGGTAAATCATATACATCCACGAAGGATTGGTAGATCACCATCCCATCACGAAAGATTTTCATGAACACGCGGAAGGTTGCGTTCTGCGTGCCACCGGAAGAATGGTCTACTGTGGCGGACAGAGAAATGGCGGAGCCACCGATAATCTGGTCACCAGGATTAATGGACGAAGAGACGACGGAGACATCACCCGGTACACCCAGGGTCATACCACACACGGTCACGTCATCGACGTAGACACCAGGGTACGTAACAGACCCATCGGAGCCGAAATGGAATCGGAACATGACTTGATCACCGGGACTCACAAGACCTGTCAAATCAAAGGTGACCTGTTCCCAACCACTTGAAGAACCTGAAAAAGCCGGTTCACCTGGAATACCGGCATTCCATGAAGAGACCGAACTATAGGGATATCCGCCTGTGGGATCAATGATTTGCCAGGTGGCGCCCCCATCTTTAGACATCTTGACATTGTAGCCATCCCAATAGCCTTCAATGTCATACCAGTGCCAGTAGGAGAGGGTCGGACTGGGACTCGTCACGGAAAATGTAGGAGTAACCAAAGACCAATCAGCAGAATTGCTGTAATCTCCAGCGAGATTGGTGCCCCAAACGTTGACTCCAGAGTAGGCACCCCCAGGTCCACTGGTCGGAGCACCCCACTGCCAACTGGAGGGACCCGCCCAGGAAGTATACCCGCCATCGGATGCCTCAAAGTCTTCCGTCGTACAGGACTGGATCACTACATCGTACATGAGGTCATCATTGGTGGGATCCGTATCCAAAGCAAAGTCATGCCAGAAATGCACGGTATATGTGCTTCCTTCCGGTCCTGTAGTCCAATCAGGGAACGTCACAATTTGGGATTCCCCAGGATTGAGGAACACTGGAACGATCTCGTGATAGACCGAGGTTGCACCCAGTGTGATCTCCAGATGTGCGTTGAAAGTGGCTGCCTGGTTTCCATTGTTAGTATACTGAGCCATAGGGGTCACTGTAGCATTGGGGGGTTCCGTAGTTCCTGGGGAGAGAGCCTCATCGGTAGAGACGTCATAAGAGGGAACAAAGAGTTCCATGCCGTCATATGCAAAATTATCGATATACCATCCGGCATATGAGATACTTCCATCCGAAGCGAAATCAAACATGAATTGAACGATGTCACCAGGATTTACAATGCCGGAAAGATCGAAAAGTGTCGTATGCCAGAAAGAGTAATCACCGCTGAATCCAGGTTCTCCACCCAAGGCATCAATCGAAGGGTAGGGATACCCCCCCACAGGCTCAATGAGGGTCCAGGTGATGCCACCGTCAAGGCTGATTTTTACATTTCCGCCATCCCATCCATCCTCGATGTCAAACCATTGTGCAAATCCGATTTGAGGATTAGTCCCTGTCACGACAAACGCAGGGGTCACAAGTTGGCAGTTTGCGTCGTTGGGATAGTCATTATTAAGAACCGTTGCCCAAACATTCACTCCACTATAGGCTGATCCCGGTCCGTATGTAGGGATCCCCCACTCCCAGCATCCAGTGGAAGAAAAATTCCCATTGTCGGCCTCAAAATCTATCACATTAGACAAAACTCTTACCGTTGTTTCCTTCATATCATTAGCGGGATATTCGTCTCCCGGGAGGGTGGTCGTTGCCCGTATCAAATACATTCCCCCAGTTGAAGGAGTCCAGGATGTCACTTGATCGAGCCACTCTCCTCCACCCAAGGAAAACCCAAGGACATCGGTATATACCGTTGTATTTGTCGAGAGATCGATCACTTCTAAATTTGCATCAAAGTCAAGCGGAGTAGACGACGAACTTCCATTAACCGCTCCCACAATAATTGGAAGTGGTGAATTCACCATGCCTGTCACAGGTCCTTCTAATCTGTGGATCCCCACATCCAAAGACCAGGGGGTGTAACTCACTACGGATCGAATCATAAAAACACCCCCATAAAACACAGGATCATCGAGAAAATACTGCCCATCCACATAAGACCAAAAATATCCTGTTGGTGGAATTGTTTGCAAACTTGGATTGACTCCTTGATTGTCTACCGCCAATCCAGGGCAGTTCGGGTAGTCATCATGCTGGATATAAAAGATGTAGAAATCTCCTTCAGGGATGGAAACACTCCCAGCGCTTAAATCAATATAATTCCAGGTACCTCGTACAATACTGACTCCTGTAACTTGATACAGGATCGATCCTGGACTTCCATTCTCACCGTCATCGTCCACAACCCACACATCAACCAGATTCCCACCGGGACTGGGCCAGGAAGTATCCCAGAAGTACATCCACGTTCCAACGACTTGTGCAGGGTATGCGGGTGGGACAAAACGAAGACCCCAACCGTTCCCAGCATAATAGAATGCCCAAGCACTATAAACAGTGTCATTATCCCACTGGAGAACTGTAGTATCTACTAAAATTCCAGGTGGGGGAGAAGAATGTTTGTACTTTTCAAATTCTTCTGGAAAAGGGGCAGGTTGAGGGGGTAAGAGACCAATGACCTCACGGGAGGAAATTTTGAGTCGTTTCTTCATGGATTTCTTTTGAAATACTATGTCCTTTTTGGGGGAGTCCATACGTGACTTGAACGTAACACCCTCCAGAGAACTAGTTATTTTTGCCACTTTGTCCTGGTCTCCGCGAGTTGTGGAGAAGTCAGAATCCGCCCATACGGGGGATCCCAAGAGCCCAACGATGACCAAGATCCATAACTTTTTATACATGAAACACCTCCTTCATTTCAGGTTCTCACGGATTATGAGTCCTTTCCCTGAGTAGATTTCTGATAAGCCAAATACTTGATAAAAATAAAGCCCTGTGGGCCAGGTTTTTGGGAAGGTTAATGTAGATTCATTTCCTCTTCTTTTTGTTTCCCATATGAGCTGTCCTGCCACATTGTACACCTTTAATTCATAAGGAACCCCGGGGGGGCGGGACCATACCAAAGAGTTTCCCCGCCATTGCAATGTAAGACGAGTAGAGGGGAGATTTTCCTCAAAAACATCGATTGGACCGTAGGCTCCATAGACTTCAAGCATTGGGTCTCCATTCAGCGACCAGGGAGTATGGATCCAACCTTGGCCCGGGATCCACATCCACTGAGCATCCAGCGCTCCTGCTGAAGAATCGATTAGAACTGCTTCGGAACCATAACCTCGAATGTGGGTAGCGATCCCAACGTAAAACATGGAATCAGAGAATACCCAAGTACTTTCAGGAACCATATAGATCCATCCAGGGGGGATCGTATCCCTGAGCAGTGTATCCAGTTCAAGGATTTGTCCCGGTGCTCCGCTGGGGTCTGCACTCCAGATTCCCACCACCACAGGATCTCGGCTCTGGTCAGGGATCGGCCAAAAAGGGTCCCCCTCGCCCACCAACCCGATTCGGATATAACTGATCCGGAAACTGTCCTGTAAAGTAAATCGAAGTGCGAAGACTCCTTCTTGATCAGAATAAAAGGTTCCCCCGGGTTCGCCATAGTAATACCTCAAAACGGTGTCCCAAGGCAAGGGGACCCGAAATGTACCTCGTAATGTATCGTTCGATGGGTTCGGATCTGTACTTCCTATTGGAAAAACATACATGGTAAAAGTGGCATGATTGAGTGGAGTCCAGGAGGTGAAAGAAACTGCAACAGTATCATTCACAGACAACACTACGGGTTGCGAGGTATCTTCATAAAATGGTATACCCAGCGAATCCAGACGGCAGAGGAATCTTAACGTGTAATTCTGAGGGCCAAAGTTTGTGTATTGGACTTCTGGGGTGAAAGGAACACCAATCTCTAACAGTTGGGAAGCGTTGGGCATCAGGATCTCAAGACCAGCGATATCGGGAACAGGATTATAATAGAATCGGATAGCAAAACTATCAGAAATCGGGCGAAAAAAATTCGGAGATGAAAAGGAAAGATACGAAGAACCATCTTCATTTTGAATGCCGATGAGGCGTGGAATGTTATTCCAATTCACTCCTTGTGCTTCAAGATATTGGAATACAATCGTACTATCCTGTGGATTCAAGATGACTTCAAAGGTCAACGAAGAGGAGGGGTTCACTAAATGGGGAACATTTTTCCACTCGATGACATACAAGCCAGCGGTATCTTGGAAATAAACTCCAGCAGGCCCCGAAATGGTTGGTTCTAAGTCTGTTCCCAGGACAGAAATCAAAAGGGGATAACCATCCGCAGGGAAGGTGATCGGAACTCCGTTCCCTGTAGCTGAAAAACTCACCCAACCGTTGGAACAAATCCTGAGTTGATTGTGGGAACTCCCGTAAAACCAGAAAGGGGTTTGCAACGACAATCCATAATTTTGATCAGATCCGATGGGGACACGGAACCCTGACGATGAAATTTCAATCCATTGAAAGGTAGGTCCCCCCTCCTCAGAAGAATCAATCCAATAGTACCCGAACGAATCTGGGCCTTCCCAACCTTCTAACCGCGCAGAATCTTGGTATCCAAAGTTTGTGGAAACAATGGTCATTAACACAATCCAATTGAATCCCATTGTTCAAGTAATCCCTGAAGGCAAGGAGTCCCATCTTTTTTATTCATCCATCATCTCCTCCGGGGCAACGACAAACACAACCCTTCTGTTCTCAATCCCTCGCACTCCCGGCCCCGATCGATGACTCAAGACCTCACTCTCCCCCTTCGAGACTACCTTGATCAACTCCTCCGGTACCCCGTTCTCCACCAAAAACGCCTTCACCGCCTCCGCCCTCCTCAACCCTAACTCCATATTCGCCTGCTCCGTCCCCGCCTCGTCCGTGTGCCCCTCTATCACAATCTCCTTCCCCTCATAATACTTTT
>WFXO01000021.1 GCA_015490555.1 Caldifarciminota bacterium | reverse complement strand
GGAAAATCCATCATTGGATGTCTTTGTCGCGCCAGAATTGGCAACCACAGGCTATACCTTCCTGTCCAAGGAAGAGGTGGAGGCGGTTGCAGAGCCGATTCCCGAGGGGCCGACCTCCCAAAGACTCCTGAACCTGGCAAAGGAGACCGAGACATTGATCGTCCTTGGGATGGCGGAACGGGCACAAGGCCGTTTCTACAACAGCGTCGCGGCTTTTCTCCCTACCGGCGAGACCGTCGTCTATCGAAAACTTCACTTGTTCTACGAGGAGACCCTCTTCTTTGAACCAGGAGACCTGGGTCCGGTGACCTTTGAGTATCAGGGTGTGACCTTCGGTCTTATGATCTGCTTCGATTGGATCTTTCCGGAGGTGGCCCGGCTCCTTGCACTCCATGGTGCACAGGTCTTGCTCCATCCGGCGAATCTGGTGTTACCCTGGGGACAGACCGGGATGTGGCTCCGCGCCATCGAAAATCGGGTGTATACCGTCACCGCAAACCGGGTTGGCGTGGAGGACCGAGGTAGCCGTTCGTATCGCTTTACCGGAAAGAGTCAAATCGTCTCCCCGGAGGGCGACATCCTCATCCGCGCAGGGGAAAAGAATGAAGGGGTCTTTGTTGCGGAGATTGATCCGACCCTGGCAAGAGACAAAGCCGTGAACCGATACAACGATGTCTTCAAGGATCGGCGGACCGATTGGTACCGCCTTTTAAAAGAGCCATGATCGGTTGGATCCTGGCCGGCACACTCCTCATCGCCCCCTTCTTTCCCAAGTCCGATCCATGGTTCGCAAAAGATAAAGTCCAGCACTTCGCCGTCTCGTTTGTCGTGTATTCCGGAGTGGAATACTGGGGACGAAGTCAACACTGGAAGCGGCCGGAGATTCGAGGGATCACGGTGACCATCAGCCTGGGATTGCTCAAAGAACTTGTGGATTGGCAAATCCGAAAGACCGGGTTTTCGTGGAAAGATCTCCTCTATGACGTGGCTGGGGCCGTGACAGCCGCCGGGATCCACTGACGCATCGGCTATACGTGGAACTCCACAATGTCCCCATCTGCCAGGATGTGGTCCCGTTCCACCCGCTGACCTGGGAACCGGGCAGACGGCCCCCAGAGCCGGGCAAATTTGAGATTCCTCGCAAAATCTTTGTGGAGTTTTTCAGCCGCATCCAAGACGGTCATGCCTTGTTTCAGAATCAGGGGGTTCTCCAGTACCGGGTCTTTACCGGGCTTTTTGGTGTACACACGGATGATTCCCAGTTCCTGAAAGATCTGCTGTGGCAACTGATCCAGGCCTTCTAAGGTCTCGGACGAGACCGCAACAAGGGGAAACTTCCCGTGGAGGTCGGCTCTCAGGATTTCCAGACGGTCCTGGGCATCGGGAGCGTCCAAGTGGGTGGCCACGATCAGGGTCCGCTTCCGGACCGGCCCGAAAAGGGCATCTTCCCCGACCCCGGATCCGACCAGGGTAATCCCGTGCTTTTCCAGCCGTTTTGTGACCACTTCGAAGTGATCCAGAAGATCATCTGTGGCCAAGGAGAGCACCAGTACGAGCAGGTCGGCCCCGCGGGCGATGTCCAAAACCCACGGATCTACGTGATCTTCCAAAATCGGGCTGGTATCGACGAGTTGGATCTGGATTTCCTCATAGGGCATCATCCCGGCGACCGGTAACGTGGTACTAAACGGGAAGGGCGCGATGGTGGGGTGGGCAGAGGTCAGGCGTGCCAGGAGGCTGGATTTGCCAGCGTTCGGAGGTCCGATCAGTGCGACCTGCGCTGCACCCTGCCGACGGGGATAAAGCGTGTGGGTGCGACGGCCAGTTTTTTTCTCCTCTTGGGCTTCGCGCCGGAGTCGTGCGATCTTGGACTTGATCTCCGCCTGGAGTTTCTCGGTGCCTTTGTGTTTGGGCACCACAGAGAGGAGTTCCCGGAGAACGGCGATCTTTTCTTGGATGGTCCGGGCCTGGCGGTACTTCTTTTCGACCTCAAAGTATTCCGGAGGCAGGTTCGCCGGCATCCCTTGTATCCTATACGGAACTCCTCAAAATCGCAACACCGTCCTTCACCTTGAATCTTTTCCGTTTCGACTATATTCTTAGTTGAGCAGAGTAGTCGAATAAGGTAAGATCATGTGGAAGTGTCTGAAGAGGAGTTTGTTATGAATGGGCTCATTTCCCTTCTTTTGTTATCACAGACATATCAGGTCGTGGGGGGTGAGGTTGCCTACTGGACCCGTGTGAAAAGTGGGTTTGGCTTGATTGCCCATACAGTGACAGCCGTGAATCGAGATGTCACCGGCGAGGTCACCCTCCAAAAGGGGCGTGTACAAGGGACGCTGTATATCCCCGTTGTTCGATTTCAGTCCTCGAATACACAGCGAGACAAAGACGTCGCTGAGATCTTGGAGTATCAAAAGTACCCTTACATTTTGGCCCAGGTCCTTGCACCCTTAGATACCCTGGCCCCTCCCGAAACGATTGACGCCACCCTCACGTTGAGGGTCAAGGAGGAAGAGCATTCGTTCCAGGTCCCCGTATGGATCGAACAGCGGCAAGATACAGTCGTGGCCAGGGTGGAATTTTCCACCAGATATACAGAGGTGGGTTTGGAACCCCCGTATGTCAAAGGCATCGGCTTTTTGGGTCGGGCCGTTTCCCAGGCTCAGGATACGCTGGTCCTGAAAGGGACACTGAAATTCAAGGAGGTGGTCCCGTGACCTTCCTATGGGCTTTAGTCTTTTATAGTGCACCCCCACCCCCTCCACCACCTTCCCCCGCATGGCTGGAAAAACGTCAGGTCGAATGGACTTATACCATCCACCGGTGGATAGGATATTCCTTGGTCTTGGGCAGTTTAGTCCAGGGAGCGATCGGGTGGTACACGTTGAATGCTTACGAACACGGTCAGGTACCGCCGGGATGGGTCCGACAGGGCCATCGCATAATAGGATACACCAT
>WFXO01000020.1 GCA_015490555.1 Caldifarciminota bacterium | reverse complement strand
TGCTGGATCTGCAAGCGTCGAAATGCTGACTCCTCAAGTGTCGGAAGCCGGGGTCCAGGTCCTGGGGCTCCACGAAAAGGCCAAGGGCGAGACAGACGTTGCGGAGGCGGATATTGTGGTTTCCGGCGGCCGTGGCTTAGGGGGGCCGGAGGCCTTTGACCTGCTCAAGGCGCTGGCCAAGGAAATCGAGAGGATTACCGGGGAGTCCGTGGCGATCGGGGCGTCCCGCGCCGCGGTTGACGCCGGCTGGATTGACCACAGCCACCAGGTCGGCCAGACCGGGAAGGTGATTACTCCGCGGCTCTATTTCGCCATCGGCATCTCCGGGGCCTTACAGCATCTGGCCGGCATGCGGAACTCGCGATTCATTGTGGCCATCAACAAGGACCCGGAGGCCCCGATCTTCAAGGTGGCCGATGTCGGCCTGGTGGAGGACTTATTCAAGGCGGTTCCGGAACTCACCCAGCGCCTGAAAAACCTGTAAAATAAAGGGCCAAAAAACGCCAAGGATGGTGACACTGAATGGCAGAAAAGATCATTACGGACACTTCGCGATCGGCGACACGCGAACTGGAGATCCTCCTCGATCCACAAGAGATCCAGGAGCGGATGGACCGTGTGGCTCGGTCCCTCCAGCGTCGGGTCAAAATCCGTGGGTTCCGGCCCGGCAAGGCCCCGCTGGAGGTCGTCAAGACCATGTATCGAGAGGAGATCCGGAGCCAGGCCTTTGAAGACGTCCTGAAAGACAAAATCCTCGAAGAAGCGAAACTCCGGAACCTCCAGATTGTGGGCCCGATCCACCTGCTTGAACAAAAGGAGGAAGACGGCCAGATCAAGGTCCGGACCCGTATTGAGGTGATCCCCCACTTCGAGTTCCCGCCGATCCAGGAGATCAGCGTCAAGAGGAAGGTCACCCGGGTGACGGAGGCCGAAGTCGAGCGCCGGATCCAGGGGCTGCGGGAGTCTCTGGCCGAGTTTGAGGCCAAGGACGGCAAGACGGAGCCCGGGGACTACGTGTTTGTGGACTACGAGGAACGCGACGAGAAGGGTAAAGTCCGAGATCGCCTGAAAAACGCCTATATCGTGCTGGATCCGGAACGGACAAACCCCAAAATCGTAGAGCAACTCCTGGACAAGCAGCCCGGCGATGTCGTGGAAATCCCCATGACCTTTCAAGACGAGCAAGGGAACGAAGTCCAACGGACCTTCATCTACAAGATCCGTTCGATCAAACACCGAGTTTTACCGGAGGTCGATGACGATTTTGCCCAGATGCTGGGCTACGAAAACGTCGAGGACCTGTTCAAGAAAATCCGCGAGGAACTGGAAGAACGGGCTCGAGAGGACTCCGAACGCGATGTCGAAAACCAGATCATCCAAGAAGTCTACCAGCGCATCCAATTCGAGGTACCCCCGACCCTGGTCCAAGAACGGATCGAGATCCTCAAGAATCAACTGGACCCGAACTTCCTGCAGAACTTAGAAAAGCCCGAAGAGTTCCTCCAGGCCGTCGCAACAAACCAGATCATCCGCGAGATTCTGCTCGATCGCTATGCGGAAAAGATGAACATTGAGCCGACCGAGGAAGAGATCCAGGAAGAAATTGAGCGTCGCGCCAAAGAGTACCGGGTGCCCCCGGAGAAGTATCGGGAGGCTTTGGAAAAGAAAAACAACCTCGGCTGGATCAAGACTGTGATCCGCCGACGCAAGGCCATGGAACAAATGAAAAACCTGGTGAAATTAGAGGTGATTGTCGAGTGATGAAAGATCAATACGTCCCGTATGTCATCGAACAAACCGGCCGTGGGGAGCGGGTCTATGACATCTATTCCCGGCTCCTCAAGGACCGGATTGTCTTCATTGGCACGGAAATTAACGACCATGTGGCGAATCTGGTGATCGCCCAACTCCTGTTCCTGGAGGCGGAGGATCCGGAGAAGGACATCTATGTGTACATCAATTCGCCCGGAGGCGTGATCACCGCCGGACTGGCCGTGTATGACACGATCCAGTACATCAAGCCCGATGTTTCGACCATTTGCGTGGGGCTGGCCGCCTCCATGGCTGCCGTCCTCTTGGCGGCAGGGACCCCGGGCAAACGGTTTGCACTCCCCCACTCCCGCGTGATGATCCACCAGCCGTGGGGCGGGGTCCAGGGCCAGGCGGTGGATATCGATATCCACGCACGGGAAATCATGCGATTGCGGAACATCCTGAACGAGATCCTGGCCAAACACACCGGAAAGCCCATTGAACAAATCGAGAAAGACACCGACCGCAACTTCTTCATGTCGGCCGAAGAAGCCAAGGAATACGGCATCATTGACGATGTCATCACCAGCCGGAAGGAGATTCCGAAACATGGCACAAAAGAAAAAGGCAGCGGGTAAACAAGAACCCAAATGTTCCTTCTGCAACCGGAGCGCGAGTGAGGTTAGCCGCCTGATCTCCGGCGCGGAAGCCTATATCTGCTCGGATTGCGTGAAGATCGCGTGGGACATCCTACAGGAAGAGCACATCCTGAGCCGGGAAGTCTCGATCCTGAATCCTCCACCCCCCGAGGAGATCAAGGCCCACCTGGACAAGCATGTGATCGGCCAGGAATGGGCCAAAAAGGTCCTCTCCGTTGCCGTCTACAACCACTACAAGCGTCTCAGCCAGAAAAACAAAGACCTCAAACTGGAGAAGGCGAATATTCTGTTGATTGGGCCTACCGGGACCGGGAAGACCCTGCTCGCCCGGACCCTTGCGGAATTTCTCAAGGTCCCCTTTGCCATCTATGATGCCACACCCCTAACCGAGGCCGGGTATGTCGGAGAGGATGTAGAGAACATCCTGGTTCGGCTCTTGCAGGTGGCGGATTATGATGTCGAGCGAGCCCAGATGGGCATCGTCTATATTGACGAAATTGACAAACTCGCCCGTCGGAGCGATTCGCCTTCCATTACCCGCGATGTGTCCGGGGAAGGGGTCCAACAGGCACTCCTGAAGATCCTTGAGGGCACCATCGCCAATGTCCCGCCTCAAGGAGGCCGGAAGCACCCAGAACAGCCCTTTATCCAGATTGACACGACAAACATCTTGTTCATCTGTGGTGGCACTTTCTCGGGTTTGGAAGAGATCGTGAAGGCGCGTCTGGGTCGGAACCGACTCGGCTTTGCTACCGAGATTTCCGAAAATGGCCAAGACACAGAACTGCTGCCGGTACAGCCGGAGGATCTGATCAAGTACGGATTCCTGCCCGAGTTTGTGGGGCGGTTCCCGGTCGTGGCCACCCTCCATCCTCTAAGTAAAGAGCACCTCGTCCGGATCCTGGTCGAACCCAAGCGTGCTTTGATCAAGCAGTACACCCACTACTTCGAGATGGAGGGGATCCGCCTCACCGTCACTCAGGACGCCCTGGAGACCATTGCGGAGATCGCGATCCAGCGGGGGACCGGCGCACGGGGGCTCCGCGCCATCCTGGAGGACATCCTGATGGAGACCATGTTCCGGGTCCCGTCGATGAAAAACGTGGTCGAGATCGTGGTGGACGGGGAGACCGTCCGGAACGGCACATTGCCTCGGTTGATCCGGGGCCGTCGAAAGAAACGAGCCTAAAATGAAAACCCTGACGTTACCAATCATTCCGTTGCGGGAGGTGGTGCTGTTCCCTTATAGCATGCACCCGATCCTGATCGCGCGTCCGTTCTCGCTCCGCGCCGCCCGCCATGCCCTATCCATGAATTCCGACGCCCTCTTCTTTACCCAGAAAAACAGCAGTGTAGAAGAACCCAGCCGGGAGGACCTCTACGAGATCGGCGTCACAGGCCAGTTCATCCAGTATGTAACTCCGTCGGACGGCAGTATCCGGGCGGTCGTTCGGGGCGTCGAACGGGTCCGCCTGCTCGATTGGAAGCCCTTAGAAGCCGAAGGCTATTTCCTGGCGACCGTTGAGCCCTATCCACAAGATTCCTCAGGCCAACACATCCCCGAACTGCTCCGGATCTTACGAGACTACTTCCGCCAACTTATGGAAGCCAAGCCCTACCCCCTCGAAGACATCGTCCGGAACATCATGAACGATGAAACGGATCCTCAGGTCGTGGCCAACATCCTCTCCGCCCATTTCCCGTTGCCGACCCCCGACCGCCAGAGACTCCTGGAAGCCAAGAATTTGGAGCACCAACTCCGGCTCCTCATCGAATTCTTCATCCGTGAACTGGAATTTGTCAACCTTAAGAAGAAGATCGAGGAGCGGGTGCGAGAGGAGATCCAACGGAACCAGCGCCAGTGGTTCTTGCAACAGGAGATGAAGGAAATCCAGAGGGAGTTGGGGGAAGACGAAGAGGACGAGTTTGCGGTCCTGGAACAAAAGATCCGAGAGGCCCAGATGCCCCCGGACGTCGAGAAAAAGGCCCTCTCCGAACTCAACAAACTACGGAAAACCCCTGCCATCTCCCCAGAAGCCACGGTGCTCCGGAACTACTTGGATTGGCTCATCTCGTTGCCGTGGTCGAAAAAGACCCAGGACAACCTTGATATCCGGCACGCCCGAAAGATCCTGGATGAGGATCACTACGGCTTAGAAGAACAAAAGAACCGGATCTTGGAATACCTCTCGGTCTTAAAACTCAAGGGCCGGCTGAAGGGCGAGGTGATCTGCTTTGTCGGGCCTCCAGGGGTCGGCAAGACCTCGTTAGCCAAATCGATTGCCCGAGCCCTGGGCCGCCGGTTCGTTCGGATGTCCCTCGGTGGGGTCCGGGATGAGGCCGAGATCCGCGGCCACCGCCGGACCTATGTCGGCGCATTGCCCGGCCGGATCATCCAGCAGATCCGACGCGCCGGCACCAAAAATCCCGTGTTCCTGCTCGATGAGATCGACAAGATGGGCGCGGATTTCAGAGGCGATCCGCAGGCCGCCCTCATGGAAGTCCTGGACCCGGAAATCAACAAGTCCTTCGTCGACCACTACCTGGAAGTCGAGTTTGACCTCTCGGAGGTCTTGTTCATCACCACCGCCAACTCCCTGTATGGCATCCCGCGTCCTCTGATGGACCGAATGGAGATCATCCCGATCCGGGGCTACCTCGACCACGAAAAGGTCCAGATCGCCAAACGGCACCTGATCCCGAAAAAACTTGAAGAAACCGGTTTGCCCAAGAAAGCGGTCACTTTTGAAGAGAAGGCGATCCTGACCATCATTCGCGAGTATACCCGGGAGTCGGGGGTCCGAGACCTGGAACGCCAGATTGCTCGGATCCTCCGAAAAATTGCGAAGGAGTATCAGGAGACCGGCAAACGCGTCCGGATCACCCCCAAACGGGTCCGACAATATCTGGGCTTGCCCAAACAACGGATCCATACCGCCAAACCCGAACTGCCTGTCGGGGTGGTCTACGGCCTGGCGTGGACCGAATATGGCGGAGAAATCCTCCGAATCGAAGTGGTGCCCGTCCGCGGGAAAGGGAACCTTGAACTCACTGGCCAGTTAGGCGAGGTGATGAAGGAATCTGCGCGTGCAGCCTTAACCTTTGTACGCGCGCATTACCAGGAACTCGGCCTGGACGAAGACTTCTATTCGAAGTACGACATCCACCTCCACGTGCCAGAAGGTGCCATCCCCAAGGACGGCCCATCGGCAGGGGTGGCGATCCTGATCGCCATGATTTCCGCCCTGACCGGGAAGCCCGTCTCCGGGGAACTGGCGATGACCGGTGAAATCACCTTGTCCGGGGAAGTCTTGCCGGTTGGCGGCCTCAAGGAGAAACTCCTTGCGGCCAAACGGGCCGGTATCCACACGGTCTACTTACCTCAGGCCAACGAGCCCGAGATTCAGGAGATGGAAGCCGAGATCAAAGAGGGGCTCACCCTACGATTCGTGAGTCGGGCTGAGGACCTTGTCCGGCAGATCTTCTTTCCGACATCCAAGGCTGCGAAGAAACGCGAAGGCCAGCCGCAGTTGAGTCCCCAGGCATGGATCGCCCCTTAAAGGAGATGGACGAAAAAGAGAAAGCCCTTCTCGTCGGCTTCGCGACCTCCCCCCAGGACCGATGGAAAGAGATGGATAGCCTCGAAGAGTTGGCGCAGTTGACCCAGACCGCGGGGGCGGAGGTCTTCGAAAAGGTCATGCAAATCCGACCGGAGCCGGATCCGGCTACTCTTATCGGCCGAGGCAAAGTCCAGGAAATCCGAAAGATCGTGGAACAGTTTGACCTGGACATGGTCATCTTTAACCGCGAATTGACCCCCTCCCAGCACCGGAACCTCGAACGCGAAATTGGGGTGAAAGTCATTGACCGCACCGAACTCATTTTAGACATCTTCGCACAGCATGCCCGGACCGCTGAAGCAAAAATCCAGGTGGAATTGGCTCAACTGGAGTACCGCCTCAGCCGGCTCATCGGGAAAGGGCTGGAACTCTCCCGTCTGGGGGGTGGGATCGGGACC
>WFXO01000019.1 GCA_015490555.1 Caldifarciminota bacterium | reverse complement strand
ATAAGAGACAGGTGCTCTTCCTCCGGGGGTGGAGCCGGAGGGGTCGGACGGGCCCAGGAAAAGGCATAGGTGAACCCAAAGCCAAACCCATAATCTGGCTTGTAGGGGAAGAAAAGGCTGGGATCCCGCCCCAACCCCGGGATCTTATGGGTGAAAAAGAGGTGGAGATTGAACTGTGAGCCCGGGTACGGGCCCGACTCAAGCCCCAAGGTGGAGACCGCCCATCCCTCGCCATAGCGCTGGGACGCTGTGCTTTGCGTGAAACGCTCGGTATAGTCTTCGAAAAAGAGTCGTGCACGGGGGAGTCGAATTTCCAATCCCACCCCGTATACGAAGGTCTGAGAATCCCCTTCGAGGCGTGGCCGGGTCCATCCTGCATTCAGATGGAGACCCAAAACCGGGACCGGGCGTAAGGACACGGCGAAGATCGTTCCAAGCGCCATGGATTGACTTGCGAAGCGGCGGAAATAGCCGCCCTTGTACATCCATGCGATCGCGCCGGTGTCGAGGTCTGTGGAATCCCGAAATGACTGGGGACCGACCGGGATCCAGAGTTGTGGGATCCATGCAAAGTGGACCACCTTCTTGAAGGGCAGGCTGAGTTTGAGGGTCAGGGCGAGGTCCCCGAAGCCGAGGGCAATCCGGGGCTTGGGCGAGCGAGCGACCCAATCCCCGCCCTGTTGGACATAGAGGATATTTTGGTCGGGATACAAGAAATCTGTTGCAAACTGAAGATCTGCACCCAATTCCAGAAGTCGGTTGAGGGCAAGCCCTGCACCGGCGTGAGCGTCTAAGGCAAGGGCGAGATCCGTGCCCTCCCGGGTCCCCGGCTCATTGGCTTGGAGTTTGCCCGTCACCGGAAACTTGGTCAGGTAGCCTTGAAGGTCCAAAAGGGTGAAGTGGAGGGTTTGGGGGGCCCGGGGATCCGCCGTGAAGACGCGATACAGACTCCCCACGGAATACGGACCGGGGAAGCCAAGAAGCCATAACAACGTGCTGGTCCAAAGCACACCCATGGAAACCCTCCTTACGGCGAATGGTCCTCTACGGTCGTGGAAGAGGCCTTTTCTAACGTCTCCAATTTTTTAAAGGGCCAAATTCGATACTTGAGCCCCAAAATCTTGGCCTTCCGGATCAGCGAAGGGGAAGCGTTAGAGTCCTCGATGATTTCATAAATCAACGGGGTTGCCTTGTCGGGCTGGTTTTGAACCAAGTAGTATTCGGCCAAGTAATATTTTGCTTGCCAGGCGGCCTGACTCTCCGGATATTCTCGTAAGAGCAAGTCCAGATAGAATTTCTCTGCATCGTACATCTTGAGATTCCGATAAGTCACGGCAGCAATCAGCATTTTCTGGGCCAATTTTTCTTTTGCTTGGGCCAGAAGGAGGCGTGCAGTGTCTGCCAGAGGGGAATCCGGGTAACGCGCCAAGAATCGCCGAAAAAGCCGGATCGCCTGTTCCGTATCCGTCTGATCCAGTTCGGGAGGTGGACTTTTTCTGAGATAGGCTTCGGCAATCCGGAGTTCTGCCTTCGGAACGTAGTTCATAGACGGAAAATTGTCGATCAAGAACCGGTATTCAATGATGGCCTGGTCGTAGTCTTTTTGCCGAAAATAGGATTCTGCCAAGTAGAACTGTGCATCGTCTGCAAGGCCGGAGGTTGGATACCGGAAAATGAATTGTTGAAACAGTTGGGCTGCACGGGAATACTCTCCCTTCTGATAGAGTTCCTGTGCCTGTTGAAACAAGGCCTCGGGTGTATTTGGAATGGTCGTCTGGCGGGGCGCACAGGCCGCCACCGCGACAAAGAGCAAAAATCCAGGGATTTTCCGGAAGTTCATAGCCCCCCAATGTTATGGCACACCCTCAGTCCCTGCAACTGTATATCCTCGAGTGTCTGATGGGGTTGACAGCACGGTCCACCTCTGCTACAATGTGGCCTTGGGAAAAAAGAGATAAGATGGTCCGGAAGGATAGAAATGGGTTATAAAGGGACACGGTTGTACAATGAGTTTTTCTGCAGGAACACGCTCAATCTAAAGGTTTCCATGTTGGGACTCTGGATATCTTTTAAATCATGACCCCCCGCCTGCAGGAAATTCTCCCCAGAAGGCCCATCCGAGCCCTTACCACCTGGGGCTTAGGAATTTTACTGGCGGTGATTGTGCCATTAGGGATTATAGGAAGTTGGTTGATTTATCAAGAGCAACGAGTGAATTTACAGGTTGAGGACCTGGCCAAGCAATACGATCATGTTCTTCAATTGACCATTCTTCATGATGCCCTGGTACAGGACCTCGTGCAGGGAATTGGTTTTGCGGATTCCCTGGCATATGCTCGGATTCCTACCCATTTGGTTCGTTTTGAAAAGGAATTTAGAGGACTCACTGAGGCTCGATACCGGTCTTCAGAAGCCATCCGTTCAGAGACGGAGTTGGCGCGAGCCTGGTGGAAGTTTAAGGAGGCGATCTCAAAGTTACCACCAACCCCGCCCAGGAATTCACAGACCCTTCAGCGACTCCTCTCTGCACTCAATGACGTCAACCTTCCACTGCTGTCCCTGGACCGAACCATTTCAGCAGAGGAGGAAAGGGTCCGGAATCTGGCACGGCGCTACCATGATCGACTGCTCACGGTGAACTGGCTTTTATGGGCGCTTTTTGGCATCGGACTCACGGGCCTCTTTTTGCTTCGCCACTTGCACCGGGCCCTCATCCAACGCGAAGCCGTCCTATGGGCTATTCAGAATGTGTCGAAGACAGAGGATTTCTCTTCGTTGCTCCGTCAAGTCCTGCAGCGCGCCATGGAGATCTTAGATGCGGATCGGGGAGCGATTTACCTCTTTAATCCCCGTCAGGGGACCCTTGCGGCAAGTCAAACCATTGGACTTTCTGATGCGTATATCCGGGTACTTCTGAAATATCAGGACCGGGTGCCGGGCAGCCGGGCCCTCAGGGAGCGACGGGTGGTCCTCATCCGAGACCTTTTATATGATCCCATCACTCAACATCTTCCCGAATTTCACGAAGCGGTCAAACAAGAAGGAATTCGGACTCTTCTGGTTGCTCCCGTCATTTGGCAGCAAGGAATCTTGGGAGCGCTGACGCTATATAGAAATAAGCCTCGCACCTTCCGCAAAGAGGAGATCGAATTGGCAGAAATTTACAGTCAGCAGATTGCGTGGATCCTCGAGCGAGAACAACGAATCCAAGAAATCCAGCAAGCCCGTCAACGATATCAAGACCTATTTGATCACGTGCCCGTAGGGATCTTCCGCTCCACCCCCGACGGTCGACTCTTGGAAGCCAACCCGGCGCTCGTAGAAATGCTGGGGTATCCGGATAAGGAAACTCTACTCAAAACGCCTGTCCAGAATCACTATCTTTCTCCCGAGGATCGTGAACGCTGGCGGCGTGAGGTGGAGGAAAAAGGAGTTGTCCAAGACATCGAACTCCGCCTCAAACGGTATGACGGTCAGGTGATCTGGGTGAGCGAATCGGTCCGTGCCATTTTCAACGAGCAAGGACAAATTGCCTATTATGAGGGGATGATCCGGGACATTACCGCACAGAAACGTGCGGAGGAGGAGGCCCGGATTCAATGGGAACGGCTGGAAACCCTCTATGCGATCTCCCATGCTTTGGTCCGAGGAGTCTCGCTTTCCGAGGTGTTCCAACTCGCCCTTCGCGGGGCCATGCGAATCTTCGGGTGTGATTATGCGGGCATTCTGGTCGTGGATGACACCGGTGTCATGCGCTGGAAAGCCTGGCATGGCCTCTCGGAGGCCTATCGGAAGATTACCGAAGGGCATAGTCCATGGGCTGAAACCACTTCAGACTACCAGCCCCTTGTCATCTCGGATGTCCTCAAAGAGGAGTCTTTGAAACCCTTTTTGCCAGCCCTCCAAAAGGAAGGTATCCGCTCTTTAATCTTCCTCCCCTTGGCTTTTGAAGGACAACTCATCGGTAAATTTGTTCTGTATTACACCACCCCCCGTGAGTGGACAGAGGAGGAGTTGAGGAGCGCGTGGTCCTTCGCTGAGCATGTCGCCCTGGCCATCCATCGAGCACGTTCCCAGGAAAGGATCCAAACACTCTCTTTGGCGTTAGAACAATCGGGGGATATCATTGTGATCACTACTCCAGAGGGGCGAATCACTTATGTGAATCAAGAATTTGAGGAGGTCACCGGGTATTCCCGAGAGGAGGTTCTGGGGAAGACTCCTAGCATCCTGAAGTCCGGGGAACATCCTCCGGAGTTTTACCGTGAACTCTGGGACACCATCCTGGGAGGCAGGCCCTTCCATGCGTTGTTTGTCAATCGTAAAAAGGACGGCACCCTGTTTTACGAGGATCAGAAGATTATTCCCGTGAAAGATCGCCAAGGTCGAATCACGCATTTTGTCTCCACCGGTCGGGACGTCACGCAGAAAGTCCTGGCCGAACAGGCCCAGGAAAGTCGCCTTCAACGCATCCGGAAGCAGCAAGAGGCCCTTCTGGAGATGATGAAACATCCTGACCTCACAGAGGGCAAGGTCCGCCGTGGCTTTCAAACCTTGGCCCAACAGATTCTCGATGTCTTAGAAGCAGATATCGTCAGTTTCTGGGAGTACGATGCACGTAAAAAGGTGTTGCATCGTTTGACTTACGTTACTCGAGGAGACAACATAGAAGTTCCAGAGACCCGATCTCTGGCGGAATTTCCGGAGTATCAGCAACGGATTCTGCGGGGTTTGGGGATCGTTGCCTCCTCAGTGGACCAAATCGCCGACTTAAAAGACTTCTACGAGGCTCAGTGGAAGCAGGCGGGAATTCAAGCGGTTTTGGAGATCCCGATCCGCGTTCGTGGGAAGGTCTGGGGTGTTCTCAGTGTAGGGCAGCGAGAGGGTCCGAGAGGGTGGGAGGAAGATGAAATCGATTTTGTCCGCCACGTGGCCGAACTCGCAGCACAGGCTGTGCTCAATGAGGAAATTCATGCTTATGCTCACCGCTTAGAGACCCTCGCTCAGGATCTCGAAGTTCAGGTCAAACGCCGGACCCAGGAACTGCAGGTCCTCTTCCATGTCGCCCAGGAACTCAGCCGGGTTTTAACGCTGGAAGAACTCACCCGTGTGCTTGCGGAAAATGTCCGTCATTTGGTCCCCTACGACATCTTTATGCTGTTCTTGCCAACGGATGGAGCAATCCGCGGCTCCGCATACATTCGCCGCGTGGTTTCCCAACAGCAGATAGATGACTTAAAGGCTTATGTACTTCGTTCTTATGGGTCTCTGTTTCTCCCCGAGGGCCGCAAGCCTGCGGAGATTCCCATCACTCTCGAAGAAGCCCCGGACTACGACGCCACAAAGCCTGCCGTGAAAACTTTACAGACCATCTTTTCCGTTCCTCTGACCGGCGATGAAGGAACGACCGGGGCCTTGGTACTTGCATTAGAAGAACCCCGGGAGATCCCGGAGGATGTTGCCCGTACTCTTTATACCCTTGCTTGGTTGATCGCGAGGACCACCGAACGTTTGTTGGCATTGGAACGCACAGGCAGAGAGCGCTTAGAACAAGTTTTGGAACAGATGCCAGAGGGGATGGTTCTCCTGGATGCCGAGCATCGCGTCCTTTTGGGCAATGCCCTCGGCCGCGAAATCATCCAACAGATTGGTGAGATCCATACCGATGGGCGGCTCCTGCGTGTCGGGGAAATCCCCATCCAGGAGTTACTGCGCCCGCACATGGAGGGACGCTGGCAGGAGATCCAAATTCGCGAACCGGAGAGAAAGATTTTTGAGATTGCGGTCAAGCGCGTGAACCTGGAAGAGAAAAAGCAGGGCTGGATTCTGGTGCTGCGGGACGTCACAGAGGCCCGGGAGCTCCAACGACGGATCCAAGAACAGGATCGACTGGCCGCGGTGGGCCAGTTGGCGGCCGGGATCGCCCATGACTTCAATAATATCCTTCAGGCGATCGTGGGATACGCCGAAATGATCCGTCGCGATCCCGAGATTCCCTCCTCCGTGGAAGAGGCCGCCGATGTGATTGTTGAACAAAGCGGCCGCGCCGCAGAATTGGTCCGCAGACTCTTGGACTTCAGCCGGAAGACCACCGCAGAAACCCGACCCTTAGATCTGAAGGCTCAACTTTTAGACACACTGGCCCTGTTGAATCGGATTTTACCAGAAAGTATCGAAATTCGGACCGAGTTAGGTTCTGGGCCTTATCCTGTCTTAGGAAGCCCCGCTGCACTCCAGCGGATGATCACCAATTTGGCCATCAACGCCCGTGACGCCATGCCGACCGGCGGGGCCCTGACCTTCCGGCTCTACCCCATAGAGGTCGCTCCGGACGCGACCCCCCGGTATCCCGGGATGCGGCCAGGGAAGTGGGTTGTTCTGGAGGTCACGGATACCGGCAAAGGGATCCCACCCGAAGTTCGAAGACGCATTTTTGAGCCCTTCTTCTCAACCAAACCCTTTGGTAAAGGGACCGGTCTGGGCCTTTCACAGGTCTATGGAATTGTCCGCCAACACAAGGGATATATTGACGTTGAGAGTGAGGTGGGGAAGGGAACCACCTTCCGGATCTATTTGCCCTGGTATGAAGGGCCCGTCCCTTCGGAGGAGAAGCCAGAAGAGCCGATTTCTGAAGAGATTTCGTTTGAGCCCGAAGGAGCCTGGGTGCTCTTTGTAGACGACGAACCTGCGGTTTTAGATGTCGGCAAATTGATGCTGGAGTCCTTAGGCCTCCGGGTGTTGGCGGTCAATGATCCCGAAAAGGCCCTTAAGGTCTTCCAAGAGGCCGCGGATCGGATCCAGGTGGTTTTCTCAGACTATACCATGCCCAAGATGAGCGGGGTGGAGTTGTTTCGCAAACTCCGGAAGTTGAAAAAGGATCTCCGGGGCATTCTCCTCAGTGGCTATTCCGTTGAGAGTCCGCAAGAGGTACCGGAAGAGGGGATCGTGGGGTTTATCCCCAAGCCGTTCACGCTGCAGGATCTGGTCCGAGCCCTCCAACAGGCGTTGGGGAAACCCGGCGGTTCATCGAACCCGTCCGAACGGTGACCAACGGATCTCGAGGGCATGGGTTAGCCCAAGGTATGGGTGGACCCTCACCGCATAGAGGATTTCCGGGGAAAGGGATAGCGCCATCAGGAGGGTCCATTGGGGTGGGGACAGACTGAGACCTGTCCCCACGGTCAAAAGCGGGGTCATTGTATAGAGTGCGGAGAGTCGCCATTCCGGTTCATAGCCTTCCTCGAATTCTACATCCAGGGCGACGGTAGGATTGATGCCGATTTTGGAGGAAAGGGCTAGGCGTAAGGGAAACGATCGCCAGAACCAGCCTGGCCAGAGACCAGCCCGGAGCCGGAGAGCCAGGTGGAACCCCCGGAGAGTGGTGGCCGATCCCACATCCCATCCCAGAACTCTTCGGTCCTCCAATCCCGCCCGAAGTTGGAGCCCCCACAGCGCGACCCCAAAACGGCCTTTCGACCACTGAAAAGCCCGTCCCCCATGAAGGGAGACTTCTTGGTAAGCATCGGCCCGGAGCGTGGTGACTCCCCACCCCCACCGATGACTCGAGAGTGCCAGACGTGCGTAGGTCACCCCTGCCATCCCGAAAGGCTGACTCCCCATGACAGCCAATGTGGTTGCACTCCCCAGCAGAGCCGGCTGATAGAAGACGGCATTCGGGGAGCCCTCCAAGGTCAGCAGATGGCCTGCCAACACCTCCGGCTCTAAGTAGAGGTCTTCAAAGAGACCCAACAGCCCTGCGATTAGTACCCAAGCAATCCCCATGCGCCACCTTCCATTGCTACCTTATGCCCTCGATGCCCCCCCTGTCAAGAACCCACAAAAACTTTTTGGCAAGATAAAATTCCTACACAAATAACTCGCTGGGAGCCAGGAAAATACATGGACACAATATGCTACAAACCAAGTAGTGATTTTTTCTTGAACAATTCCCCAGTTTAACAAATGCGGAGTTTATGGGGTTGGGGTGCAAAATTCATTGACTTTTCCAGGAGAATCCTGTAAAATTCGCCCAAGATGAGAATCCAGAGCGTGCACCTCCTCCATTACCGCAACTTCGGCGAAAGGAGTTTTTATTTCACCGATGGATTACAGGTGATCACGGGGGAGAACGGGGTGGGGAAGACGAATCTTCTCGAGGCGGTCGGATATTTATCACTTGGAAAGTCAATTCGGAGGGTCCCGGATCCGGAATTGGTGCAATGGGGTGCAGACTTTTTTCTGGTGGAGGGTACGGTGGAACGCAATACAGGAGCCACCCACCGGATCAAGATCCGGTATTGGCAAGGGAAAAAAGAGGCGTTCTTGGATGGAAAACGTGTGGAAGCCCTTCGGGAACTCTTTCAGGTGTTCCCGGTCGTGAGTGCGACTCCTTTGGACCAGCCGGTGGTTGAAGGGGAGCCGGAGGCCCGCCGATCTTTTCTGGATCGCTACCTCGGGCTCTTGGACCCGGTGTATGCCCAGAAATTGGCCCAATACCGGCGTGCGCTGCGCCAGAAAAATGCCCTGTTGCGGGAGGGACACGTGGAGACCCTGGCCCCCTGGAACCGTCAATTAGAACAGACCGGGGCCTATGTGGTCCAGCGGCGCACGGAAATGGTCCGAACCCTCCAGGAAGTCCTCAAGAACGGACGCCAGGTCTCCCTGCCACGGGAAGAAGTCACCCTGGCGTATCAGCCCTCTCTCCCGTTGAGAGAGGGGATCTTAGACGCCTACATAGAGGAGGAGCACGAGCGAGGCGTGGCCCTCTACGGTCCCCATCGGGATCAAATCCTGTTCCTCTACCGCGGGTATCCCTTGGAACATGTCGGTTCCCAAGGTGAGAAATGGCTCTTTCTTTTGACGGTGTTGATGGGTCTCCGAGATCTGTTGGCCCAGCACTATGGAGAACTTCCGGTGTTGTTGTTGGATGAACCGATTTCCATCTTTGGGGAGTCCTTCGTACAAAAGTTCGTGGCAGGCTTAGAAGGACAGACCTTGATCACATCCGTTCATCCTGTGTCTATAGGAACACCGATCCCGATCTAAGCCATGGAACGGATCTCGACGATTTTGGAACGGATTTTAGCGCGGGTGACCTCGCGCCCGCTGGAGACCCAGGCCGAGGTGGCCCGGATCGCCCAAGAAATCTTGAAAGAATGGGGTCTTCCGGAGCCGGAGGACCTTTGGGTGGAGGGGGAGACCCTGTATGTAGAGGTGAAAGATCCGTTGCTTCGACAGGAACTCAGTGCACGGAGTGGGGAGTGGCAAAACGAGATTTCTCGGCGGATGGGGAAAGAGGTTATTCGCCAGATTCTATGGAGGAGAAGGAGGAAACGATGACGCAACAGACGTACAAGGCAGACGCGATCAAAGTCTTACGCGGACTCGAGGGCGTTCGAAAACGGCCCGCAATGTACATTGGAGATGTCGGGAAACGCGGGCTCCACCACCTGGTCTTCGAGTTGGTGGACAATGGCATCGATGAGGCGTTAGCCGGATACGCCACCCAGGTGTCTGTGACCATCCACGAAGATGGATCCGTCACCGTCCGGGATAACGGGCGGGGAATCCCTGTGGATACCCACCCCGAACTCGGGGTCTCCGGCGTCGAGGTCGTGATGACTACTCTCCACGCCGGTGGGAAGTTTGATTCGAAAACATACCAGATTTCAGGTGGACTCCATGGCGTTGGGGCTTCCGTCGTGTGTGCCCTTTCAAAACGGCTGGTCGTCACGGTCCGACGGGAAGGCCACATTTACCGGCAGGAGTTTGCACAAGGGGTCAAGGTGACAGAGTTGGAAGTGATTGGAGATACGGAGGAGACCGGAACCGAGATCCGGTTCTGGCCAGATCCCGAGATCTTTCAGGTCCTGGAGTTCGACTATGCCTTGCTGAGAGACCGACTCCGGGAGTTGGCCTTCCTGGTCTCGGATCTCCACATAGAGATTACGGACGAACGGACCGGCGCCCATGAAGTCTTCCACTACGAAGGGGGGCTGGTCGAATTCGTGAAGTATCTGGATGAAGGGCGCACCCCGATTCACGACCCGTTCTATTTCAAGACCCGCAGCGATTCGGTGGAGATCGAGATTGCTTTGGAGTATCACACGGGCTATGTAGAGACCCTGCTGTCCTTCGCGAACACCATCCATACCCACGAAGGAGGGACCCACCTAACGGGCTTCAAGACCGCTCTGACGCGGGCCATCAACGATTACGGGAAGTCCTACAACCTCCTGAAGAAACCGGTTCAAGGGGAGGACGTCCGGGAAGGGCTCACTGCCGTCATCCACGTGAAACTCCCCTCCCCACAGTTTGAGGGGCAAACCAAGACCAAACTGGGGAACGGCTATATCAAGGGTTTGGTCGACTCTCTCTTCTACGAGCGGTTCTATCGGTTCCTGGAGGACAACCCTTCGGTGGCCCAGGCGATTGTAGAAAAGGCCGCCATGGCAGCCCAGGGTCGGGAAGCCGCCCGACGTGCCCGCGAACTCACACGTCGGAAAAGTTTCCTGGAGTCCGACAGCTTGCCTGGGAAACTGGCCGACTGCATCGCCCGGGAGGCGGATCATGCAGAACTCTTCCTGGTCGAAGGGGAGTCGGCCGGCGGAAGCGCCAAACAGGGACGAAACCGAGAGTTTCAGGCCATTTTGCCCCTGAAAGGGAAAATCCTGAACGTTGAGAAGGCTCGCCTGGAAAAGGCGTTGGCCAACGAGGAAATCCGAACGATTATTACGGCCATCGGGGCAGGGATGGGCGAGGATTGTGATCCGTCGAAGGCCCGCTATGGGAAAATCATCATTATGACCGACGCCGACGTCGACGGAGCCCACATTCGGACCCTGTTGCTGACCCTGTTTTACCGGCTCATGAAGCCCCTGGTTGAACAGGGCTTCCTCTACATTGCCCAACCTCCCCTGTATCGTGTCCAGAAGGGCAAAAAAGAATGGTACCTTTACTCTGACGAGGAGTTGGAGGCACTGAAAAAGGAAATCGGCACCGATGGGATCCGGATCCAGCGCTACAAGGGCTTGGGCGAAATGAACCCCGAGCAACTTTGGGAGACGACCATGGATCCAGAGCGTCGCATCCTCAAGCGGGTGACGATTGAAGATGCTGCAGAGGCCGAGCGGCTCTTCTCGATCCTGATGGGGGATAAAGTGGAACCCCGCCGTCAGTTCATCGAGGAGAACGCCAAAAATGTTGTAAACTTGGATGTATGACGGACCGGGATCGGATCCTCCGCCTCTTAGAAGAGGGGAAAATTACCCCCGAGGAGGCGGTCCGCTTGTTGGAAGCCCTCGGTAAGGCGTCAGCACCCCAACAGGCCATCACCACCGCAATCAAAAAGATCAGCCAGTTGTTCCAAAGTGCTGTACGGCATCTCCCGGAACTGTTCCGGGAGATGACCGAGAACCCTTTAGAGGCCGAGATCGAGGAATTCGTGGAGATCCCCACGGGGAAGCCCCTCCAAATTGATCATGTCGGGGGAGACCTCACCCTGATTTTCGAGAAACGGATTCAAAAGGCCCGGGTCCGGGCCCGGGGCTATTTCCGGTTCGATGGTGCGACGGCAGAACTCATCTCTGAAGAGTCCGAGATCCGTGTTCCTGCCCATGCCGATGTTCAGGTCGAAGCAGCAGGAGGGGACTTGGAGATCCAGGGGGCTGTCCAGGGAACCCTCGAGATCCGTTTTGCCGGAGGCGATTGCCGGCTCCACCCTCGAGCGCTTCGTCATATAAAAATCCAGGGTGAGGCCGGGGATGTGGCCATTCAGTTATCTTCTACCCTGGCCAAAAAAACCCACATCCAGGCCCAGGTGTTGGACGGGGATGTGATCTCCGATCTTGCCCTGAAGGAAGTGGAGGAAGGGGTGTGGGTTTGGGAGCCCTCGGAGGCGAAAGGGAAGATGGAAATTCTGGTTGTCTTGGGGGATCTCAAGATTTCCTCCACCCCTGCCCGCCGCCAGAAAAAGACCACCGGGTGACCACCATGTCCAGCCGGAATCCATTGCTTCATCTCTGTCTGAAAACCCCAAGGAGGTAACGTGGTTTGGGTTCGCACGGCGGTCGGTGTGGCCGTCAGTGTGGTGGCCCTTGTGTTGAGTTTCCGGGGAATCGATCTCGGGGTCTTACGCGATCTGCTCCCCCGGACCCATCTCGGACTCTTTCTCCTGGCAGCGAGTCTCCATTTTGTGAGTTATTTCCTGCGGGGGTTGCGGTGGCAGTGGATGCTCCGCCCTGTTGCCCGGCTCCGCTATGGCCCGGTTCTGGGTAGCCTGCTTTTGGGGTTCTTGGGCAACAACATCTTTCCCGCCCGCCTGGGAGAAGTCTTACGCGCATTGATTCTGGGACAGCGAACCGAGGTTTCCCGGAGTGCGGCCTTTTCCTCGGTGCTACTGGAACGGTTTTTTGATGGGGCGGCCACCGTGGGCTTTGCGGTGGTCGCACTCCTTTTTGTTCCCCTCCCCCGGGTCCTTCGTCCGCTGGTCGTTGTGAGTGCGGTCCTCTTCTTCGGCATTTTCCCGGCCTACTACCTCCTTTACTGGCGACGCGCGTCTTTGTCGCGGCTCTTTGATGCGCTGATCCAACGGCTGCCTCAACGTTGGCAGCTCTGGCTCCTTCGGATCGCCGAAGGACTTTTCGGGGGGCTACGGGTCCTGAGGACCCCTCGTGAACTTGTGGGGACGGCTGGCCTGACATTGTTGATCTGGGGACTCGAGGGGTGGAGTTACCACGCCGCGTTCTGGGCCTTAGGGGTTTCTCCTCCTGTGCCCGTGACCCTCCTGGCCATGGTCGCCATCAATCTGAGCGTCATGCTCCCCTCGGCACCCGGCTACCTCGGCGTCTTTGAGTATGCCTGCATCGTCAGTCTGACACCGTTCGGCTTATCCCGGGAGTTGGCCCTTTCCTTTGCGCTGTTGAGTCATGCGATCCGGATCGTTGTCCCTTCGGTCATGGGAACCCTCGTCCTCTTGCACTGGGGCATCCGGATCCAGACGTTGCCCTTGTGGTCCAAGTCTACGCAGAGGGAAGGATGATCCCCCCTGCTCTCCGGAGGGCACGATGATCTCTCGTATCAGGGTGAAACGTGCCTGTTTTGCGTGTGGAGGGGACGTAAGCCTCTCACGGTTTCTCGCTGGAATGCCCTGTCCGCAATGTGAGGACCACGAGGAGCGGGTCGAAGCCGCCAAGGCCTGGCCCGCGCCCTATCGCCGACTCTTAGACCGGTTTGAGAAAATTCGAGGGGAGCCCCCACCCCGGGCCTGGCAGCCGTGGACTCTGGCCGTGCTCAACGGAGAGTCCATCCGGATCCCGCTCCTGCCCGAATATCGCCCATTGGACTTTATCCTCTGGATGGCAGGGGGATACAAGGGCCCCGTGATCATAGGCGTTCGCCCCCAGGACCAAGATCGGGTCCTTTCCTCGAAGTTCTTAGCAGATCGAACCTTGATCTTGCAGGGACGGCCAGATGCCGGGGAGGTTCGGGTTCTCACCCAACCTGAGGAACTCTCCCGTTGGGACTTTCGAAATTACCGGTGTTTCATTGGCTGGCTGCTCCCTCCCCTTCCCGCTCTGGAAGAGGCCAAAGAGCATGGCGGACTTCTGATCCACGCGGTGACCAAGTTCCCCTATCAGGTTATCCCCGGCGCGCAGGTCCTGGGAGCCGACGGAGGGGAAAGGGAACGGGTGAGTCGGACCCTCACTTTTCCAGGACTCCGATTTCGGCCGGAACAGATCCCGGCCGACGCCGAAGTGTTGGCATCCATCCTCTATCAACTACTTCCCTTTTTGCCTGCGTCCTTTCGGCCTCTGTACCAGGCCCTGGTCCGCTTACCGGAGCCCCCAGACGAGGTCATCCAGCGAATTCGTCGAACGTTGACCGAATCCCTTTTGGATCCGGCAATCCAGCGCCGGCTCCGGAATGCAGGGGTTCTCCGAGACCACTCGCTTCAAGTGGCGGATGTCTCCCAATTCCTTCAAGCGGTTCAAGAGGCCCAACACCCCCGTGTGAAGGCTTGCCTGGCGCTGGCGATCTCAGAGCGCGAGGCCCGCCTGCTCGATCGGGCCCTCCATCCCTTCGGCCACGTGCTCCGTCAACTCCCAGATCCTGCCCCTTTACGGGACACCCACACCCTGTTGGTCCTGCCCGACCATGGGCCCACCGGACGAGACCTGGGGTTTACCCACCTTTGGGAGCGGCGTGCCGCCGGCTTCACCGTCTTCGAAGGTGTGGGCAATCTGGGACCGCTGACCCTCCTTCGACTCCCTCCGGTTTTCCACATTCAGGGCTCTACCATTGTCCCCGATCCGGAACGGTTTCCCCGTTTACGGAGACTCTTTCGACGATATCCTCGGATCACCGTGATGACGGATGAGGGGTTCCTATGTCAGGCGGTCCTCCTTGCTGCGATCGCCCGCCCTTATGGAGGCCGTATCAAGGTCCTTCGGTTTACCAATCTCTACTCTCTGGATTTTGAGCCGTTGGAGGAGCCCCAGCAGACACAGCGATTGATGGATCGGATCCATCTCCATATTCGAGCGGAACGACGTGCAAAATCCCTTGCGACACAGAGTCCGCTCCATTTGACGGACCCCCGCCTTTATGAACTGCTCCGCGAGATTGAGGCCCAGAGGCCGAAAGAGGCCGGCCCTCGGGTGCGGGTGGTGGTCGATGGGCTCTTCTTTGAGTTCCCCCTGCCCGAAGAAGAGGAGCATCCAGAGAACCGGAGGCACGAGATCCAAATCACCACGGAGATCGAGGAGGTCGAGATCAACCCACCGCCTCCCCACACGCTCCCGAGCCTGATCCAGGCACACACAGAGGCCCTCTTGAAGGAACAACTCCAGAACCTCCAGCAATTGTATCAGCAGGGGCTGATCACGACCCCGTGGCAAAACACCCCCGTGGGCCCGTTTTTCCGGGAGATGGCCCATCGATACATCCGGTCCGTGTGGGGAGAAGCCTATCTTCGCACGGAGTCTCCTGAAGAGGCGGGAATTCTCACGACCCGGCCGATTGATCGGCAGGACTTGGCTCTTTTGAGCAGGCGGTTCCCGCTCAAGGCCTCGGGACTCGATCTTTACGATCGTATCTTCCGCCGCTGGATTGCGGGCTTCCTTCGGCCGACGCGGGTCCGGCGCGTCCGTATCCAGATCCAGACCCCATGGGGGAGCCAGACCCAGGCCGTGCCCTTCGAGATCCTCGAGATGGGGTTCAATGTGCTGGTTCCCTTGAAATTGGGCTCGATCCCGGCGACAGGCCAGTATACCGTCACACGGATCGAACGACGACGCAGAGAGCACGCCGGGGGGATTTCTGCTGGGACGTTGGTCCGCCTCGCCTGCGACATTCTCCCGGATGTCTCCCCCCTCCAGAGCATTTGGCAGATCCGATCCTATCTCCAGTGGACGGATACGGGGATTGTCCTGACCCCGGAAGCCCGGCATATCCTGGAAGATCTCGAGATCCCGGAACTCTAACGGGATTCCGAGGCGTGGATGCGGAAAAGGCGGTAGAAGGTAGGGATATCCAGTTCTTCGGGACGTTTTTGAAGGATGGACTCATCTAACACAGGCTCGACATACGAGAGAACCCCCAGGTCCCGAAGGATCCGACGGAGCGTCTTCCGCCGGAATTGGAAGAGTTTCCGGACCCACGCAAAAAAGGTCGGCTGTTCAGCGTAAGGGACCTGGGGTGGATCTCGGCGTGTCCAGGCGACAAAGGCGGAATCCACCTCCGGCACAGGCCAGAAACTCGTCCGCTTGATCTTGAATAACAAGCGCGGGATGTAAACGGTCTGGACCCATACCGAGAGGGCCCCGTAGGTTTTCGAGCCGGGAGACGCCACGATCCGCTGGCCGACCTCCCACTGGACCGTAAGGTAGACGCGGGGCAACCATCGCGCGGCTTCCACGAGCCGCTCCAGGATCGGGCCGGTCACGGCATACGGGATGTTGGAAACCACACACATCTCTCCATGGTCTGCATGGGCCAGGAGATCCGGCCACGGAACCCTCAGAAAATCCGCATGGATCAACTGGAGTTGCCGAGTTTGGAGGAAGGATTCAAAGGTCTCCTCGAGTCGTTGGACCATCCGGACGTCGATTTCCACTGCGATGACTCGAAACCCGTGATCCAAGAGCACTCTGGTGAGATCCCCTTCTCCAGGCCCGATCTCTAAGATCGGAAGGGAGGGAGGGCACTCTACATGTCGGAGGATCTTTTGGAGGATGTTTTTGTCTTTGAGAAAGATTTGACTGTAGGGTCTCCGCATGTCTTAAGGCATCACTACAAAGGTCTTTTTCTTTCGAAACCGATGGGGCCCCGACCGTGCATCCAGGTACACGATGTACAGGCCCGGAAGATCGGGTGCGTTCCAGAGGACCTGTCCTGCCCCCGGCAGACCTTGTTGGTTTAGAGGGTGTGCAATCAGTCGACCGCGTAGGTCGAAGACCATGACCTCGATGTCTACCGTGGGAACCCCTAAGTCGTACGTCAGAAGGATGGGCTCTCCAGGGTGTACGGCTTTTGGGGAGAGGGTGAAGGTCCGAGGGGTAGTGTCGAGGTTGAGGTAGACCGAATTTTGGCGACCGGGGGTGGAGCCCGTGGGGTCCTGACAAGAAGCCCAGTTGGAGGCAAGAGAAGACGGCAGTTCGGGAGAGACCCGTTCCAGGGAGACCTCCGGCCCTCCCCCATAGGAAGAACGATAGAACACTCGGTCCCAAAGGGTTCCGTTCGCATCCTCCAGGAACAGGGTTTCAAACGTGTTGTTCAGGGTCGGTAGACCGTCTGGGGGCACCAGGAAGGGAACGCCCGGGAACCGGTCACCGAAAGCCTCAGAACCGGCAATGACAAGGTAGGTATTGGGGGCCAGGGTGCTGTCTGGAAAAGGGCCGGAACGTCCACCCGCAGAATCCACAAGGACAAAGCCTGCAAGGTCTACCGATTCCGAAGAGCGGTTAAAGAGTTCAATCCACTCGAGGTCCGAGTTGTACATGATCTCGTTGATCACAACGGGTGCCAGACCGACATAAAGAGACCGTGAGACGCGATCGTCTGTTGAGTCTTCATCCTGGGTGGCGAGGGATACGATAATGGTCTGGAGCCCTTCCGGCAAGGGAGGCCCCCGGAACTCCAGGGCCACTCCTTCGTCCGGCTCCAGAGACATGGAGAGAACCCGATGATCCGAGAAAGGTCCCCACGAAAGATCGATCTCAAAGGACGGGACCGTGGACCGGCCGTAATTCATCAGAAAGCATCGCAGGATCAGGGAATCCACCGAGGAGGGAAGTGCAGGGAAAATGGTGAGGGACTCCGGGACCCACCCCAGGTCGTTCTCCAGGGACCAGGAGTTGGTTCGGCCTGGGGAGGCCCCCCATCGGGAGAACCGCCAATTGGTCCAAATATCCCCGGTCTGCCAGGAGACCCGTTCCACCGAGACCCCATCCTCGGGATTCAAGGGGAGCGAATCTTCGGGGTTTTCAGGCGTGCCATAGACATCCAGAGTGTCCCCGGTTGGTGAAAGGAGGATCAGGGGGTCCGAGTTGCTGAGCCCGTTCCCTAAGTCGGTATCTGAGGTTGTCAACAGAACGGTTTGGGGCGGGATTTGGATCGGGTATGCGGAATCCCCGGTTCCTAAAAACTCACGGTCCAGTATGAGTGCAAAGCTCTGGGGCGGAAGGGTGTCTGTCGCGATTCGGACCCCTGGAAAAACCTGAAGGTACATGGAGTCTTCAACAGGAACCAGGGAGTCTACCTCATCCCCGTCACTGAGCCAGATGCCGGAGATGGAAAGGGGCGAGGCGGTGGGATTGTAAAGTTCAATCCATTCGAAGCGGTCTCCCGGGGAGCCACTGCCGGATTCCGGGCCCGGGGGATTGGGGTAGACCTCGTTCAAGACAAGGGATTGAGAGAGGAGCCAAAGGCTCAGGATGCCGAGTTGGATACCGATCATACACACCCCGTTTTGTGCGGATCCCCGAAGGGTCCTCCCGTCGTGTGCCGAAATCCTATGGGGTCCCCCTTCGTGAGTCAAGGCAGAAACCTGGGGTTTCCCCGACCCTGCCGTCTGGGCTTTCATAAATAAGGCTGTCTTGCATCAAACTTTCGGTTGCCGTTATCATATGCCTCCATGACAGACCGAAAGAAGTTTCGCAAACTCCTGATTACGAAGAAGGAAGAGATCCTCTCCTATCTCATCCGAAGCAAAGAGGATGAGGACCGTTTAGGAGAGAGCACGCAGGAACCTATGGACCGTGAAGACTGGGCCAACTTTACCCTTACGGAAGACCTGATGGCCAAACTGGCGGATCGTGAAATTGAATTGCTCCGCGCAATTGACAAAGCCTTAGAACGGATTGATGACGGAACCTATGGCATCTGTGAGGTCTGCGGACAAGAAATCGAATCGGAACGACTGGAAATTTTACCCTGGACGAATCTTTGCTCACGATGTACCCACAATCTCTCTGGATAGCCCTTTTCGGGTATCTCCTCGGATCGATCCCCTTTTCATACTTGATCCCCCGCTGGGTCAAGGGGATTGATATCCGCAAAGTCGGGACCGGCAATGTAGGGGGCTCGAATGTGGCCCGTAGCGTAGGGGTGCCCTATGGCATCCTCAGCGGGCTCCTGGATATCTCCAAGGCGATCGTGGTGGTGTTTCTCCTTCGCGCCTGGGGATTCTCACTGAACGAACAGGTGGTAGGGGGCATCGCCGCCATTGTGGGCCATAACTGGTCGGTCTACCTCAAGTTCCAAGGGGGACGAGGGATCTCTGTGACATTGGGACTCTTCCTCGTGATGATTCCGAAAATCACCCTGTTGTCTTTGATTGTGGTTTTGATTTTTACGGTCCTGAAGGAGAACGCCTTGGGGGTCCTGCTGGCCCTCGTGACCGCGGTGCTCCTTGCGTTTTTCTGCCCCCTCTGTGGGGGAGCCCCCTGGGCCCAGGGATTGACCCTTTCCGCCCTGGGGGTTGTGCTACTGAAGCGGATCTATCCGTTCCCCCAGGATCTGAAAGCCGGACGCCCATTCTGGCCGACCCTGTGGAATCGGCTCCTGTTCGATACAGACGTCAAAAAGAAACTCGATCTCGTTGTTTGACGGATGGTCCCCTCCTCTCCAACACACTCGGAACGCCAACGCCTCCGGAAAGTCCGGCAGGTTGCCACGATCATCCTTTTGGCCAACCTTTTCATTGGGGGTGTGAAGTGGGTCTTGGGGGATCTTCTCCTCTCAGTTGCCTTAAAAGCCGATGCCTTTCACAGCCTGAGTGATGCCCTGACCACCTTTTTGGTCTATCTGGGGGCTCGCATGGCGATGAAACCGGCAGACCCTGAGCACCCCTTTGGCCATGGCCGGGCCGAATTCCTTTCCGGTTTTGCGATTGCCGTCATTTTGGGCATTGTGGGCTTGGAGTTCCTGGTCAAGGCGTTTACCCGAATCCTCCATCCTGAGGCCCAGGCCATCCCCATCTGGGCGATCCTGATCGTCCTGTCCACCGGCCTGATAAAGGAAGGGATGACCCTCCTGTCCCTCCGATTTGGAGAATCCTTGGATTCCCCTGGCCTCAAAAGCGATGCATTCCACCATCGGTCCGATGCATGGACCTCGTATGCTGTAGGAATCGGGCTCTTGGCACAAGGATCTTTCCCCTGGATGGATGGGCTCCTGGGCTTCGGCATCGCGGGCTATATCCTCTGGACCGCCTACCGGCTGGTCCGGGAGATCGGATCTCCCCTCCTCGGGGAGCCGGTGCCCAAGGAACTCGAGGATCTGGTCCACCAAGTTGCAGAAGAGATCCCGGGCTTAAACAATGTGCACGACATCGAAATCCATCGCTATGGTCAGCATATTGAAGTCATCCTCCATGTCGAGGCGAGTCCGGAGATGACCCTCCGTGAGGCCCATGACCTCGTCACCCAGTTGGAAAAGGAAGTGAATCGCCATATCAAAGGCAAAGTCACCGCCCACATCGAGCCCTGGATAGAAGAGGACTCAGTGTCGGAAGATCCTTCCTGATTTTGCCCATTGAAGCGGAGGAGGGGGATGCGTATGCTATTAGGCCTATGGCCCCCAAGAAGATCGTTGTTCACGGTGCACGGGTCCACAACCTCAAGAATCTCCATGTCGAGATTCCGAAGGAGAAGTTTGTGGTCATTACAGGAATCTCTGGCTCCGGAAAGTCTTCCCTGGCCTTTGATACCCTTTATGCCGAAGGTCAGCGCCGGTATGTGGAATCCCTTTCGGCCTATGCCCGCCAGTTCCTGGGCTTAATGGAAAAGCCCGATGTGGATTACATCGAGGGCCTTTCTCCTGCCATTGCCATCGAACGGCGCAAGGCTTCCAAAAACCCGCGGTCTACGGTTGCGACCGTAACCGAGATCTATGACTATCTGCGGCTCCTCTTTGCACGGATCGGCGTCCCCCATTGCCCCGATTGCGGGGTCGTGCTGAAAAAGACCACCCTTGACGAGATCGTGGATGCCCTCTTGCGATATCCTGAGGGGACCAAAATCCAGATCCTTTCCCCCGTAATACGAGGCCGGAAAGGAGAATATCGGGCCCTGTTCGAAAAATTACGCAAGAAGGGCTTTCTCCGTGTCCGCGTGGATGGAGAACTCTATTTGCTGGAAGAGCCCCCGACCCTGGATCGCTATAAGATCCACACCATCGAAATCATAGTAGACCGACTCAAAATTCGGGAAGGGATCCGGTCCCGGCTGGCAGATTCCGTAGAGCAAGCGTTGAAAGAGTCCGAAGGGTTCGTGAAGGTCTTGGTCGGCGACCAAGAAGAGGAAGTCCTGTTTAGCGAACTTTTGACCTGTCCGAAGTGTGGATTTTCGATGCCTGAACTGGAACCTCGCTTGTTCTCGTTTAACTCCCCTTACGGAGCGTGTCCGGCGTGTAATGGACTGGGGGTAGAAATGGAGCCCGATCCCAGCCTCATCGTCCCCGACCCGACCTTGTCCATCGAAGAGGGGGCACTCAAGCCCTATGGAGAACCTAACGAATGGCTGTATCGGAAACTCTATCGCCTGGCCCGTCGGTACGGCGTGGATTTGGCAACCCCGTGGAAAGATTTGCCGGAAGAGTTTCGAAATGTCGTCCTTTACGGGAACGAGGAAGGAACCTTTGACACCAATGGTACCCATTCGGAGATTTGGGGCTATGAGGGGGTCATCCCTCATTTGTGGCGACGGTATGTGGAGACAGAGTCGGATTGGGTCCGGGAAGAGATTGAACAGTTCATGTCCAAACGGGCCTGTCCGGTGTGTAAAGGGGCCCGGCTCCGACGAGAAGCCCTGGCCGTAAAGATCCGAGACCACTCGATCTGGGATATCGTCCAGATGTCGATTCAAGAGGCGTATGACTTTTTTGACCATCTCAATCCCACCGAGCGGGAGTTCCTCATCGCACGCCAAATCTTTCGGGAGATCCAGTCCCGACTCCGGTTCCTGCTGGATGTCGGGGTGGGCTATCTGACCTTAGACCGGCCCTCGGAGACCCTTTCCGGCGGAGAGGACCAGCGGGTCCGCTTGGCAACCCAGATCGGGTCCGGCCTCACCGGCGTCCTTTATATCTTGGACGAGCCCACCATCGGGCTCCATCCCCGAGATACCCACCGCCTCATCCGAACGCTATTGCGTCTCCGGGATATCGGCAATACGGTGATTGTAGTCGAGCATGATGAGCAGACCATCCGGACAGCAGACTGGGTGGTGGATTTAGGCCCCGGCGCTGGCGATCATGGAGGACAAGTGGTTGCAGAAGGCCCCCCGGACGCGATCGCAGGCCATCCCCGGTCTCTTACAGGGAAATACCTGTCTGGTGAACTCCAAATCCCGATCCCTAAACAGCGACGCCAGCCCGGTGACAAATTTCTGATGATTCGGGGCGTCCGGACCAACAACCTGAAGAACATTGATGTCCGAATCCCCTTAGGACTCTTTGTGTGCATCACGGGGGTCTCCGGCTCGGGAAAGTCTTCGTTGATCGAGGACACCCTTTATCCGGCGCTCCGACGTGCCCTCTATGGTTCCCGAGACCCCGTGGGTCCTTATAATGCCCTGGAAGGCGTCGAACACCTGGATAAGGTGATCAACATTGATCAATCCCCCATCGGTCGGACACCTCGTTCGAACCCCGCCACGTATACCGGTGTCTTCACCCACATCCGGGAACTCTTTGCACAACTGCCGGAGTCCAAAATCCGGGGCTATACGAAAAGTCGGTTTTCCTTCAATGTTCGCGGGGGACGATGTGAGGCGTGCCAGGGCAGCGGATACATCCTGATCGAGATGCAGTTCCTGCCAGATGTCTATATCCCGTGTGAGGTTTGTAAAGGCAAGCGGTACAACCGGGAGACCTTGGAGGTGAAGTTCAAAGGCTTTGACATTGCACAGGTCCTGGATCTCTCTGTGGACCGCGCGGCGGAACTGTTTGCGGATATCCCCAACATCATGAAATATCTGCGGCTGTTACAGGATGTGGGGTTGGGGTACATCAAACTCGGGCAGCCCGCGACCACTCTGTCCGGCGGGGAGGCCCAACGGATTAAACTGGCGAAGGAACTTTCGAAGAAAGCCACAGGTCGGACACTGTACATCCTGGATGAGCCGACCGTGGGGCTCCACTTTGCCGATGTTCAGAAACTCATTGAGGTCCTGCAACGACTCGTGGATATGGGGAATACCGTGGTGGTCATTGAGCACCACTTGGATGTGATCAAATCTGCGGATTGGGTGATTGACTTAGGGCCCGAAGGGGGCGATCAAGGCGGGCAAATTGTTGCAGAAGGCCCGCCGGAGGCCGTGGCCGAGAGCCCGGCCTCCGTGACGGGCCGCTACCTGCGGGAGGTGTTCAACCGAGAACGGGTCTCGGTTTAACGCTTCTTGGAAGACTTTCGGAACTTCTTGAGTCGCTCCGCCAAGTCCTTAATGGTGACCGATCGGAGGGACTCGGCGAACTTCTCTTGGATCTCGTCCCACGCCGCGCCCAGCGGGCAATCTGGACCGTGGGGACACTCTTCCGGATACAGGCCACAACGGTTGAAGGTCAGGGGGCCTTCGACCGCCTCTAAGACATCCAGAAGGGTGATCTTCGAAGGGTCTACGGCCAGACGAAGACCGCCCATTTTCCCTCGCTCGGTCCGGACGAGCCCTTTGGTCGCGAGGATCAAGACAATCTTGGGGAGGTAGTTCCGCGGGACCAGTTGTTTTTCGGAGATCTCTTTACTGGAGACCACTTCACCCTCTTTGTGGAGGGCCAGTTCCACCAGCGTCCGCAGTGTGTAGTGTGTGGTCCTTGTGATGTCCATAATTCAGCCTCCTTTTAATTTATTTCTTTGCCAATTCTAAGGACACAGCCACCCAGTCTTCTCAATTTTACATGAGAAGTTAACCAATGTAAAGGCCGTGTCCATGCTTGTGTAGCCTTAATGGCGGCGATAAATCTATTTTTCTCCGGCATCCGAGGACTCCCCAACCCCGATGTGGAGTCCAATAGACCTTGATAGTGAAGTGAAACCTGTGGCAGCAAAGAAGAACAACCTTGGATAGATTCGCTAACCGGTTTGGCTTTCTTGAAAGACTATTTTAAGGCCACCTTCCCCCTTTGTAAAGATCACGGGGATCGCAGGGAAGTGGGAGGTGTTGAGGTGTTTGATTTGACTTCCTCTGGATGGGTGCGTATCTTTTAGCCTGTGCGGTATCGGTCGGTTCTCTCCTTTGCGTCCGCTACACTCATTAGCCGATTCTTAGGGCTCCTTCGCGAGGCCGGGATCGCGTTCCTCTTTGGGGCCAGTCGGTTCTCCGATGTCTTCTATGTGGCGTTCCGGATCCCGAATTACCTCCGAGACCTTTTGGCCGAGAATGCCATTCAAACCGCCTTTGTTCCGGTCTTTGTCCAGGCTGTGGAACGACGCGAAAGGCCTGAACGCCTGTTCGCAACCGTGTTTTGGGGGATCTTGGGGTTCGGGACCCTGATGGTCCTCCTCGGCATCCTTCTGGCCCCAATTTGGGTCACCATCACGGCATACGGATTCCGCAGTATCCCGGTCAAATTCCAGTTGACCGTTGAGTTGACCCGCTTACTCTTTCCTTATCTGGTCTTGGTCGGCATCTCCGCCCTGCTCATGGGGGTCCTCAACGCGTTTCGGGTCTTTTTTATCCCGGCGTTGGCACCGGCGTTTTTCAATGTGGGCGTTCTGCTCTTCATTGGCATCGCGGCCTGGCAAAAGATGGAACCTCGGATTGCGTTGTTTTTCGTCGGGGTGGGGGTTTTGGTGGGCGGTCTTCTTCAGATCCTTGTTCAGGTCCCTGCGGTCAAGAAAACGGGGATCCGTTGGACCCGGCCGGAGCCCCAACATCCTGGCATCCGAAGCGTTCAAAAACTCTTTGTCCCCGTCGTGCTGAACACAGCCCTCACCCGGTTTACACTGTTCGTCAATACCCTAATCGCCTCTTTTTTGCGAGAAGGGGCCATCTCGTACCTCAACTATGCCTTCCGACTGATGCATTTGCCGATTGCCCTCTTTGGCGTGGGGGTCTCGGCGGTGTCCCTTCCAGAGATCAGCCGACAGGTGGATACACCAGAAGCCCTGCGCGCAGAACTCTGGTCCGCCGTCCGCGGCGCCCTCTTTTTCACCTTCCCCGTAACAGTTTTCTTCATCCTTCGGGCGGAATCCTTAGTGGCAGTCCTATACCAGCGGGGCGCCTTTCGTGGCCCCGATGTCTTTTACACGGCCCAGGCATTGATCTTCTATGCGTTGAACATTGTCCCTTTTGCACTGTCTCGGGTCCTCTTGAACGTCTTTTTTGCACGGAAAGAGATCCGGGTCCCCAACATCGCTTTTGCGCTGGCAGCGGGGGTCAACTTAGGGATCGCGTTGAGTTTATCCCCCGTTTTGGGCTTTCCAGCCCTGGCCCTGGCCACCTCGGCGGCCAGCACCGCTCAAGTCCTCTTCCTGACCGGGGTCCTGGCGAAAGAGTTTCCCATGACCCGAGAGCCCCTGGCGTGGGGGATCCGACTCATCCTCGTAACCCTCGGCTCCGCCATTCCGCTGGCCTGGGTCCGACCCCAATCACCCTTGACCGATCTCCTCCTTTCCGGCGGGCTGTTTCTCGGGGTGTTTGTCGGCCTGGGGCTCTGGCTCCGGATCCCCGAACTGGAAACCCTATTGAGACGGTTGCGGAAGAAGCCATAGCCCCTGCATTTGCACCGTTCCTGTGCGCTCGTTATAATTGATGGACCCAAGCGGGAGTAGCTCAGAGGTAGAGCACTACCTTGCCAAGGTAGGGGTCGCGGGTTCGAATCCCGTCTCCCGCTCCATCCTTAACCTTCTGAAACTCAATCACTTCCACGTTCACTTTTATCTGACTCCAGTTTGTCCAAATTCGCCGAGTGTGCCAAAATTGTGCCAAGGGTGTTCGTCGCAACCCGCAACCTTTCTTCATTTAAGTGACTGTATCGATACACCATTTTTAAGGTCCGGTGACCTAACAACTCCGAAACCGTCCGGAGATCTATCCCCTTCATCACAAGATACGAGGCAAACGTGTGACGAAGGTCATGAAAGCGGAAATCGTGAATGCCGGCTTTCTTCAAAGCTGTCTTCCACGACCGTTTAAAGCTTTTGATTTGGAAAACCCTGTCTTGGGGATGGGCGTTTTTGGGTTTTGCGGCCAAGAGGGCGTGATAGACGATGTCATTCATGGGAACGATCCTCAATTGGTTCGTTTTGGTCTGCTTCAAGATGATGAGGCGGCGTTCGAAGTCGATATCTTTCCAACGAAGAGATAAGATCTCACCCTTTCTCATTCCGGTGTTAAGAGCAATAAGAACAATGGTCCGCAGGTGTCCATCTCCAAGAACAGCAAGGAGTCTCCTAAGTTCGTCCGTGGAGAGGTACCGAATCCGACCCGGAGGCTCCTTAAGGAGCTTGACATATTTGAAGGGGCTTTCATCGATGTGGCCCCACTGAACGGCCTTGTTGAGCAGAGCGCGTAATACGCGGAGTTCACGATTCAAGGTGGCAGGTTTCACTTTTTTCAGCCTCTTCATTTTGTAGTGTTCAATATCCTCCGGCCGAATTGCCTCTAAGGGTTTTCCCGAGAAATGCTCCAGGAGGTGGCGAATGATAACTTTTTCCAATGCAAATCCGGCGGGGGTTTTATGCATTTGGGAATGTTTGAGGTACTCTGTAACAAAATCATCGAAAATGATGGATTCTGTCTGCCAAGGCAATGAGAACTCTTCTGCCACGATCTTTCGTTGGATATCCCTCATCACAGCTTTGGCCACTGATTTCATTGTTGTTTTCAGTGAAAAGCGGTAACGCCTGCCGTGATACGTAAAGTCAATCCACCAATACCTGCCCCTCTTGAAAATCCTCATCCTGCCGGATACTTCACCAGCCCATTTTTAAAAAGTCTACCCTTCGTCAGTAACCCTTCGTTGTTGATCCATTGAACACCACAGCCTAATAGCTTCATATTCGATTGCGTAGGAGTACTGTTTCAGGAATCTCAGAGGGTAGTGTTGACTGAGAAACCTTTCACGTGCTCTGTGGATCCACTGGTCCCGTTCACTCTTGGGTAGCGTTAACCACTTCTCAAGCAAAGTCCCAAGACTCCAGTATCGTGTTTCGAGTTCTTGAAGTTTTAAGACCATTCTTTGGGTCGTGGAGGTGGGAGATTTTTGTGATACGAAACCCCCATTCTGTAGGACCTTGACCAGGTAAGCGACAATATTTCGAATGGGGGCTCCACTGTCCAAGAGGGACTGGACACCTTGCACGGAATCTGCAATTTTCTTTTTATCAAAACGTTGTAGGATCTGAAGCCAGGCATCCGGGTTCTGTAAGAATAGGGGCTCAAAATCCGTGCCTTCAATGAGCGTGTGATACGGGAGTCTTGTCGGGGTGCTGGGATTCGGTTCATGCTGCCGGTGTGATTTCAAATGTACAGACTGTGGGTTCCGTGGATCGTCAGATCCTGCGTTATACCGCTGAACTTTCGAAGGAGGCGTCGCCTTTTTGTTGGTTTTCGAGTACCCTCGGTATTGTGATCTGGAGTGTGTAAGTGTGGGGGTGACAAAAAGAGAAGGTTTTATATGTCCAGCATTTTCTAAAAGAGGGTATTCCGGGTTTTCGGCTTCCGGATTGTCACTTGGGTTCTGGACCCTGGTTGGCTGCGTGGTCTTAAACGAGAAGAAATTCCGGATTTTTTGGAGAGCAGTAGTGAATGCCGTTTTGGGCTGAACTTTATTATAGGTGTGGGGAGTCTTGCGAGCTCGACGCATGGGTTACACTCCTTTTAGACGGAAAGAAATACGTGACGAGAGTGATACTCCGTTGAGAAGCTTGTAAGGTCATTTCCAGTAAGGGCGTCCGGGTGGTTTGTCCAGGGAGTCGTGGGAGTTTACAGGATCTTGAGATGTTCCCAGGAATTAACGGGTTTTTATTCTCTTCTTTGAGAGGTTGACTTTGTGTCTTTATCTGGATTATACTTTCCATGGTAACTCCTATATGGCGAGTGGGGCCGAAAGGCCCCTTTTTTTCTTACTGACCGAATTCTTGCGGAACGAATAATAGGAGCTGGGTTGACAACCCTGCACTTCTTAATCCATTCCCGAATTTCCCGCTCGTCGAAGCGTATACTGCCTCCGAATCGATAGTGGACGGGGATTTCACCCTCAGAGACCATTTTGTATATGGTTTTCGGGGATACTTTAAGAATTTTGGCCAACTCTTTCACGGTCAGCATGATCCACCTCGAAGATGTCTTCGAAGGGGACTCCCAATTCTTTCGCGATGCCCACCTGGATATACCGTGTAAAGCGATGTCCGTGGATTACCTTTGAAACCACAGTTGCGGAGATTTTCTTGCGGTACCGTCGTGCGATTCTCCTTGCGAGCTCCTCGACCGTCAGACCCTTGAGGATGAGGAGATATTTGATTTTCGTTGTCAAGGGTCTGGCTTTCTTGCAATCCCCGAAGTGTTCGTTTTTAATTGAGAGGCATGTCCGATTCATGGCATGTTGATTATACAAAGAATTTACAACTTTGTCAAGACTCAGGATACAAGAAAAAGATAAAAATCAAGTTCCAGACACAGTTATAATTGGTCTGGGGGAACCAATGGAACCCGTTGAAGGAAGCAGCAGACAAAGAAAAGTTGCACCCGGTGTTGGGGAAAGGATCAGGACGGCCAGGAAATTCAGAGGGCTGACGCTCAAAGAACTCGCAAAAAAGCTTGGGATTTCCTGGGTGACACTAGAAAAGTATGAATTAGGGCAACAACTTCCCAAAATCGTCGTGCTTCAAGGGATAGCGAGTGTACTGGGGGTCAATCCTAACTGGCTCATATACGGTGAAGGTTTGATGATTTCCCTCTCCTACAACAAAATAGAGGTGTCATTTGCCCCGGTCCTCAAAAAAGGCTCAGCCCAATTGATTCACCTCTTGAAGGGATTTATCCGTGAACGCGGAAAAAGAATCAGGATGAGTTCCCAAGGTTCCCTTACTGTAGACCTACGCGGATTCAAGGATTATTGCAGTAATTATTATAGAAAAAGGCTCGTCAAAGCTCTTTACTGGAGCTCTCCGGAGGAAGAATACCTCCCTGTCCCTCAGTCTATAGAGGATCCCGATGTATTTGCTATTGAGGTCCATGACGACAGCATGAGCCCTGTGATAAATCGAGGGGATCTGGTTGTGATTTCTCCTAACAGCGAGGTAAAATCTGATGATATCGCACTCGTGATCATCTTCGAGGATGTCAAGGATATAGAGTCAGCTATCTTAGGCCTAGCTTTTACAAGGCCCTTCCTCAGGCGAGTGTTATATCCTAGTAACGATTCTATCCTACTTGTACCTTTCAATCCCCAGTTTGAGACAATGTTTCTCCCTGCAATGCAGGTCTTAATCATTGGGCGAGCTGTTTTGGTCTCACGAAAACTTTAAAAACACAGAGCCTTTCAATCCTAGGCCCCACAACATTGTACATAAATCTTTTTTGAGGGCGGAGTGAAAGTCGAAGATATATCCTCATATATTTTCCCATAGATCCCCCACTGAGAAAGGAAAAATCCGGCAAAATTTGAAAAGTTTTTTGTGGGCTATACCCCTATCGAAAACAATATGCTTGCATAAAGTAATATTAGAATATTATGATAGCAAAATATCCTAAGGGCATGACTTCGTAACCGAATTGACGGAGGAATAAGGAAATAAACGATAAATGATGAGCTGAAATAATAAAAATAATAAAATAATGATGCTTATGAAATTATTTTTATGATGCGAATAATCCATTTTGCTTTTCCCTGTAATATTTTAAATAGTGAGTATCTTTAAGATATTACTGGTTAGTTAACCTTATTGACTATCTTCTTTCTGTGTTTTTTGGGGTTTTTAATGTACGCCGGGGAAGGGACTACTCTTCCCTCTACATTGGGATTTTCTGCGTTTTCATCACGCTGTAGTGAACACCCCCTTCTTTTCTTGTTTTTATCTCATGGTTAACATCTAACACATTAAATAACTGGAATATAATAACTTATCAATTAATGGGTTATCGTTTTATTTTTGGGGGTTTTAATGTACACGGATTTGGAAGATCCTTCCATCGTTCTTTCCCGCATCATTCTAAGAAAAGAACATGGGGGAGAATTTTTGGGGGTTTTAATGTCCATCACTGAAAAATTTTTGGGGGTTTTAATGTCCGTTTTTAGTGCATCGCTGCCACAAATATCCACCATTCCCAATTCCCATATTGGCCTCTTGACCCCTACCCACATTTCACCTACAATTTCGATAGCTGATTTCCTCTCCATGCAGTCCCTCCTGCCCCCTGGTCCCTTTCCGGGGCCAGGGTTTTATTAGGAACGGAAAGGTGCCAGAGTTATTAAGCGTTGAGTTATGGGGTTAATAAGTAATAAGGTGTGGGTACGGTATACTTGGATACGCTCTTGTATCTTGGGGATTCTACTTTAACAATCTGATTATGCGCAAAGAATCACACACGGCACAGGAAGAGCGGGAGAGAAGGTTCACGCTCCATCTCCTTGAAATTTTGAATATCCCCAAAGACACCTACAAGCAGGGGGATAAGCCGGATGGCACCATTGTGCACAATGGGAAGAAAATCGGCATCGAAGTTTCTGAGTTCGTTTGGTCCGAACAACTGAGAGGAAAAGAGGAAGTACGAGATAAGATTTGTTGTCGGGTAGAGCAAATTTTAGAAAATTGCAGAATCCCGCCAGTTTACGTCTCAGTTCTCTTCCACAAGGGGAAATTACAGAATCATGAGGAAATAGCATGCCGTCTTGCACAGTTCATTATTGAAAAAGTGAAAAACTCTCCGAGTACGTCTTTTGAATATGAATTCTCTTACTTCGATCTCAAGAAGGCCTGCCTGGAACACGTCATCGATAGCCTTCGAGTCTCCCGTCGAGAAAGTCTAAAAAAATTGCATGTCTCGCTTCTTTTAGGATCATGTATTCCCGAATTTTCGCCCGAGCATATTCAACAGAGAATTGATGAAAAGGACAAAAAGGTTGACAGATGGCTCAATGAGGGGAATCAGGAATCGGGCAAGAAGTCGGAAGTCATCCAGAGACTTGATGAGCTCTAGCTTCTGTTGGCTGCGAACTTTGAGCGATTATCCGCAACGTACGATCCAGATACTTTGTCAAGAATCGTCGAACACACTTACACCTCACGATATTTTGACGCTGTTTATTTACTTCTGGATATGGAAAGAGAGGCCTACAAGCTCAAGTTGGTGCGTACTTTTTAAAGCATATTGTGCACATCAGCATCTACATGCATCTCAATCCCTCCAAGCTTCAAACTCTTCGGTATCATAAAGGATCGTAAGACCACAATAAAGACACATCAAACAAGCGATTTTGTTACTCATCTCTTCGATTTGGGCATCTGCACTTTCAGACCCACAATTCGGGCATGTTGTTTGAGTCTGGCCTAATACCAATTTAGGTGAATTTGTGGAGACAAATCCTGGTGTGCAAGGATTGACCCATCGATTGGGTTCTTTACTCTTTGCCAATCTAAATGGCCGGTAGTGAAACTTTTCCAGAAAGTCACACCATTCTCCCCACCAATCAGGAACTGTTTCCTGTGGATCTATGTGAATAGTTCGTGGTTTGACCAAAATCCTCCGTTTGATCTCCACTCGCTCATTTGGAGCACGTGACTCTGACCCAAATCCCACGAGAAACATAAGGTCGTCTTCATTAAAGTCTTGACACCAGCCCTTGTGATTAGGTAAATTCTGAGACAATCTTTCAGCATTTTGAACTACCAGCGGCCATATCACTTTAGGATACTGAGACAGTAGCCGTTCTTTATCTTCTGCCTCCCAACTTTCCCGGGCCTCATTATCCCAAAACTTGCTGTATTCTTGGAGGAGATTGAGTACTTCTGCGTTAACATGTTCTTCGAGTCTCGCCCACTGAAGATTTTGTGGATTTTCGGGATCACCTGGTATTTCAAACATTGCCGATACACACTTCAGAACAGAGGAGAAGAACCTGCACCAAATGAGATCCTGTTCTTTCCCTCTCGCATACGCCTCGACCACTGCCCTCCAGTAGTCGAGGGAGAGGAAGAAGTATTCCAAGGCGGCATGCTGGGGTGGGTCCCCTTGTATGTTGTAAAGGTTGGTGTTCATTGGATCCTCCTCTACACCGTTTGAATATTCTGCTTATTTTTACATCCCCCATGTCTTTTTCAATAAGATACGAAGTTCCCCTTTTTAAATGAATTGTTTTGATTCATCGCGCTTTATTGTGGTTATCCAAGGGTCTGTAAAACAAAAGCCACCGGGGGCAACACCTATCGCCCCCGGTGGCCTGCATCTCCTTTTGGTTATTCTTGGTCACGAAGGAGGATCACCCGGTGTACCGAATGCGTTTTCTCGCTGTCGACCCGCAGGAAGTAAACCCCATCACTCACGCCAAGTTTCTTTACCGGAACGCGGAAGTTTAGTGTATTCGTTGCAACTTGACCGTGATAAAGGGTCCTCACCACTCGTCCGGTAATGTCCACCAATTGGATGCGCAGATTCCCAAGAGGATAGGGGGCTGTCAAACGTACATCTAACTGGTCGTGGAGGATGTTCCCAGAGGGAAGGACCACCTGTGTGGCCAACCCTTCCAAGATTACTGCTGTTTGTGGACCACCCGTGATAAAACCTGAAATCATGCGGGTACTTGTGGAGTCTACAAACTGAAGTTCGGTCCCCGTCAGGGTGAAGGAGCCCGGATTGCCCTGGTAACTCAATTCGAGGTTCACCACATCGAAGACTCCAGGGGGAATGT
>WFXO01000018.1 GCA_015490555.1 Caldifarciminota bacterium | reverse complement strand
GGCCAGGAAACCGTGGGGAGCACCTGTGTGCCCGGCATCGTGAAGACGGTCAGACGGTCGGTTCCTAAGACCACGAGGTCCAGGGTGCCATCTCCCTGGAGGTCCACAATGGCTGGCGTGGTCTTGAGTTCTTCGGCCAGGAACAACGGCAGACCGGGCCAGGGCTGGCCATCCGACCGCCAGCCATAGAGCCAGCCTTCCCGGTAGGCACAGAAGACTTCGTCTTGCCCGTCTCCATCCACATCCACCGCAATGGGCTGCGAGAAGATCTGGCCCAGGGGTTCGTCATACAGGAATGACTGGGCCAGGGAGCCATCGCCGTGAAACGCGAGGACACCCGTATCCACATTGACCAGGATCTCCGGGACCCCATCTCCATCGAGATCCCCCAGGCTGGGCTGCATGTAGATGGCACCGTTGCCGGTGACACTCTGAGGCCAGCCGGGTAAGACGTTCCCGGTGGCGTCGACGACCACGAGTTGGGGGCCGTCTTTCCGAATAAAGGCGATCTCCAGGCCAGGGGTGGCAGGGTCCAGGTCCCCGACGGCAACGCCCCCAACGGCATGATACCCTGCCGCCAGCGGAAAGCCGGGCTTGGGGTTCCCCTGGGGGTCAAAAACCGCGAGGGTCACATTAGGGTCATAACTGGAACAGATCAATTCGCGGGTGCCGTCGTTGTCCAGGTCCGCTAGGGCGAGGAAGCCGCCATGGAATCCGCCGTTGCCGGCCTCTGCAAAGAAGCCGTCCGTTCCGGGCAAGTAGGAAGTGCCATCCCCATGCCAGGCATAAATATCGCCGTGGATATGGTGTACAAAGACTTCGGGCGCGCCATCACCGTCCAGGTCCCCTACCAACGGCGGGGCATAGGAGCCGCGTCCCGATCCGGGGGAGTAGTCGACGGGCCAGCCAGTGACCAGGGTGCCATCGGCTTCAAAGGCATAGACCCGATTCGGAGCGGTATCCCCGCGAAACGGTGCGACGACAAGTTCGAGGGTGCCATCGCCGTCCAGGTCTCCGACGGCCGGGGCATTCCAGATTTCGCCATCGACCGGGACCGGCCAGCCATCCGCCAGGGTACCATCGGCATGGAACAAGTAGACCCAACCGGTCACGGTCCCGAAGGCAATCTCTAGGCCTGGAGAATTCGGATCCAGGTCTGCAACGGTCGGGTGATGGCTTTCACCTCCTACGCCATAGATTTGGGGCCAGCCCGGTGACACGGGCAAGCCAGCATAGGTCAGAAGACTCTCAGACCGGGGAGCACTGTTGCCCAGGCTGTCGATGGCGACGATCCAATAGGTGAGGGACACGCCGCTCGGCGCCCCGGGGTCTTCGAAAGTGACTTGAGGAATCGGCAGCGGCGTGAGCCGTTCGATCGGGCCACCCACACCGATGCGTCGGAAGACCAGAAAGCCGGCATGCGAAGGATCTCGAGACCAACTCAGGGATACCCCGGGCCAGGCCGGATTGGCTGCAAGTCCTGTAACCGGCAGGACCTCCGCATTCCAGTGCACAAAGGTATCGACAATGCCCCGAGCCTCCTCAACAAACCAGGTCTCGTAGATTTGAGAGAGGTGGTTCGGATCGATCCTCAGCATGATCGGGGCGTCGGTGGTATCCAGGTAGCCCTCGCCCGGAGCCAGCGTAATCACCGCGTCATACAGGGTATCTATTGCTTCAAAGATGCCGGGCCCTGGGTGGATGTAGATCTGGAGGGACCGGGCGTCGTCGTTTCCAGTGTTCCAGAGTTCCGGCCATAGGTGAAGGGTGTCGCCATGAAGTGCGTGAATCCATCGAACCACCCGAACCGAGGGTGCGTGGACGTCGATGTAGAGCGTGTCGATCGGCGTATGGGGGGTGAGGAGCGGCGGAGGGAGGCCGGTCTCCGATTCCCCTGCGTAAAGTAAGATGGGATGAGGGCCAGGGGTTGCGAAGGGACTAATCCGGAGCGGAATCGGAAAGGGTGTGGTCGTCGAGCCTGGGGGGAGCACGACGAAGGTGGGAGTCATCGGTACCGTCTGGATCTCGGGATCCGGGAGGATCCAGCGTACCCAAACGCCATTCCCAGGGACGCCTCCTTCATTGGTCAACTGGACCTGGAGGAAACCGATTTCTCCGGCATCGGCGTTTCCATCCTGGTCTCCGGCCCGGAGATCGTTGAACCCCAAGAGGGTGAATCGGGGCGCAAAGGGACCTGGAACGACCCAGAGGGTATCCACGGAGGGAATGGCATTGCGGGCATGAACGGAGAGAATCAGGGGGCCGGGCGTCTCGGGATGGACCGTCAAGACGGCCTGGCCGTTGGCATCGGTCTCCTGGACGACGTACACCTCATCGGCCTTATAAGCCGTCACCCGAGCCTGCGGGATCGGAAGATCGGTGCCTGCATCCCGGACCTGGATCGTCATCGAGGGGCGGCCGACGAAGAGGGTGTCCGGATGGCTGACGATGAGGGCTCGGAGTGAATCCGTCCAGAGGGGAAGGGTGGGATCGCCCAAGAGCACGCGAGAGAGGTAGAGGTATCGCATCAAGGAGAGATAGCCCGTGTATTCCCAGAACTGGGTTTGGGCGTCCAGAGCGTCTCCCTGGGTCACCCAGGCAGCGGTTGAATCAAAGATGGCCTGGTAGGTGGTGGTGTTGTACGTGACTTCGACATCCGGGAAGTCGAGCCGGGTTACGGTCAGGATGCCGATGGCACCTTTCTCTGCGGTACGGAGCCAGGGCTCCATGATGGCATGGAGGTCCCAGCCCCCTACATCACAGGCCACAATGTTCACAAAGGGATAGCGGTTTGCGTTGTTCAGAAGAGGGATTTCTCCAAAGCCGAAACTGACCCCGGGATTCATGTTGATCATGAAGAAGTGGAAAATGGCGTGGGCGTTGATGTAGAGTTGACCAACGCCCTGTTGGAGAGCATCGAGAAAATCGCTCATGGTGTTATCGGTGGTGTCGGTTTCGTACATCCGGAAGATTTCGAGATTTGTAGGCCAGGAAGAGGACACAACCTGTTCGGTGTAGATGGCTCCTTCGTAGCCACCCCAGAGGTCGGTCCCCAGGGCGAGGGCACGGTGTGGGAAGCCGGGGTTGGCCAGAGTCAGGGTATACGCCTTGGCCTTGTTGACGAAGGCCCAGGCCTGGGCCGGAGTTTCGACCGGGATGCGGCCCACGGACAGTTCAGGGAGCGCATCTACAGAGTCTTCAACCTCTCCAAAGGTTGCGTCACCGTCGGCGTTCCAGTCGCCGTCCAAACAGGCGAAGTAGAGGTCCGCAGGGGGCCATCGGTCGGCGGGGGATCCCCAATAGGGGTCCTGATAGAAGGTTCGGACCGGCGACAAAGGCGCGTCTGCCGCCAGTAAAACCGCCTGGATACCCCAGGTCTCGTATGCCTCCTGGAGGAACGTGCGGACCCGCTCGGCTCGATCGCTCCCGGGGAAATGACTTTCAACCCAGGCGAAGGTGAAGACAGCGGTCGGTTGCCCTTGAAGGGCATGCCATGCTGCGTAGTCCAAGAAGGGCTCCAGGAGTGTGGTGTCTGTGAGGATGACGAGTTCATAGGGCCCGACGGTCGGGTCGAGAACGGGGTTCACAGGTGGTGGGAGGACAATGGATGGAGAAGGGTCAACCATCATCACCGGGGGACGTGACAACGGTTCGGCCTCGGGGTTGACCACAAGTCGGCGGATTCGCCGCTGGATCTGGGACCATGCTCGGGGCGTGACTCGTTGGGGAAACCTGCCTGGCGGTGCTGGCTCCGTCTCAACGGTGACCGTTATGTCGGTGAGGAGAAAAAGGGTCTGCGTTGTGGTGTCGTATCGGAACGGTGTGATCAAGAGGCCGGCTACGGGATAGCCGGCCAGGGAGCCATTCTGAAAGCCACGAAGGGGAGAGGATAAGGACTGAAGCGCCGGATCCACAGAAGGCAGCGAGGGGGCATGGGATTCGATGCCAGGGGGTGGAGCCCAGGTGACACGGGGTAGAGAACCCTGTGCGATGGGTTGAACCTCCCGGGCTTGAACGGTGACGTGTGTTGCTCGGGTTCCATAGGGCAAAAGCAGGGAAACAGGCAGGGTTGGCAACTTTGGACTTTGAGGGACATCCAGGATCGGAGCGTTGGGAAGGGCGATGGAAAGGGTCCCGTTTTCAAGAGTGGCCTGGACTTCCTGAGGATCCAGATGGAGAGAAAAGGAAAAGGCATTCCCCGCCACCCCCATCCAGAGCCAGAGTGTCATCCACAATCCCATGGGTTTTAGGCTTGGGGCGTGGTGATCTCCTCAATGAGCAGTTCCGTCATCCGCTGGCGATGGCCTTTTTTGCGGCGGTACTTTTTGCGACGTTTGTACTTAAAGACAATGATTTTCGGGAGTTTTCGTTCGCCCAGGACTTTGGCTTTGATTTGGACGCCCTCGATGAAAGGGGTCCCGACCAGGATGCGGTCCTCGTCCCGGACATAGAGGACCCGGTCCAGGGTCAATTCTTCGCCTTCTTGGGCCTGGAGTCGAGGAACCAAAACCGTGTCGCCCTCTTGAACACGGATCTGGTAGCCTTGGACTTCGAGGTATGCGTATTTCATGGCTCACTCTCCTGTTGGACTCGGCTGTTGCGATGGGGTTTGTGGGGGTGTCACAGGGGGCAGGTTCAGCCCACCGCCCTGCTGCTGGACCGCCCGTTCAATGGCCGAACGGGGCTCCCGAACGGGGGAGTGTAAGAACGACAACGTCAAAGAGAGGATCAAGAATAAAGCCCCAAGGACTGCGGTGAGTTTGGTAAAGAAGGTCGGGGCGCCGCGGACCCCCAGGATGGATTCCATGCTGGAGGTTCCCCCAAACGTAGCGGACAAGCCACCCCCGCGGGGCTGTTGGATCAAGATCGCCCCGATCATGACGATGACCACGAAGAGGTAAATCACCAGAAGTGCTGCAATCATGGGGTTTTCACTCCTTTAGGCATTTGGGAAAGCGGCGTTGATTATATGGGCGAACGATTGGGATTGCAAGGAAGCCCCGCCGACCAAAGCACCGTCAATATCGGGCATCCGGGTGAGATTTGTGACATTCTCCGGCTTCACGCTCCCGCCATACAGGATCGTGACCTCCTCGGCGTCTGCGCCAAGATCCCGGAGAACCGTTCGGATGAAGGCGTGGACCTCTTGAGCCGTCTCCGGAGTCGCGGTTTTCCCCGTGCCGATCGCCCAGACGGGTTCGTAGGCCAGGACCACCCGGGGGATCTCTTCCGGGGATACATGAGCCAGGGAGCCCAGAAGTTGATGTTTGACCACGGCCTCCGTGTGTCCTTGTTCCCGCTCCTCCAGCCGCTCTCCAATGCAGAGGACCGGGGTCATCCCATGGTCCAAGACGGCCCGGACCTTCCGGGCAATGAAGGCATCGTCTTCCCCAAAAATATGGCGCCGTTCTGAGTGTCCCACGATCACGAAATCAACCCCGAGGTCCTGAAGCATGGTCACGGAAATCTCGCCTGTAAAGGCCCCCTGCGGCTCTGGATGGCAATTCTGGGCGCCGAGGAGCATGGACGTGCCTTCTCGGAGAGTCCTTAAGGCCGAGATCGCGGTAAACGGCGGTGCGATCCCCCATTCGTATGGGCCACGGTAGTCCTTCATCCGGTCCAACAGGTCTTGAACGGTCGCCTCGGCCTCCGACACGGTCTTGTGCATCTTCCAGTTGCCGAGGATCAATCGGCGTCTCATGATTTGGCGGGACTCTCTGCCTTCTCGGGTGCCAGGGCCTCCTTGATCTTCATTTCAATTTTGTTCCGCAGTTCGGTGTTTTCTTCGAGGAGTTTGCGGACCTTCTCCAGGCCCTGGCCGAGTTGTTGACCGGCAAAGGAGTACCAGGAGCCGGATTTCTGGATCACGCCGAGTTGGAGACCTAAGTCGATCAACTCCCCTTCCCGGGAGATCCCTTTGCCGTAGATGATGTCGAATTCGGCTTCCCGGAATGGAGGGGCGAGTTTGTTCTTGACGATTTTGACCCGGACACGGTTCCCGATTGCCTGATCTCCGGCCTTGAGGGTTGCGATCCGGCGGATGTCGAGTCGGACCGATGCATGGAACTTCAGAGCCAGGCCACCGGGGGTCGTCTCCGGACTTCCGAACATCACACCGATCTTGTGGCGGACCTGGTTGATGAAGATGGCGCAGGTCTTCGACTTGGAAAGGACCCCCACGAGTTTCCGCATGGCTTTGGACATGAGTCGGGCCTGGAGTCCCACCTGCGTGTCCGACATCTCCCCGGTGATTTCTGCCTGGGGCACCAGAGCGGCGACCGAGTCGACGACGATCAGGTCCACGGCGCCACTCCGAACCAGGGTCTCGGCAATGTCCATGGCTTGTTCTCCAGACTCCGGCTGTGAGATCAGGAGGTTGTCGAGGTCTACGCCCAGGGCGCGAGCGTAGTTCGGGTCCAAGGCGTGTTCTGCATCAATGAACGCGGCGATTCCGCCCTGTTTCTGGGCCTCGGCGATGGCATGGAGGGCGAGAGTGGTTTTCCCGGAGGCCTCAGGACCGTAGATTTCGACGATCCGGCCTCTTGGGTAGCCCCCCACCCCCAGGGCAAGATCCAGGGAGAGGGAGCCGGTCGGGATCACCGGCACCCGGATCGCGGTTTTGGCGCCCAGGCGCATAATCGCGCCTTTGCCGTGTTGCTTTTCGATTTGTTTTAACGCAATTTCCAGGCTTTTGAGCCGATCATCTTGTGCCATCATCCCACCTCACGGTCTATTTTTGGGGGGGTCACCCCAACCTGTCCTTGATATTTGCCTTTCCGGTCCCCGTAACTCACCCGGCATACCTCATCCGCCTCGAGAAAGATCACCTGGGCGATCCCCTCGTTGGCGTAGATTCTCGCCGGTAACGGGGTCGTATTCGAGATCTCAATGGTCAAATGGCCCTCCCATTCGGGCTCTAAAGGCGTGATATTGACCACGATGCCACACCGCGCGTACGTCGACTTGCCCAGGCAGATGCCCATGACCCCGCGCGGGATCCGAAAATACTCCACACTTCGAGCCAAACAGAACGAGTTCGGAGGGATCACACAGACCTCTCCCTTAAAGTCGACCAGACTCTTGGGATCAAAGTTTTTCGGGTCCACAATGGAACTGTAGACATCGGTAAAGATTTTGAATTCATCGGCGATGCGGATGTCATAGCCGTAGGAGGAGAGGCCGTAGGAGATCTTGCCTTGGCGGACGAGCCGGGGCTCAAAGGGCTCGATCATCCCGTATTTTCGCGCCATTTCTTCAATCCAACGGTCATTCTTGAGTCCCATGCGGGAATTTTAGGGGACGCCATGGGAGGATTCAACGCGGACGAATAAATATGGAGGAGATTGCAGACTCAGGACTCAGGGGCTGTTCGGGGTCGGGTTGCCGTAAATGCGATAGGTCTCCTGGATGTACTTTTGGATCCGTTTCAAAGATTCCCCCTGTCCATGCAACCGAATGATGTCCAAAACTTCGGACACGCATACAGCACAGGTGGATGCATGGTCCTGAAATTCACCATGTTGGACATAACAATCGGCCAGGTTCTGATGCTCATCGGTACTGCCACACCCACAGTAACAAGGAAATTGCGCGATTTCGTCTTGGTGTTCTACTACATAGCCGTAGGCCTTTTGCACACTGGGCGTTTGGAAGATATAGTCTGGAAGGGCCCTGTTCACTGCCCAACTGGGAGGAGTAACTTGGGCATAAACTCTAACCATTATAACACTGTCTGATGGACTGTTTGTGCGGAGATACACCTCTCGATAGACCTCACCCTGGATGCGATGCGAGGCGGGCGAGAACGTGATGGTTAGGATCGCGTGGCCTCCTGGGGGGATCCGTTGGGGATCTATGAAGGCTTTGGTACAGCCACAAGACGTGGAGATTCCGAGGATTTCAAGGGTATCGGTTCCAACATTCACGAGGTCCATAACTGCAGTGGTGTCGTTCCAACCCATTCGACCAAAATTGAGAGAATCTTGAGAAAGCAAAATTTGTGCTACTCCCACAATCATCATCCAAGTTATCATTTCAGTTCGCCTGAGTTGAATCTATCTCTTTCAAAGAGGTTACATCCCAACGGGTAAGCGATAAGGCAGAACCCTCGAGATCAGGCTGGAGAGGGTGGTAAATTTCCCAAGAAGCATAACAATGCCAAGTCCTACCAGGAGAATTCCGCTTGCCACATTAATCCACCGAAGGACACTCTTGGCTTGTTTCAATCGAATCAAAATGACAGAGAGGAAGAGAGCAACAAGGAGATAGGGAATCCCCAGGCCAATCGAGAAGGAGAGCATAGAGAGAGCTCCCAATTGAGGGGTTGCGAGGATGCCCGAGTAGATCAACGTGGAGTAGAGCATCGGAGCAATGCAATGAGAGCACACCAGGGCAAAGAAGAAACCGATGAGTAAGGCACCCATGATGCCCGTGGGTTGGGATCGGGGTTTGAGTTGGAGATTGAGTTTGAGTTTTTCGAGCCATGGGAGTCGGAAGAAGCCCGCGAGATGAAGGCCAAAAAGGACCACAAACACCCCACCGATCTTCTCCCAAATGTGTAAATAATCGCGAAGGACTTTGCCCAGCCACCCAGCGAATCCACCCGCAATGGTGAAAACGAGGGTAAAACCGAGGATAAAATAGAATGTGTTGAGGATGATTCCCTTCCGAAGTCGAGTTCGGAGGTCTGTCTGGAGGAGTTGTTCCATGCTCAAGCCAGTGATGAGAGACAAGTAGACGGAAACCATCGGGATGATGCAGGGAGAGGCAAAGGAAACGACTCCGGCTACAAAGGGGAGCCCGTAAAGCGACCAGGTGGTCATGGTATCTTACGGCGTTCGATCCCAAGAAAATACCAGGGAATCACCGAAGAGTTCCGGGAGAACCAGGCGAATATTTTTGGCGTTGCCCGCGCGTTTTTTGAAAAGAAGGAAACCATTCATATGGTGAGAGGGCATCATACTTGGGCCCTGAATCCATTTCCAGATTTTCAGGCGGTCTCCTTGGTTGATTTGGAGATAAGGTTTTCCCCCAAAGTCGTATTTTGTAAAGTTTACAGACGGTGAGTGGGTATTGAGGAGGAGCCGAAAGATCCAGAGACTATCGGTTTCTAAGGACGATAGCGCTTCTGGGTTTGCTGCCTTGAACATGGGGAGGAGAGAGTCGCCGATCCAAATCACTTCACCCATGATCTGCTGGGTCTGAGCCTTTCGGGCATTGCGTTCTTGGAGAGATCTAACGCCAGGACCTTGAGCATAGAAGATCTTGGGGACAAGAAGCCCCATAACACTGAGCACGATAAGCCCTTTCCTCATGGGAACCTCCTTTAAGGGACTTGTTTCTAATTACTATGGGCCTTAGTATTATATGAGACCGTACAATTGGATGTCAAGTTGAGACTTCATCCGCACCCCCTCCAAATGGGGCCATCTCACACGGAGGAGGGCTGACGATAGGACAAGCGGCGTGGATCAACAAGACACAAAATGGGGGTATTCAATGATGCCAAAATGTGTGAAATAGAGTAGATGTTTCCGCGGTTCCACACACGGATGCTTGTTCACCCGGTCCGTAAAGAGCCAGATGGACATGAGATGAGGCATACGTAGGGAAAAGGAGGCACGGCGATGAACACCCGCTTCAAACTCCCAGGTCTTAAGCAGGTTTTTGGAGCCCTTGCGCGTCTCACATCCAAATACCCCTGGTACTTCATTGGCTTCGCCATTGTGTTAACCCTTATTGCCACCTTTTTCGCGCTTAAACTCCGGATTGAACTGGGGTTTATTAACCTCATGCCGAAAGAGGATGAGCGTTTTCAGCAGTATGAAACCATCACGAAAGAGTTTGGAGGAACAGATCTCTTGCTCGTTGTGTTGGAAACCGACAAAATCGAGCAAGCCAAAGCGATGGCAGACACCCTCGCAAAAAGATTCACCCGATATCCGGAATATATCCGGATGATCGACTACAAGGTAGACCTCGACTTTTTCCGGCATTACGGGCTTTACTTCTTGAAGCCCAAAGATCTCAGGACCTTACAAAAAGACCTGGCGCCGGGCCATTGGCTTAGGAAGATCTTGCAGAACCCCGGTCTCGCCTCCTTTTATGATGAACTCAACCGGCGTCTTTATGACTATTCTGCAGACCAGAGTCTGTCGGAAGAAGAAGGAGAATTAAAACGGGGATTGAAAGGGATTCGGAGACTCTTGCAGGCCCAAAGTGCCTACTTCCGCGGACAAGGCACCCCCAAAGAGATTAAGGATGCCTTGGAAAACATGTGGACAGATCCCCAGATGTCGGGCAGAGAGATCGTTGAGGACGGCTACTATATCTCCGATGATGGGAAGATGCTCCTTATGATCTTGAAGCCCACCAATCCGGAACATAACATGGGATTCTTTCAGGGGATGTCCCAGCGGGTTGCCCAAGAAATCCAGGCCGTACAACCCCAATTCCCAGACGTTAAGGTCCGACTAACGGGTATGGTGCAGATGATGGCCGAGGAATGGAAGGCCATTTTGCGGGACTTAAAACTTACCGGAATCTTAGCTCTCATTTTAATCTTAGGGCTCTTCGTGGTGTCCTTCCGAAGCTTTAAGGCTCCCCTGATCGCAGCTGTTCCCCTCATCATGGGCATTGTGTGGACCCTTGGGTTGACACAAATTCTGATCGGGAGATTGAATGTTGTCACTTCCATCATTGCCCCCATTCTTTTAGGGTTGGGCGTCGACTTCACGATTCACCTTCTGTCTCGATTTCAAGAAGAGCAAGGGAAAGGCAAGCCGTTTGAGGAGGCTATCCAGATCGCCCTTTCAGAGACAGGTCATGGAGTCTTCATCGGGGCAGTAACCACCAGTTTTGCGTTTTTCTCCCTCATCTTTGGGGACTTTGATGGCATCCGAGAGATGGGAGTAGTAGTCGGCTTAGGCTTACTCCTGTGCCTCGTCGCCGTCTTTCTCGTCCTCCCTCCGCTCCTCTATCTGTGGGAGGCCAAGAAGCGCACACGCCAAACATTCCATCGGGTCGACATGGAGATGATGGAAACGTTGGGGCGTAAAATCATCCGACATCCCAGGCTCCTCATCTCTGCAGGGCTCATTACCACGATTGTTTTAGGCTCTGGCTTGCTCTTTCTCCGGTATGAATATAACTCCTTGGCACTCTTGCCCAAAGTTCCCTCCGTGGATCTTCAGAAACAGGTCTCTGAGAAATTCAACATGTCGTTTGACTTTGGCATCCTGATGGTCCCCGATATCGCGTCGGCACGTAGGATTCAAAAGATGTTAAAGGATGATGAGCGCATTGGCATGGTGGATGCACCGAGTGAGTACATCCCCGAGCAGCAAAAGGAAAAAATCCCCTTGTTGAAAGCGATTTATGAAACCATTCGGGATCTCAAGCCCAGCCCTCCTGGTCCCCTCGACGCAGAGCGGTTGAAGAAAACCCTGGTGGAATTGAGAAAGAATCTTTTGGAGATCAGCGACTTAGCGTTCATCAGCGGGCTGGATGAGGTCGAAGCAGAAGCCCAAAAGGCCCTTGAAGTCCTCGACCAAAATCTGACCCTCCTCGACACTCGCTCAGACCTTCAGGCCTTGCAGGAGGACTTCTCCCAGGAAATCCGCAGTCTTGTAAGGGAACTCAAGGAAATGGCATTGGCAGATACGCTGAGTTTTTCCGCGTTGCCCGAATCGATCCAAGAGAAATTCCGATCAGAAAAAGAAGGCTTTGCGGTCTATGTATATCCACGGGGAAACATCTGGGATGAAAGAAACATGAAGCGATTCAACACGTTACTCCTCTCTTTATCGGACAGAGCCACAGGCCCCTCGCTCATCTGGGAGCGGATTCTGGAGTATCTCCGACGGGATATCGTGGTCACGACGGCCATCGCCGCCCTGGTCATCTTCCTGATTCTCTGGTTCAACTTCAGAACCATATCTCTTGCCCTGCTCACCATGGTACCCGTATCGCTTGCCGTCCTCTGGACGTTAGGGACGATGGGCTTCTTGGGGCTGACCCTAAATTTTGCATCCATTGTCGGCATCCCCTTGATCTTAGGAATTGGGATTGATGATGGCGTACACATTGTTCATCGGTACCGAGTTGAACGGTATCGCAACTTGCCCGTGGTCCTCCGGTCGACAGGGAGAGCAATTTTGCTTACAACCCTGACCACTGTAAGCGGGTTTGGGGTCCTGATTTTTGCCCTGGATCGATCCATCTGGGCCATTGGGACAACCGTGGCCATTGGCATTGCCTTTGCTTACCTTGCCACGATCTTTGTCCTGGTCCCCTTGTTGGCTGTCTTTAAAAAATCGGAAAAGGAGGGTGTATGAAAGGGCTCGTCAGTCTCCTGATCGGCGTAGGGATCCTCTGGGCCCAAACGGGCTCCGAGATCCTGAAGAAGGTCGACGCATCCGCATTTCCCGGAACCAGTTACTCCCTCGTGCGCCAAACCATCACCACCGCACAGGGGAAAGTCCGGGAGTTTGTGATTGAAATTTATCAACGGGATTACGGTCGGAAACTCCTCTTCCGCTACTTGAAACCTGCCCGGGTGAAAGGCACGAGTTTTCTGTTTACGGAGGAAGGGATCTGGGCCTATTTCCCCAAGACCGGAAGGGTTCGACGGATCGCCTCCAAGGCCAAAAAAGAAAAAATGATGGGTTCCGGGTTTACATATGAAGACATCTCCCTCTCTGGGAACTTCTCTGCAAACTATCAGGCCAAAATCTTGAGGTCCGAAGTTCTGGAAGGAGAAGAGTGTGATGTCCTCGAACTGACCCCGAAAAAGGAGTCTTCCTATGGAAAACTTGTGGTGTGGGTGAGCAAGACGACCTATTTGCCCCTCCTGATCGAGTTTTATGATCCCGGGAATCAACTCATCAAGAGGTTAAAACAGGAGGACGTGAAGACGATTCAGGGGCAGCCAACGCCGCTGAAGATGGTTCTTGAAGACCTGGTAGACCGGACAACAACGGTGATGGAATTTCAGGAGGTCAAATACGGGGTTTCCTTGCCGGAAGACTTTTTCACAGTCCGTGGATTGGAGGGAGGACAATGAGAAGCAAGGCTGTGTTCCTTCTTGTATTCCTCTGGAGCCCATCGACAGTCCTGGGTTTGGAGGCCAGCGGATATCTTCGGATAGACAAGAGATATCCCCTCAACACGAAAGGTCCATACTTTCTGGATTTTTACAACGAATTCTTTTATCGGATCGAAGGCGGTGGTCCCACGACCTCATTTGTTACAAGCCTTATGACCCGGTTCTATACCTTTCCCCGAATCACCACATTAGGGGATCTCCAAAACCCGGACCGTGTCGCTCCTATGGACCTCTTTCTCTGGGAAGCGTATGTCGATATCCGCCGGTTCCCGATCCAGAACATAGATCTCCGCGTGGGAAAACAACGGTTGAATTGGGGGACTGCAGATGGCTTTAACCCGACCGATTACTTCAATCCCGAGGACCTGTCAGATTTCTTGCGACTGACGAGAAAGTTGCCCGTGGAGTCTTTCGAAGCTACGTATTATCTCAACGGGTTCTCGCTTACCGCCGTATGGAGTCCTACAGCCAATCCCATCCTTTTCCCCAGGGATCTTCCTCTGGTTGACCTTTCTTCCTTCGTGGAAGGGATGGAGGTCTCTCGCATCGAAGAGAACCTGGAACTCCCATCACGGGAATGGAAGAACAGTCAAGTGGCGCTCAAGGCGAAGGTCAATCTTTGGGGATACGACATTTCGTTCAGCGCATTCTCCGGGCATGAGCACTTCCCTCTTCCAACCCGGATCGTCCTCTCTCCAGATCCTCAAGAGCCTCCCACAATGATCTCTGAAATGACATTTGAACTTCCCAGGGTTTGGGCCCTTGGGGCGGATTTTGCGGGCGATCTCGGGGATTTTGGTGTCTGGGGAGAGGGAGGGGTTTTCTTCCCAACCCCCATGGATCTTCGCATCATCACCCCCGCGGGAGAACAGACGACCCCTGTCCTCTCGGACCAGCCGTACCTGAAGTGGATTTTAGGTGTGGATACGTTTTTCTGGGATGGTGCCTATATCAATCTCCAGTTTTCTCACGGATTCCCCACGGAAATCGGCAAAGACCAGATGGGCTCGTACCTTCTGGCGACGTTTGAAAAACCCTTTCTCTCGGATCGATTCATCTTCAGGGTCCGTAACATTTTCGAGACAAGAGATTTCTATCGGCCTACAAAATCATGGGGAACTCTAGTCGCTCCGGAGATTTCGTATTTTCCTGATGACAATCTGGAAATCCTCCTGGGCATGGCTTTCCTGTCGGGGAAAGAGGGCACTCTTTTCGGTCGTTGGCAAGACTGGGACGTCGCCTATCTGAGCATTGAAGCGAGTTTTTAAGGAGAGATCGGGCCCGAGAGGAGCCCCCTTCTCATCCTCGAAGGATGTCGTCTAAATGCTGAAAATCAAAAATACGTCGGTATCGTTCCAAAAAGTATTCGCTTCGGGAACTGGCCATCTTTGAGGCAAACGCGAGGACCCGGTCGGGGATTGCGGTGAGTGTTCGTTGGAATGTTGTCAGAAGCCGATACGCTTTCCGTTTTTTGCGCACCAAGTCTTGGTAAAGGTGCTGCGCATAGTTCAGGGTGATCTCTCCCTCGACCACCCTTCGCAGGATCCTGCCCAATAGGGTACCGAAATAGATTGCAGGGCGGATCCCCTCGCCGGTCAGGGCAAAACAGTGGCCTGCTGCGTCCCCTACACGGAACACTCCATCTACAACAGGGTCTCGAAGGACAAATGGAAATGCATTACCGTGGAGCCCATGGTTCACTTCAGGAAGGGCATTTGCTCGCAAAAACGAGAAGAGCGGCGTTTTGATCGCCCCCCTGCCAAAAAAGCATCCTGCCCCTACTCGCAGTGTTTCACCCGCGGGGAAAATCCAATAGATCCGTTGGGTCTTTTTCCCCTCGTAAAAGAAGTGCAGGCCATCTGCTGACCCCGGCAAAACGGTTTCAACTCCCGTGTTGTAGAAGTTGTTCTGGGGCGTAGAGGGAGTGAGAACAGCCTTCCAGCCCGAGGCATCAACGAGAATCTCTGCCTCAAATTCCCCTTGGGTGGTGACTACAACATTGCCGTCCCGACGGATGACACGCGCCAGGAGAAAATCGAAATTCCCGGACTCGGCCAATCTTGTACACAGCGTTTTGTAATCCACCACACAGAAGGGGTAGGGAGAGGGGAAGTCGATTTCTGACCCCCGGATGTGCAAAACGAGTCGATGATGCACTTGCACAACCGCCTCATCGATTCCAAGAGCCATCGGAACCTCCAGGAGGGTTCCACAAGCGGAGGTTTGATGTTCCCCAATGGGTTTCTGGTCGATGAGGAGCCCCCATCCGGTTAATTGTCGTGCCGTCGCCAGCCCCGCGAAAGAGCCCCCAACGATGATCCAATCGTATCGTTTCATCGTTTCCGCCTCCCCCCTGCAAGCAGGGGAAATTTCCGTAAAACAAGGAAAGCGTTCAACATCACAAAAACCTTTGAGTTGGTGCCCCTGCGACTGGACCTAATCCCTGTCCCTCTGCCGCCGGACGTAATCTTCTGGATTCTTTTTGAAAATTCGAAGACAAGATTCACTGCAGAAGTAGTAGGTCTCTTGGTAATATTGGGTTCTCAGAACCCTTCCTACGCCCTGGATCTCGACCTGCATTTGACACACAGGACACAAAGCAATCTTTTGATGTTTCATGACAACCTCCCTTGTGGTAGCAAAAAAGTCTCGCCATAGTACTAACATCCTTAGTACTATAAATGCTCTTGCGGGGGTTGTCAAGGGGCGCGAGAAATTGCGATTTGTATGGGACATCAAATTGGCCCCTGGAATTCCAGGGGCCAAAGAGGGGTCGGGATCTCTTCTACACTCTTAGGACGCGACGTCGGCCGCCAGGATCTCGACCTTGACGGTGCCGATGACCTCTGGGTGGAGCCGGATGTCGACGAAATACGTCCCGAGTTCCCGGATCGGCTCCTCCAGAAGGATCATGTGTTTGTCAATCTCTGTATAGCCCTTTTCGTGGAGTGCACGCTCGATGTCCAGGGCCCCAACCGAGCCATACATCCGCTCTTCTTCTCCGGTCCGGACCCGAATCGTCAGTTTCACCTTGGAGAGTTTCTTGGCGAGTTTTTCAGCCTTCTCTTTGAGTCGGGCGAGTTTGGCTTCCTGCTGTCGTCGAATCTCTTCCCATTGTTTGATATTTGAGGGGGTCGCGGGAACCACCATCTTCCGTGGGATCAAGTAGTTTCGGGCGTAGCCATCGGCGACTTCGACAATGTCGCCCTTGCTCCCCAATTTTTCGATGTCTTGAAGTAAGATGACTTTCATGGCTTACAGGTAATACGATTCAACGAAGGGCAACAGCCCCATGATTCGCGCCCGCTTAATGGCACGGGCCAATTTCCGTTGATGATATGCACAGAGTCCGGTGCTGCGACGTCCGATGATCTTCCCTCGGGCTGTTAGGAACTTCCGGAGTCGCTCATAGTCCTTATAGTCAATGACATCGATGCCATCTCGACAAAATTCACATTTCTTTCTGGCCATGGCTCTCTCACCTCCACATTAAAAGGGGACCTCGTCGTCTGAGACGGGCTCTTCGTCGAGGATTTCCTCCCCGGGCGATTCCACGAGGTCTTCGGGTGCTCCAAGTTTCTCCAGGAAGTGGATGCGGTAGGCACGGATCTCATAGGTAGAGCGGCGCTGACCTTCCTGTTCCCAGGTTCGTTGCCGAAGCGTACCCTCGACGAGGATGGGGCTTCCCTTCACCAGCCGATCGTGACAGCGCTCCGCCAGGTCACCCCAGGCCGAGACATCGATAAAGAGCGTGTCTTCTTGCCATTCGTTGTTTTGGTCGCGGTAGCGGCGGGATGATGCGAGGCGGAGCCGGACCACCGGCCGGCCGGTTCCGGTATACCGAAGTTCCGGGTTCTGGGTCAGTCGGCCTGAAATCACCACGATGTTCACGCTGGGTAACTTGAGTTCTGCCATCACTCATCCCTCCGAACGATCATCCCTCGCAGGATGCCAGAATCCAGTTCCACTTTTCGGCGCAGGGTCAGGGAGAATGCGGGTTCTGCCTTGAAATAGAAGATGGCGTAGTAGCCCTCATCCTTCTTTTTGATCGGATAGGCAAACTTCCGGTGGCCCCATTCCTCGATACTTTCGAGGACGGCCCCGTCCTGCTCAATCCACTCGCGGATCTCTTGGATCTTTTTGGCGATCCCGTCCTCCCCGAGGTCGGGATCGATGATCACCATCATTTCGTACGGTCGCATGATTCACCTCCTTTGGACCCCAGATCCTCAGGATCGGGGGGCACCGAGCCCCGCCCGGTGCCAGGTTTTTTCTTTATTTCAGCGCAAAGGGCAGAATATTGTAAAGGTACACCAGGAAGGGCGCAAAAACCAGGGAGACCACGGCCATGAGTTTCAACAGGATATTCAGGGAAGGCCCGGCAGTGTCCTTGAAGGGGTCGCCGACGGTATCCCCTTCCACAGAAGCCTTGTGGGCCTTTGAGCCTTTGCCACCGAGGTTCCCTTCTTCAATCCATTTTTTGGCGTTGTCCCAGGCCGCACCGGCATTCGCCATGAACAGGGCCAAGGGGACTCCGACCGCGAGAGACCCTGCGAGCAAGCCGCCCAAGGCTTCCAGCCCCAGGATGGATCCCACAACGATCGGCACGAAGAACGCCACCACACCCGGCACAATCATCTCTTTCAAGGCCCCGGCCGTGGTGATATCTACAATCCGTGCGTAGTCAGCCTTTGCTTTGCCCTCTAAGAGCCCCTTGATTTCCCGGAACTGCCGTCGCACCTCTTCCACGACGTACTGGGCCGTCCGACCCACCGCATTCATGACCGCTGCGGAGAAGAAGAAGGGGACCGTGGCACCAATGAACATCCCCGCAATGACCTTTTTGTTCAGGATGTCCAGGACCTGGACGCCTGCGGATTGGGTAAAGGCGGAGAACAGGGCCAGGGCGGTCAAGGCAGCAGAGCCAATGGCGAACCCTTTCCCGATGGCAGCGGTGGTGTTCCCGGCCGCATCTAAGGAGTCGGTGATCTTTCGGACTTCAGGCGGTAAGTGGGCCATCTCGGCGATTCCACCTGCGTTATCCGCGATCGGGCCATAGGCATCCACGGTCACCGTGATGCCGACGATCGATAACATGCCAATCCCGGCCAGGGCCACCCCATAGAAGCCCCCCAGCCCAGAATTTTGCCCCACGGAGAACGCAATGATGATGGCAATGGCGATGGCAATGAGTGGAGCCACGGCGCTCATCATCCCGGTCGCCAGTCCTGCGATAATGTTCGTCGCAACGCCGGTTTCCGACGCCTTGGCGATGACCTGGATCCGTTTCCCGGTCGAGTAGTATTCCGCAACATAGCCGATGAGCACGCCAGCGACCAAACCGGAGAAGACGGCCCAAAACAAGGTCAGGGGAGCCCCAGTAATTCGCAAGGCCACATAGGAGAGGATGGCAAAGATCGCCGCAGTCGAGAAAGTGGCCATCGAGAGTGCCCGTTGGGGATTATTTTGAGCCGTTCGAATAAATGCCGTGCCCACCATAGACGCCAGCAATCCGAAGGCGGGCAGAAGGAAAGCGACCGCAATGCCAGACCAGGCCAATTGGGGTCTCAAGGCGTACACCGTTGCAGCAATCACGATGGCGGACAGGATCGACCCGACATAAGATTCATAGAGGTCCGCCCCCATCCCGGCGCAATCGCCGACATTATCGCCCACGTTATCTGCGATCACCGCGGGGTTTCGGGGGTCATCTTCGGGGATCCCGGCTTCCACTTTCCCGACAAGGTCTGCGCCCACATCCGCGGCCTTGGTGTAGATCCCGCCTCCGACGCGTGCGAACAGAGCCACGGAAGACGCCCCCATGGAGAAGCCTGCCAGCACCGTGGCGGCACGCACGGGGTCATGGAACAGTTGCAGAAAGATGAGAAACAGAATCGCCAGTCCCAGAAGTCCCAAAGCCGCCACGGAAATCCCCATTACGGACCCGCCATAAAAGGCGACCTGGAGTGCGTCGGCAAAGCCGGTCCGGGCAGCCTGTGTGGTCCGCGCATTGGCTCGGGTCGCGATCTTCATGCCAAAGAAACCGGCGGAGAGGGAGAGTGCGGCACCGACCACATAGGAGATCACGGTATAAAATGCCATAGACCAGCCCATATTGGATTGTCGGGAAAGTCCTAAGAGCAAGAGGATGACCACGACGAGGATGAACCACGCCACGCTTCGGTATTCGCGGGTCAGAAACGCACTGGCGCCTTCCTGAATGTATTCTGAGATTTTCCGCATTTCTTCGGTTCCGGGGTCCCGCCGAAGCACTAATCGCGCCATAAAGATGGCAAAGAGGACTCCCAGGACCCCCACACCCAATGCGGTCCACAAGGTACCCATGTTTCCATTCATGCCGTTTTCCTCCTATTCATCCAGGCCATAGCCTTTTGAATTCCTTCGTTTTTCAAGATTTCCAGGCCTTCCAGGGCCCGCTGGAAGAGGGCAGGCAAGGCCTCTTGTTCTTCGGGTAAAAACGGAGCCAAGACATAATCCCGAAGCGGTACTTCGGGGGGCGGAGCACCGATACCAATCCGGAGCCGTGCAAAGTCCTCTGTCGCCAAGTGATAGATGACACTTTCGAGGCCACGGTGGCCGCCGGAACTCCCCCGAGTTCGGAGTCGGAGGGTTCCAAACGGCAACTGGGCGTCATCCACGACCACGAGTAGGTGGTCGTGGTCGAGGTCAAAAGCGTCCAGTGCTTGGCGCACAGCGATTCCAGAGAGGTTCATATACGTCCGTGGCCGGACCCAAATCCAGGGGTCTTTTTGAGCCCACTCAAACTCGCCGCGTCCCGGCTGAAAAACGAGGCCCTCTTTTTGGACCCAGAACTCAACAAAGGTCATCCCCACATTGTGGCGGGTGGCCCGATAAATCTCCGGGGGGTTGCCGAGCCCCACCACGAGATAGGGCGCCCGCACTTAGCCTTCCGACCCTTCCTCAGAGGGGGTCTCCGGAGTCGGTGGGGCCTCGGTCGGTGGAACCTCCTCTTCTGGTGCCGCTTCCTCTTCTTCCGCGCCTCTCGGGACGAGGACCGTTACCACAGGCTCATCCGGATCCTCCAGAATCTCCACGCCTTCCGGAACCGGTAAGTCTCGTACGTGTACCACATCCCCGAGATCGAGGTTTGAGACGTCCACTTCGATATGGGCGGGCAATTGTGCTGGGGTGGCACGGACTTCCACACTCCGCAGGATCACCTCCAGGACGCCGCCTTTCTTGACGCCGACAGATTCCCCAACCGTCACAACGGGTACCTCGACCGTAACCTTTTCGCCCTTGTGCAAGATGAGGAAGTCCACATGAATGACTCGCCCGGTTACAGGATCGCGTTGGATCTCCTTCGGAAGCACCTGCTTGACTTCACCATTGACATGTAGATTGATCACCACACTCTCTCCACGGGTCCTCTTGAGAAAGGTGTCGACCTCGTGGAGGTCAAGCGTTAACGGCTGAGTAGACTCCCCCGCACCATACATGACCGCGGGGATTTTCCCTTGGGCGCGGAGTTTTCGGGTGACCGATTTCCCCGTTCCCTTTCGAATTTCTGCGTGAAGTTCGTACGCCATCAGAAAACCTCCATTTTTTCTGTTGGAATGTTCAACGGTTTAAATAAACAAGCGGCTCACAGACCGCTCTTCATGGATTCGGATTAAGGCCTCTCCCAATAACGGAGCAATGGTCAAGACCGTTGTTTGCTCCGGTTTTCGCTCTTCAGGTAAAGGCACGGTATTGGTAATCACGATTTCTTTTAAGCCCGACTGATCCAGCCGATTTTTGGCCCCGTTGGAGAACAGGCCATGGGTTGCGGCCGCCGTAACTTCCAGGGCACCGCGGTCCAATAAGTAAGAGACCGCTTCTGAGAGGGTGCTTCCGGTATCGATGATATCATCCACGATCAGGAGTCGTTTGTTTTTGACTTCGCCAATGAGATAGAGGACTTTGGCCTGGTTCGGGGCCGGCCGGCGCTTGTCAATCACCGCAAGGGGGAGGTTCCCGAGTTTTTTGGCCACGGCCCACGCCCGCTTCGTGCCCCCGACGTCGGGGGAGACCACCATATACTCCTCGGGGTTCAGAGTCCCGAAATAGTCCTTAAACACGGGCGTCGCGAAGAGGTTATCCACCGGGATATCAAAGAATCCCTGGATCTGTTCGGAGTGGAGATCGACGGTCAACACCCGATCCACACCCGCCCGTTCGATGAGATTGGCTACGAGTTTTGCGGAAATCGGGACCCTTGGCTGGTCCTTCCGGTCCTGCCGGGCATAGCCGAAATAGGGGATCACGGCGGTAATCCGCCAGGCGGATGCCCGACGGGCTGCATCAATGAGAAGGAGCAACTCCATGAGGTTATCCGCCGGGGGCTGGGTGGATTGCACAATAAAGACATCTTCTCCCCGTAGGTTCTCCAGAATCTGGACCCGGATCTCGCCATCGGCGAACCGGGAGATCTCGTGTTGGGCCGGCGGTACACCGATATACCGGCCGATTTCTTCCATCAAGGGCCGACTCTGGGTACCGGAGAGGAGTTTAATTTGTCGGGACATGAGAAAATGAAAAGTGGGCGGAGGCGGATTCGAACCACCGACCTCGTGCTTGTAAGGCACGCGTTCTCACCAACTGAACTATCCGCCCACGCCTAAAACGATTTTCGCAAGTTTTTGTTTCTTTCGAGCCGCAGTGTTTTCGTGAATGATCCCCTTACGGGCCGCTTTGTCCAGCAGGGAGTATGCCTCCCTTAATAGCCGGATGCGTTCCTCACCCTCGGCCTTCAGAAGTTTCTTAATCGTGTTTTTAATCCGCGTCTTCATCGCTTTATTGCGAAGTCGACGCTTCTCTGCCTGCCGGACACGCTTCATCGCCGACCGGTTGATCCGTCTCGTCATCGATTCGCCTCCTTGACGTGTCTTGGTGGGCACACTATTATAAACGCTCAAGGATTTGATTCGCAAATGGATATCCGC
>WFXO01000017.1 GCA_015490555.1 Caldifarciminota bacterium | reverse complement strand
TCCCATGACAATCCGTACACACAGCCGCCCGTGTGTCTCCTCGTTGCCATGCCTTGCCATGGTAAGAAGAGCGGTAGTAAGCCATTTGATCAATCGGTAAGCCATAGGCGTGCATCTTCTCGGGGTCGCTATGGCAACTGGAACACAGGAGAGGGATGTCTTTCCGTGAGGGGATTCCACGGTAATTTTTGCCGGAATGGGCACGTTCCTGGTCCAGTGTTCCTGCTCGTCCACCATGGCAGTCGGTACATCCGATCCCCGTTTCGGTATGAATGCTTTCGAGATAGGCCTGGCGGAGGTCACTATGGCAGACCACACAGGTTGAATCCGGAAGACTCACCATGAGTGCAATGCCCAATAATAAGCCGTTCATTTCTTATCCCCCAATTAGAATTAAAAGGCCATACAACACCACCACGGCGATCATCCACACCTTTGCGAGGGTTGGGCGTTTCCCTCCGTCGATCCAGGGGATGAGGAAAAGGGTGAAAAGCATTGCGGCCAAAATCCCGCCGCCGAGGCTGGCTGGAAGGAACCGAGCAATCGAGTGATAAGGCACGAGATACCAAACGGCCTTTGCCCCTTCATAGGGATGGAGAACATCTACGGGACGGCCATAGCGTGGAGGAAATACCAAAGCCAATGTGGCAAGAAATGCCAAGGATAAAAGTGCCCACTCTGCGATCCGGGAAGCCACCTCTGCACGGGACCCCGAAAATGTATTTTCACGTATTTCTTGAGCCCAGCCTTTCCAGCAGCACCATAACAACGCTCCCAGTGCGCCTGGGAGAATCAAGAGATGTAGGACATAAAACCGCAAATAGGTCCACTGGGTAATCCCATGGAGAGATTGCGTGATCCATCGGAGGAAGGGGCCCCAGACGGGGATAAAACTCAAAGCCTCCAGGGAGCGTGTGACTTGCCAATAGGCTGTTTGGTGGAAGGGCAAAATCCGGCCCGTGAGGTCTTGGTTCATTAACAAAAAGAATCCAAGGACAGCCCAGATCCAGACCTTCGGACGTTCTAAGTATTTTCGTCGAAGGAGGATGATCAAAAGGAAAAGCAGGGAAACCAAGATTAGGAGGGCAGCTCCCCAGGCATGAATGCTCACAATGGCATCGCCCAGGAAAACACGGGTTCGTAGAAATCGGATGCTCTCGTATGCCTTCTCGGTTGAAGGGACCAAGTAGAACGTCGCGAGGAGTCCTGTCACGGCAACCCACCCAGCCAAGAGGATAGCGAGGATGCCTAACCCCCGTTGAATTGCTTTCAGGTCCCAATTTTTTGAATACTTCATGCGATTCTCTCCAGAAAGATGAAACCATTCCGAAGATATGGGTGAAATCGTGGTAGGGGTCGCGGCGCAGGACCAGAAAGGACATTGCCATTCAGGTCATAGGTTGCTCCATGACAAGGGCAAGTAATCCGTTCTGATTCTCGATTCCAGGACAAACCGCAACGGAGATGGGTACAAATTGCGGAGAGCGCAACCCACTGGTTCTCTTTATAGTGGATGAGGAGTACAGGTTGGTCTTCGTAGTACACGAGGCGACTCTCGCCCACGGGGATTTCGTCGGCCTTTGCGACATGTTGGAGGAGACCTCTACGGCGCTCACCCGGTGTCAAATACCGCCCCAATAGAATGAGGCCAAAGAATCCCCATGCACCCCATACGAAGCGATGAAGCCACTGAAGGAACCCTCTTCGCGTCATTTTCTGCCTCTCTTCTAGTTGTAATTGTTCGATGGAGAACCCGTTTGTTTCAAAACGGAACACTTACCGGTACCGCAAGGGCATCAAAATTGTACACGACAAGCCATGTCAAAAAAACGTGTGTGGACCTACCAACTGGGATGAATTTCCCAAGTATGAATAATTGAGATGCATAATCAATCGAATTGGACGGGGATGTTGAAATAATTGATAAAAAGGCTAAATTATTACAGTTTTCCATGGCTTGACATACCTTTTTCGGTTCCATAAAATTTGGTCGAAAATGAATTGCACGGGTTGGCTTTTCACCGAAAATTACTTGCAAAAGGAGGTTTGAGTATGCGTAAGGTGCTCATTGCACTCATGGCTTTCATCTATATTGGATCCTTAAACGCCGGGATCCAAAACTCTGCCCACGATCTGACATACTCCGGCAACACCTATTACACTACACAAACAACGGAACTCTGTATTTTCTGCCACTACCCCCACAAGACTGGATCCCAAACCTATTTGTGGAACCACACGGCTTCCAGTGCCACCTACAGTTTCTATACTTCCTCGACGATGAACGCAACCACCCCAACGAGTGTTTCTGGTTCTTCAGCTTATTGTCTTTCTTGTCATGATGGGACCGTCGCGTTAGGCAATTTAATCATGGGCGGTAACTTCCAAATGGTCGGGAATGACAGCCTTCAACCTACAAGTTCTGCTTACGTCGGGACTAATCTCACGGATGATCACCCCATTTCGATCCAGTACGAGGATGGGCTCTTTGGCTCCACAAATGAAGATCCTGACTTACGAGACCGAACAAGTGCAAATGCGGTGACCTACGGTTCCTACACTTTATACTTGGAGAACGAGAAAGTAGAATGTGGTACCTGCCACGATCCTCACGATACCACAAATGATCCGTTCCTGCAAGCACCCACTACGAACTCTGCGATCTGCTTTATCTGCCATAACAAGTAAGTCATCCATTGGAAGGGATGGGTCGGGGGGAGTGTGAGACCACCAAGGCTCACCTCCCCCCACCTTTTTCCTTATGACTGCTACAATCATCCATTTTCTCATCGTAGGACACATTTCACTGAGTGGACAAATTGGAGGGACATTGGGGACGTCTTTTGCGAAATCTTCTCCTTATTCCTTCACTCAAACTCAATTCCAATCAAGTATCCTACGGGTAAATATCAACGCTTCTTGGTATAATTTTTTGTACTTAAATGCGCAGTTGGGGATGAGCCGGACACTAACAACATTAGGGAGTTCACATGATCGTCGACATACTCGCGCGAGCATCTTCCCATACACCTTTTTGATCAGAGTCCAACCCAACCATACTCTTTTAGAGGGGGGGATCAGCCATCAACGTACAGAACAAGAAATCCGTGATAGTTATTGGGGGAACCCACGATATAACGGCACTTTCCGTAAACTTTGGCTTCGGTTTCGACACAATAGTCTTTTGGAGGCCTACTATAGTCGTTCTTCTTTTTATAGTACAGATCCCGCATTTCTGAGAGATCTCTTTACAGAAGCCGTTTCGATCTCTTCATTTTACGAGAAACCACGAATAACATTCCGTCAGAATTTTTTCTATATGAACTATGACGATGCACTGTCACACGATCGTTGGAGACGTTGGTGGTACTCCTTTTTTTATTCACGCGAGTACGAACGTTTTCATTTGCAGAATACGGGAACTTTTGATTGGGAAGTCAACCGATGGACGGGATCGTGGATTTCTTCAGTTCGTTGGCTTTACGGCGAACAAGGGCATCTTGCTTTCAGTTGGTCTGAGGCCTATTCCCGATTTCAAAACGGCGAGACCAGCTTAGGAACAGGGGTGCGGATCAATCAGTTTCATCGTTTTCGGCCTCGTCTTTCTTTCCGCCAATCATTTTCTCTTTGGGATTATCGAAATAGTTCAAAAATTCAAAAATTCCGTTGGACCTCCGCGTTACGTTTCTTACACCGGACCAAATGGCTCCAATTCAGTTTGACTCCATCGCTCACGGCATTTCGAGGTTTTTGGGGTGAACGCCCCTTTACCCAGTTCAATTTCTCTCAAGGAGTTCAGCTTTCACCCCGATTGCCGGAGGCTTTCTACGGGGTGAACCTTGGATTTGCTGGATTCCGATCGTGGGGGATCCATCGAGTTCAAAACACATCCAATACCTATAGTACAAAATGGAAAATTTCGTTCACAGCGAGTTTAACCAGATGGACGTGGGGAAACATCCTCTATCAGTGGGAAAGAGCGAAAGGAGATCTTCTCGTTGAGGACTATGCATTTTTTAATTCGTTTCAATTCAATTATCTCATGTGGAGAATCGGGGTTCAGTTTCGTTATCTCCCCTTGGTCTTCTACTTTCAGGAGCGGGTGGATCGGGTCTTTCGGGGATGGACTCAGTCGTTTTGGCTTCAATATCAGGGGCGGTTCCTTTTCCGGATTCCGTTTCGTTATCTCCAACGTTGGGTCCGTGCGAACCATCAAGGGCAAATTCAACAATATTGGGACCATCAAATTACACTTTCCTGGCGTCTTTTTATGCTGTATATTGAAGGAGAAGCGTATTTCAGATGGGACGTTCTATCCAATGGGTGGTATCAGGTTTACAAAGTGCGGATTTTTCGGAACTTTACATTCTAGAGCCGAGGTGATTAACCATGGTCTGGCTTATCACGTTCATACTTACTACCCTGACCCCAAGAGACCTTTCGGTCTCAAGTGGGATCCTTGGGGTGTTATACACTTCCCCAAACTACGTAGACTTACATTCGGAGAACGGCCAAAGTTGGGAAGTGGATTTGTCATGGGGGACCCCAAGCCAACTCGTCCTTACGGATGATGGGTTTTGGGTATTAGACCATAGTCGGCATCTTTTGAGTCGGTACACCCTGGAAGGCATCCTATTGGAGTCTTACTCATCCCCATTCAGTATGGGGCAAGTCAGAGAATTGGAAGTGGTGAACGGAACCCCCACGGTACTAGATCGGAATGGCGTCCTTTGGCAACTTTTCGATGGAGAGTGGACATCGGTTTCTTTGGAGTCTCTCGAATTCCCCCTCGGTTTTACACCTCTCTCGAATGGCCAACTTTTGGTGCTGGATCGAGTGCATTCTGGCTTTTGGGGAATGAAGATGGTTCTTAAACATTACGATCTTAGCGGTACCCTCTTTGAGTCTAGCGAACTTCCGACTTCGTTGCAGTATGGGGTAGATTTATATGCTGTTACTGACTCTGGACCTTACATCGTTCTTGACGCCTTCATGCCGCAGGCCATGCGTATTTCTGCACAAGGAGACTCACTTGGAATCTTTGAATTGCCTACCAGCGGTGGGATTGCCATAGGCGGCCCGTGGCAAAATAAACTCTGGGTGATCACCCTAAACAATTTGGAACCTATCGCCATTGAGGAACCCACGGATGTAGCGGAATCTCCCTCCACCCCGAATCCATCCGCTCTCGAGGTCCATACCCTGCCAGGGAAGATGGTCCTTTCATGGACACAGGGTGAAATCCAAGTCTTCGACATTCTGGGACGAAAGCTTTATCAATCGAATCGCTCAACTCATCAGGCTGAGCTCCTCTTGCGTTCCGGAATTTACTTTGTCCGGTACCAAGGCCCTACACACAGTTTCACGCGGAAAGTGTTGATCTTTCCAAAGGGAGGGTCTTTGAGATGAAGCGTTCAAGTTTCCTAACCGGGATCCTTTTAGGGATCCTTATGTTCGCAACTCTCCCTGGATGGGGGCTTCCGCCCTCCCATGATTATGACTGCTTCCAATGTCATGATCTCCACAACGCACCTGGAGGAAGCCTTGGGCGGTTCTCAACCAATGTCGCTCTGTGTCAGAGTTGTCACATGCCGGGTGGAGATGCGGAACGGTTTATTCTGTCCGATGCGGATAGTGCCGTTCCGGGTTTTCAGGGAACCACACATCGCTTCAATGTCAACAGTGTCAACACCATCTATGATGCACAGAAGCCTTTGAACTCTGAAATCCGACAGCGTTTGGAATACAACCCAAGTTTTCCCGATTCTGCTGTGGTTTGCGCCACCTGCCACGATGAGCATTCCCAAGATTATCCCCCCTTCCTTCGGGTTCCTGGCGATTCTCTTTGTGTGTCATGCCATGTGATACGCGGTAAACCATCCGCCACAATTCTTGTTGATTACCTGAAAAAACGAGGCGATGAATGTTCAGACTGTCACAATATCCATCCATCTCGAGACACAGTTTGGGCCTCACACCCGATTGGAGATACGCTTCCTGTGACCTCCGCTGATTTCCAAGATCCTCCCTCCCTTCCGATCGTAAACAACATCGTCCAATGTCAAACGTGCCATAGTACGCACTATGGATATTCCTCCCAATCCGTTAAGGGTGTTGCAGAGTCCGGGACACGGGTTTCCCTTACAGACAACAATGCCTCTTGGTCCCCGAATCAGTTCGTAGGGTGGGAAGTCTGGATTTTAGACCGTACGGGAAATGACCAGGGGAAGTGGTACCAACCTCGAACCATTCAAAGCAATACCGCGACCACTTTAAATTGGGACCCTGATTCCCTTTCAGATCCCATCGATCCAGGCGACACATTTGTGATCAAACTACCCACAAACGGAGACGGTTATTTGTTGTACACATCCATGAAAACCATTTGTACAGACTGCCATACCTTTAGTGGAAACGGGATCCACCTCTCCTCGACAAACGGGGCTCTTTGGCCGGGGAACGGGTATAACACGAACTATGCACACTTAAATCGGGTAGGAGGAGACTCCCTTCTGCCTCCCAAACTTACGGGTGTAGGGGTCTTCAACCAGCCTCTCCCCGCATCCATGAAAGGCAGTTGTTATAACTGTCACTGGCCCCACGGGTGGACCGATCCGAATAGTGGGAACCTTTTCCCATATACGTTGGTTGCGTCGCCCAATAATCTCTGCCAGACTTGCCACGATGCAGATGGTCCTGGGCCCCCGGTGTATGAAGTTGCGGCTAACAAACCTTACACACACCACGGGGTTTGCTCCTTCTGCCATAATAGTCACAAGGCGGAACCCGGCAACATGCCACAGCCTGGGAGTGCGCCTGATGTCAACCCAGAACTTTACGGAAAGGACGGTTTAGAGATTGACAGCACCCCGGTATACCCCGCAACCAAGCAGTACCAGGTCTGTTTCTCCTGCCATGATAACATCCGAAAGAGCATTAAAGACGCTGCAGACGCTGGTCACGGATATCACCCCATGCATGCTCAGGGCCAGTATGATGGTACAGTACCATCTCTTTACAATGGGTGGTCCAATACCAGTTTAACCTATTGTACGGACTGCCACAACAACGATACGGGGACTCAGAACGGGGGATCCGATCCCCCGGGCCCTCACGGCTCCCAGTATCACGATTTGTTAGAACGAAACTATGTGACCACAGACAACACCCCTTACAACTACGACAACTATGCCTTGTGTTTTAAGTGTCATAATCCTTCGGTCCTTTTTAGCAGAATGTCTGGCTTCAGGTATCACAGAAAACATGTTCAAAATGAGAGGGCTCCTTGTAGTGTGTGTCACAATAACCCACACGGTGGACAATTTGACCATTTAGTTACCTTTGACACGAATGTGGTGTCTCCATCAAACTCGGGGCGCTTGGAATTCATCAACACGGGGTATCGACACGGGAAGTGTTACTTACGGTGTCATAACGAAAACCACGATCCAGAGTCTTACTGAAATCACGGATCCAGGAGATGCGGTCTCCACACATACCATGAAAAGGGAAAACTGGTGGCTTCTCATTGGGATTTTCGTTGTCCTTTACGGCGTTTCTGTCACTGCTGTAAAGGGCGAGGAACTAGTGTGCTCTAACTGCCACGAAAAACTCACACAAGGCAGAGTGGTACACCCAGCTTTGGAGGAGGGATGTGATGCATGCCATGAAGTCGAACTCGTAGAGAAGCCGAAAAAAGGTGAACCCCCCCATACTGTGACCCCCATCGACGATGTGAATGACTTGTGTTCCGGATGCCATGATGTTCCGGAAGATCTTGAGAATGTCCACTCTCCAATTGAGGACGAAGGGTGTACTTTCTGCCATGATCCCCACAGTTCCGGCCAGGATTTTCTCTTACGGTCACCACCCTATGACCTATGCGGGCAGTGCCATCGTTCTGCACTTCCCACAGCCTACGCATCCCGACACAAACCCGTTTTAGAACGGTGTGGGTTTTGTCATGATGTCCATGGATCAGCCAAGGATACCTATTTGAAAAAATCATCTCCCGACTTGTGTTTAGAATGTCACACAAAAATACAAAAGGAAATAGAGGCCGAGAACCCCCATCCTCCAGCAGAGGAAGACTGTCTAAACTGCCACAAGCCGCATGCGTCCTTAGATGCATATCTCCTTAATGCATACTTCCCAAAAGACCCGTACGCCTATTACACCCCTGTTCGATATGATCTGTGCTGGCAGTGTCATGATCGAGAAGAGATCTTCGGGGAGGACTCAGGGTTCCGGACTGCGCTTGGGAAGAACTTACATGCCGTCCATGTCAAACAGAAAAAAGGGCGGGTATGCACCTTTTGTCACTCTCCACATGGAAGTTCACAGTCTTTCATGTTAAAAACACAAATTCCTTTTGGAAAACACGGATGGGTGATCCCCTTACAATTCAGAGAAACGGAGAAGGGAGGAACATGCGGACCGTCATGTCACGAATCGCGTTCCTTCTCGCGCTAAGTCAGGTCCTCGTTGCGCAACCGGGGATTTTGGCTCCACAGAATGGAGTCACCTTCTCCGGGAATCCTCTGGTGATCGTTGTGCAGTCAGAAGAAGCTGATCTGGATCCTGCACCAGCAATTCTCTCAAAATCAGAAATGGATGAATACATCCATTTTAAGGTAAATCTCCAGGAGGGGTTTAATCGTTTCATCATTCGGTATCTCAATGATCAAGGCCAAGTTGTGGTCGAAACTCTTCGTGTGATTTATCACCCCTCGAAAAATAACCGTTGGGGTGCTCTATACTCCAGTTTTCATCAGACATCCATTCCTCGAGAAGTCTGCAGTGATTGTCATGATTTCGATATGGATTCTCCTTCCACATGCCTGGAATGCCATAACGCGGTGGTGGACACATTGAAGGCTGACCTCCACCCTCCTTTTGAAGACGGATGTTTTGATTGTCACGAAGATTACCAGGTAACTACAGACGTGTGTTTCGATTGTCATGACTTCGAATCCGCTGAACGGCAGCACGCCCCTTTTGCTGTAGGAGACTGCACAGTGTGTCACAATCCCCATGGTTCTCCGAATCCTGTTTTGTTGCGAGGGAAAACAATCATGGAACAGTGTGGATACTGCCACGATCTGGCGAGATATCAAGAGGGAACGCACCCAGTGATACGACATCCAATGCAATCCAAAGATTTGACCTGTACCACCTGTCACAACCCTCATGGGAGCCCGTATTTGCGGTTTTTGGTATCGAATCCTCAGAATTTCTGTACAACGTGTCATGAATCCAAGTAACTGGTGGATCATCGGGGTGCTTGTAGCACAGGGGGTTTTTGGCCCCCATGACATTCGTAGAGACCTTACCCAAGACTATTGTGGAGTCTGCCACACCTCTCATGGAGCGAAGGCGGGGTTTTTACTCTCTCTTTCTCCTCGAGGTGAAATCCAAACCTCTTCCCCCGATGCTGTTTTAGACTCAGTCTCTCTTTTCTGCCTTGCCTGCCATAGTGATGGCGGCAATATTGGACAAAAAATGCGGAGTGATCGTCTATTAGGACTCTCTCTTACAGATGACCATCCAATCGGGATTCCATATGCACTTCGTGTCCGTGCACGACCAGATTATACGCCTCCTCTTCACCTCCCTGAGTCCGTCCCATTGAAAAAGGGAAGAATCGGATGTACGACCTGTCATGATCCTCACAGTAAAAAAGAAGGACCAATGCTGAGGGATGCCCGTCCGAATCTTTGTCGAAATTGTCATCTGCTCCGAATCCAAGACGCACATACTTTTCTTACCTGCACCGACTGCCACCAAATGCACTCGGCCTGGCAAACCAGCTTACTCAAGCCAAACTTGGCAACCACCTGCTCTGAATGTCACACCTTTTTACCGGAAAGTCATGCCCGAAACCCATGGGAATGTGAGAGTTGTCACAACCCCCATAGAAAGACGGGCACAAAACATTTCCCACCCATCAAGAAAATGCCATGATGTACACACTTCTATTAGGAACGATCCTTTTGAATCAGTTGGCTCCGCAGGAGCCATTGGTGTGGCCACCACCACCAGAGACACCACGGATTCAGATGATTGGTATTCTGGCCCGAACTACAGATCTTGGGGAATCCTGGCTACGTCGCTTGGTCCGCGTCCTTACAGGGCAGAAAGAACCATGGATGTTTTTCCAACCTTACGGGATCTGTGTAGATGATTCTGGCAACATTTATGTCGCGGATCAGGGCCTTCGCAGTGTAGTGATCCTTAATTTAGAGAAAAAAACACGTCGAGTTCTCCATACTTCAGGCCGTGGCTATAACCTGCAGTGGCCCCAAGACGTAGCTGTTTGGGAGAAAGGGAACCTCCTGTTTGTTGCTGAGCCAGAACAACGAGCAGTCTTAGGATTCGATCGAACCACTCTCAAACTGAAGCTCCGCTACGCCTTTGAGGAGTGGATTCGTCCCGTGAGTCTTGCCATCGACCCCGAGAGGGACATCCTGTATGTATCGGATTCTAAAGGCCATGCGATCTACCTCGTCGATTTGGAACGGGAAGGCCTCATAGATAAATGGGGAGAAAGAGGTTCCGAACCTGGACAGTTTAACTTCCCGACCCACATCACGGTAGACCGGGAAGGCCGGTTGTACGTTGTAGATATGGGGAACTTCCGGATCCAAGTCTTCGATCCTTCGGGGGAACTCCTTTCCTTCTTCGGAGAGCCCGGTGACCGGCCTGGTGCCTTCGCCCGGCCCCGTGGAATTGCTGTGGACTCCGAAGGTCACATTTATGTGTGCGATGCCATGTTCGCCGGGTTCCAAATCTACGATATCTATGGTCGACTCTATCTCTTTGTGGGGGGGGTGGGGACAGATTTTGGCCAATTTAGCATGCCTGGAGATATCGCAATTGATCAACAAGACCGCATCTATGTCACAGATCCCTTTAACCACCGTATTCAAATCTTTCAGTATTTGAAAGAACCCGAAGATTGACCCCATGCAATTTGGCAGATCCGCATAGAACTTGAATAGTTTACTATACCTTTCACGCTTACGCTTGATTGAAAGAAGAGGGACCCAATGTTAAAATAGGGATGAACGTAGCTTTTGTATACACAGTGGGACGGTAAAAAGGAGGTTTATCGATGAAGAAGTTGCTCGCAGTGGTGGCCTTACTTTTCCTGGTGATCCCCCTAACAGCAGGGGATTTCGAGTACGTTGGGGTCAAAAAGTGTAAGACCTGCCATAAGTCAGAGAAGCACGGAAACCAATACGGAATCTGGAAAGAGGGGAAGCACGCTCAAGCTTTTGAGTCACTCAAGACGGAGAAGGCCAAGGAAGCAGCTGCAAAACTGGGCATCGAGGATCCGACCAAAGCACCGGAGTGCTTGAAATGTCATACCACAGGTTTCGGTGAAGGTGGCTACGACCTCAATGCAGACGCTGAGCACAATGCCAAATTCGAAGGGGTCCAATGTGAAGCCTGCCATGGTCCGGGGTCTAAGTACCGCAAGAAGAAGATCATGGTTGCGGTGTATAAAGGTGAGATGGACCCTGCAGAAGTTGGGCTCATTCGTCCAGATGAGAATACGTGCAAGAAATGCCACACACCAGAGGGCAACCCGTTCTACAAGGAATTTAATTTCGAAGAACGGGTCAAGGAAATTGCCCACCCTGTTCCCAAAGACCAAGGATAAATTGGTGGCATAACGCCCGAAAGGGCCCCCAGGATCCGGGGGCCCTTTTTCTTCCGTGGTTGGTGAATGACGGGTTGATCTACCGCAGATAAGTGAATTGATCAAACACTCAATTGCCTGATGTCGATGATATGGATTGTTCTATTCTCAGCTTTGGCACTACAGGGGCCGAAGATCGAGCCCCAACAATGTCTTCGTTGCCATTCGGAGGTTTGGCGCGACTGGAAGGGGTCCTTACACGCACAAGCACTCACTGATCCAATTTTTGTAAGCGTGGTCAAGACTCTTTCCGAGGCACAAACCTCCTACTGCTACTCTTGCCACGATCCTGAAGGAAACAAAATGGGCGTCAGTTGCACATATTGCCACCGGATTACAAGACTCGTGACTCAAGGAAACTTGAACCTAAAATTCATTCCCACGGATACACTTTTCGGCCCTTGGCCTCCGACTGTTGACTCGCTTCCCCATCTTGTAGCGGTTAGAAAGCATTACAGCCAAGGGGAGTTTTGTGGGGCTTGCCATGACGTCAAAAATCTCAAGGGATTTCTCCTGTTTTCTACATATAGCGAGTGGAAGGAAAGCCCGTACGCGATCGAAGGGATTACATGCCAAAAATGTCATATGCCTCAAGATCTCTTACGAAGCCCCGTGGATAAGCCCTATGTAAGTCAACTGCCTCTCACTGCCCACGGGTTCCAGGGAGGACATAGTGTGGAACAGCTTCAACGGTCGATCGAGTTAGTCCTCTTTCCTGTCCAGGTTGCAGATCCGTTGGAAGTACGGGTGGATCTTACCAACAAGGAGGCGGGACATTATTTACCTACAGGAGTACCGAACCGATGGCTCAGGCTCCAGGTTGATCTTCTGGATGAGAAAGGAAACTTGATCGCCCGTGGAGAGCGGATTTATGAACGCGTGGTTGGAGATGACCAAGGGAATCGGCTTGTGGACATCGGGCAGATGTTTTTGAAGGCAACACAAACCCTTTCAGACAACCGTATCCCTCCGAGAAGCACGATTCACGAAAACTTGAAATTCGCACAGATTCCAGAGAAAAAAGTCAAAATGGTGCGAGCCCGAGTCTATTACGAGATGGGCAATCTTCCACAAATTCAGGAAGGTGTGGTTGCGAAAGTCCTTTTAGCTTCTCAGGTCTATTCCTTAGAACACACAGTATTAGGCCCGTGGGGAAAATTATTCGTCTTGGTCTTTCTATTGATTGGGTTAGGGCTCACTCTTTGGTTTTTCATCCGAAAAGGAGGTACAACTTGAGATGACGAGACGAGGGTTTCTACAAAAACTCATCGGGGTGATCACAGGCTTATCGGGGTTAGGGTTTTTGGGGACCGTGATTGGATATTTGGCCCCCCGCCGAGAGAAAGGAGGTCGGAAAATCCTCCTTTCTGGTGACGGAAGCCCGATTCCAGCAGAAAAACTTAAAGAGGTCCCCTACCTGGTCGGCCTGGGAATCGACGGGGAACCGACCATTGTTGTACGCTACGAGGGAGAAATGAGAGCATTTTCTGCCGTGTGTACACATCTCGGTTGCCTCGTCAAGTGGCTTCCCAATAAAGGGGAGTTCTTTTGTCCCTGCCATGCTGGCCGCTTTGACGCCAACGGAGTGAATATTGCAGGACCCCCGCCTTCCCCTCTCCGTCGCTATCGTGTGTATGTAACCAAGGATGGCTTGCTTGGTCTGGAGGAGATCCCAACATGAAACGGTGGACGCAATCGTTCTGGGATTGGATTGAGGAACGGACGGGCATCAGCCGCGTCGTTCGCGGCTTGCTCACCGAGTATTATGTCCCCGCTAATCTCAATGTCTGGTATACTATGGGCTCGATCCTCCTCGTGTGCTTCGTTATTCAGATCATTACAGGGATCCTTCTCTTGGTCTACTACGTTCCCCAGACCTCAAAGGCCTTTGAGTCCGTGAAATTCATCACCAGCACGGTTCCCTTCGGATGGTTCATCCGGCGAATGCACGCAATGACCGCCAACCTCTTTGTTTTCGTTCTCTTTCTCCACATGCTCTCGACGCTGTTCATGGGATCCTATAAGAAACCTCGAGAAGTCCAATGGATCACAGGACTGCTTCTCTTTGCGCTTGTATTGGTAGAGGCTCTTTCTGGGTATCTTTTGCCGTGGAGTCAGTTATCCTATTGGGCGACCACGGTGGCAACCAACTCTGTTGGCAGTATCCCTCTGATCGGGGAGAAACTTGTGGTGTGGCTTCGAGGGACTCCGAAAGTCAGCCAATACACCTTGGGTCGGTTCTTCGCAATGCATGTCTCCTTCATCCCCTTTACCATTCTTGTGGTGATCGGTATCCATCTCCTCTTCATGCGGTTGACCGGAATTTCAGCGCCTCCTGGGACCGACAAGTCTAAAGTTCCCAAAGTCCCCTTCTATCCCCATATGGTGATGAAAGACTTGGCTTCCATCTTTGTCTTTCTTGCGGTTCTGATGCTGCTCATCTTCCACTATCCACAATTTGCGTTTCCTCACGACGCCTTGATCCCTGCTAATCCTTTGGAGACCCCCCTCCACATCAAACCGGAATGGTACTTCTTAGCTAACTATCAAACGTTGAAGTTGGTTCCGAATGAGTTCTTGGGGATTTTGGTCCAATTGCTTGCGGGACTCTTCTTGTTCTTCCTACCTTTTATCGACCGTTCTCCAGAACGCCGACCGTTGAAGCGACCCCTCTTCACCACACTGGCTACGCTTGGCGTTTTGGCCTATATTGCCCTGGCAATCTGGGGCCACTTCTCATGAGGAGGATCCCGATGATGAAAAGAATTCTCTGGCTGGCTTTGGTTTGGGTTATCGCTCTACCTCTTTGGAGCGAGGTCAAAAATACCTGTGTAGAATGCCATCAACAAGCCGAAGAGGAAGAACTCCGTGTCCCTGTTGAGCAATGGAAGACCAGCATCCATTATAAAGGTGGAATTTCCTGTTCAGACTGCCACGGAGGGGATCCTAAGCAAGAAGATGAAGATTTAGCCATGAGCGAAGAAACGGGATTTGTGGGAGTTCCAGAGGATACCGAGATCCCTGATTTTTGCGGGAAATGCCATAGCGCGGTCCGAGACAATTACATGCAAAGTGCCCATGCGGAAGCACTCCTTGCTGACGAGGATGGGCCCACCTGTGTAACATGCCATACCGCACATGAACAACAGCGTGCATCCCTCGACCTCATTAACGAAGACCTGTGTGGCACCTGCCACGACTATGACCAAGCGCTCCGCCTTAAAGAAGCTATGAGGGCGATGGAAGGTGATCTGATTTCCATGGAAGCCCGTGTAGAAGCCCTTTTCTCTGAAGGATTGGATGTGGAAAGTGAGCAACGGGCCCTATTTGCGGTACGGAATCGAACCCATAGGCTCACACACGTGTTGGACATTGATCGAATCCTTTTAGAACTCGGCTCCGTCCGAGCTGATCTCATGAAGCTGGATTCACGGGTCACGGAGCAGGAAAACATCGTACGCAACCGGAAACGTGTGGGCACAATCCTCATCGTGTTTTTCCTTCTGGCGGCGGTTTTGGCCAGGATGTATTATCACTCTCTGAAGGAAGAGTATTTAAAGACCCATGGCGGTGGTGGATCCGAGGAACCTCCTACGCAATCCTCATAAGTGACTAAGAGAATAGGAGGCGGTCCGGAGTGGTACCACCCCGGACCGCCCTTTCTGCTTTGTGGTTGCCTGCAGTCCCTTACAGTTCTTGAGCTGCTCTCCAAAAGACGACGATAAACATAAACAATCCTGCGAGGATCGCGCCCAAGAAGACAAAGGGAACCCCCACATCCTTCCGATAAGTAAACCCACTCGCCTGGTAGGCTTGGATTAACACCAATTTCTTCCCATCATCCAGTTCTATGGGACGAGTAGGGGTCAGGTATCCCATAAAACGCCATGATCCGTGTTGGTCCCCCATTGCGTAAACAGGAATTGTAGGGTCCAGGGTCTGGACCACCTGGGTTTGTTTGAAGAAGAATAAACGGCCCATTTGGTATTCATCCAAAAGGAGCGGAGTTGAAATGTTTTGGAAGACTACCGGCGTGCCGGTTTGAGCATCCTTGACTTCCAAGGTATCGGTGTTCTGCACAAGGGCGACTTTGGCATACTGTCGATAGAATGCTTGGTAGATCCAGATGTCTTTGTAGTGGAGTGGGACGTTCACTTCGATGACTCGGTGATCCACCAACTTCCCTTGATCGTAAAGTTCCAAATCCGAGAAGTAGTCCTTAGTGTAGATGCGATTATTAAAGCTGATGTAGTCGATCCAAAAGCGATTCAGTTTGAGTTTCAGCCCAGGGAGTCCTCGCAATTCCGAAGATTCTCCATTTTTCAGAAGAACGGCTCCGTCGATCTTCGTGGAGGCAGTGAGTACAAACCCCGCCAGCATCAGCAAAAAGAAGAGGTGGAATACACGGGTAAACATTTTTAACAGGATCGGCCTACGAAGCCCTGTTTTTGGAAGCGCTCGGACGAGGGTTACCAAGGACTCCAGGTTCCCTAATGTCAGGTTCAGGAAAAACAAGGCTACAATGGCTAAGAACCATGGGGAGTGGTAAATATCCGTGATCTTTAGAGACTGGAGAACACGGGCAGTGGTTTTCCCGAAGAGTGTCCGATAGATTGCCTCACTCTGATTTTGTGGAATGATTGTCCCTGTGATTAGGAACGGAAGCATTAGGCCCGCCAGTACGACAGCCGTTTTTGTCGATTTGAATAGACGGTAAACCTTTCGCATGGGTTTGGTCTCCTTTAGAAGGTGTGCAGGCTTTCTACACTGAAAATCTTTGTAATGTAGTTGACTCCGATATACGTGAGGAGGACGAAGAGGTAGGCAACCGCATTCATGGGAAATGCCCAGCGTTTCCGCAGATCAGGGTGGATCGAGATATGAAGATACATCATGTAACCGAGGAAGGTGATTAAAGACCAAACTTCCTTTGGGTCCCACGCCCAGTAGCGTCCCCACGCTTCATTCGCCCACGCACTCCCCATCATGATCCCGGTCCCAAGAATCGGGAGCCCGATGAGGATCGCAGCTCGTGCATGATTGGCCTCGCCACTGGGGTCAGACCCGGGAAAGATCCGCTGGCCAAGGTCTGCACTGAACGCCAAGGTGAAGAAGGCATAACTTAGAAGCATCGTAGGCACATGAATGAAGAACCAATAACTCTGTAAAGCCGGAGATAGGGGAGCCATTTCAGGAGAAACAACGAACTCTGTGAAGTAAAGTGCGATTAAGTTCAAAAAAAGGGCAACGGGGAGAGGACGGACATCGCGTGTCTTCAGTTCAAATACCAGGAGTACAAGCCCAATAAACCAGGTCAGCGTCACAAGGCTTTCGTACAAAGTACGATAGGGGGGATGTCCGGATTGTACCCATCGGATAGCCAATGCAGCGAGTTGGAGGAGGACTGCGAAGAAGAGAACCACACGCCCTGCGATTCGAGCTTCAGCCTTCCGCAGGGCATGAAGTGTATAGAACACGAATGCGAAAAGATATAATACAAATGCCAAACGTAAGACAAGTGTTTCCATATCCATATTTTACATGGCACAAAAGAGGAAGTAAAGGAGAGCTTGAGTAAATTACAAAATATCCGAAAGATAGTCTATAGGCCTTGCATACTCACGATACGCTGAAGATAGAAGGACCGAAAATCCTCCCGAAGATGACAGTAAGCGTCTAACCGGTTTCCACGCACTGCCAAAGGTTCCACTACCCGTTCTGTTTTTCCAGCGACGGGGGATTCGTAAACAATCCGCAAGAACCGATGTTCGCGAACCACCCGTAGCACTTCCAGACCTCTTCTTGTATAGCCCGAATCCACGAGCCGCTTGATCATCAAGTCTTGGAGGGTCTTGTATCCTTCTCGCGTGAACCAATCCAGGGCCTTGATCCAGATCTTCAAGGTCATTTTGGCATCGGGAAGTGCACGGTGGCCTGGCTCGACCCGAACACCCATGGCCTTCGCGAGTTCTCGAAGTCCACGCTTCCGTTTCACCCGAAAAAAATACCGACCTAAATGGTAGGTATCGATGGTGTAATTGAATCGCGGCAACTTTCCAGCCTTTCGGAGTTCCCGGTTCAAAAAAGATAAGTCTAAACTGGTGAGGCTGTGTCCTACGAAAACACACCCTTCGGTCAAATCGTATACGGTATCAGCGATCTCTTGGAAGGTAGGGGCATCCTTGACCATTTCTTCTGTGATGCCATGGATATTCTGTGCGTACGTCGAAATCTTGGTTTCGGGGTTGAGTAATTGGGAGAATGTGATGAGTTTTTCGCCTTTTTTATAACGAAGGATGGCGAGTTCTACGATGCCATCGTGACGAAAGGAAGTTCCCGTTGTTTCCAAATCGATGGCACAATAAGTGATTTCCTCTAACGGGGTCTCAGCCGGGATTAGATGGGGATAGGTCATGGTTGCCTCGAAGTTTACGGAAAAAGGAATCCATCAATTGGCGAACTTGTTCGGTGAGAGGTCCTTGCCGAACCATTGGGATCGGCCCAATCCGATAGGATTCTAAGGGCTGAACTCGACTCCCCAGTGCACCCATTCTGGGGTCTGGTAAAGCATAGACCACTTCACGGATTCTGGAAAGAAGGATGGCACCTGCACACATGAGACATGGTTCAAGAGTGACATAGAGTATGCAATCTTGGAGTCGCCATTGTTTCAGGAAATGGGAGGCTGCGGTGATGGCCAATATTTCGGCGTGAGCCGTAGGATCCTGCAGAGCCTCCACACGATTGTGTCCCTTCCCAGCGATCCGTTGCCCACATACAATGACCGCACCAACAGGGACCTCACCTTCCCCGTAGGCGATTTGGGCCTCTTGAAGGGCCAATCTCATGTAATATTCATCCAAATCCATGGGAGAAAAGGAAAAAGCGCGCCCGGAGGGACTCGAACCCCCAACCTACGGATTCGTAGTCCGCCGCTCTATCCTGTTGAGCTACGGGCGCGTTGGCCTTTATGTATACATCACCTTTCGCGAAGGGTCAAGATGAGTTCGTCTCTTCTGCCCTTTTCTCTGGGAAAGTCAACCACGCCTCAGGAATCCACTCGCGTAAGGCGTGAAGCCGAGCAATTTTCATCGCTTTTTCCAACGCAAGATCCGCATTTTCAGTCCGGATCCATTCCATAAAAAAGGCGGCCCCAAAGACGTCTCCGCATCCGGTAGGATCCTTTGCAGGCACCGCATCTGGTTGGGCTTCCACGATGCGCACCGATGTCCCCTCCCGCACCCCCATGGTCACAGGCCCAGAACCATGGGTGACCAACACAACTTTGGGTCCCAATTGTAACATCCATTTCACAAGGGCCTTTTCTTGCTCGGGAGTTTGAATCTCCATGCCGATCAACGCCCCCAATTCTTCCTGGTTCATCTGAACCAGATCCACAAGGGCTATGACTTGTTGCCAGGGGTGCGGAAAAGGCCGCGGTACAAATGTTCTCGACACGGGATCTAAAACCCGGACCCAACTGTGGATGTCCAAATAAAGCCAACCCGTGGTTCCAAACGAAAATGTACGAAGAGTTTCTAATGAAAGATCCTCGGGAAATAAGACATTGATGTAGAACGCATCGGCTTCAAGGAAAGGCTCTAAATCCTGAAAGGTCAGGGTATGATCTCCAGGCTGAAAAGATTCTTGACGTTCCTCTGGTGTTTTATATCGCAGAACGTTATGGTGGTTCCGACCGGTCCTCTGGACACCCCGAAGATCCATCGTTGGAAATTGCTGAAGGAGTTCCATCCAAATCGGAGCGACTTTTTTCCCAACCTTACAGACGGGCTGAATACGAGTTTGTGGAGGAGCCAATTTTGCAAAGGTGAGTAGGCTGTACGTAATACCACCCCACATTTTCACGTGTGTACCGTCAAAGCGGTCAATGGTATCGATCACTGGAGATCCGATTGCCACGAGGTTGAGCACGGAATTTTGATTGTTCGAGGAGGTGCTCAGAGGAATCAAGATTCGTTAGGATTCTAAAATTCGGCGGACTCGGTCAGTATGTTGCCGGACGAGTTCACTGGCAATTTCCAAAAGGGCAGGAACCCGGTCGGAGGAAAGGGTGTAGTAAATATTGGATTGGCTTTTACGTTTACGAATCAGTCCTGCCCGGTGGAGGATGGACAAGTGGCGAGACACGGCCGATTGTTTCACTTTCAGCAAATCAATGAAATCACCCCCACACAACTCCCGCTCTCTGAGGAGTTCCAAGATATAGATTCGTTTGGGGGACGCTAAGGCTTTGAAAATCACGGCCCGCGGGTCTTCATCCCCCCGATGTGTCATTTTTCCCGGTTCCGTGATCTTCTTTTTTGCCATGGTTGTCCTTGTTTTTATAGTCTGTGACATAGAACCCCGTGCCCTTAAACACTAACCCGACACTTCCCGTAAAGAGCCGTTCCATGGGGGATCCACAATGTGGGCACAGGACTTCCGGGTGCTCTCCTGGGAGGACCAGGATTTCTTGAACGAAGCCACAATTTTTACACCGGTAATCGTAAAGCGGCATCGATGATCTCTCCTCTGGGGTGGATAGGGAAGGTGCCCTGGAGGTCTCGAAACCTCCAGGGCACCCCATCATTTCCGCTTTTAGAACTCGTCATAACCGCCGCCAGGTGATGGCGGAGTCTCCTTCTTCTCTTTGATTTCTGTCACCAGGGCCTCCGTGGTCAACAGGAGTGAGGCGATAGAAGCAGCGTTCTGGAGCGCGATTCGTTCCACCTTTGTCGGGTCGATGATCCCTGCTTCGAACATGTCCACGAACTCACCCGTGAGGGCATTGAAGCCCTTGTTCGAATCTAATTTCCGGACTTCTTCGACGATCAGGGCGCCTTCATACCCGGCGTTCTCTGCAATCTGCTTGAGGGGTTCTGTGAGGGCCTTCCGAACAATATCTGCACCGATCTTCTGATCACCTTCCAGATTCAGTTTGTCCAGAGCGCTGAGGGCACGGATATAGGCCACGCCACCACCCGGAACGATCCCTTCCTCAACCGCCGCCTTCGTCGCGTGCAGGGCATCCTCGATCCGAGCCTTCTTCTCCTTCATCGCCGTCTCCGTCGGCGCACCCACGTAGATCACCGCCACACCGCCAGCAAGTTTCGCCAGCCGCTCCTGTAATTTCTCACGGTCATAATCAGACTTGGTTTCCTCGATCTGGGCCTTGATCTGCTGGATCCTGGCCTGGATCTCCTCTTTCTTCCCGTATCCCTCAATGATGGTGGTATTGTCCTTTGTCACAACGACCCGCTTGGCACGGCCGAGATCTGAAAGTTGTGCAGACTCCAGTTTCATCCCCGCCTCTTCGGAAATCACGCGACCCCCCGTGAGGATGGCGATATCCTGGAGCATGGCTTTCCGTCGCTCCCCGTATCCCGGCGCCTTCACCGCACAGGCCTGCAGGGTCCCACGGATCTTGTTGACCACGAGGGTAGCCAATGCCTCGCCTTCAATGTCTTCGGCAATCACTAAGATCGGCTTGCCCTGCTGAGCCACTTTCTCCAAAACCGGGAGGATATCTCGAATCGAAGAGATCTTCTTGTCATGAATGAGGATGAAGGGTTCCTCAAGCACCGCCTCCATCTTGTCCGGATTGGTCACGAAATACGGGGAGACGTAGCCACGATCAAACTGCATTCCTTCGACGATCTCCACGTAGGTCTCGATGCCCTTGGCTTCCTCGACGGTGATGACGCCGTCCTTACCGACCTTGTCCATCGCCTCGGCGATCTTTTCCCCGATCTCCATGTCGTTGTTCGCGGAGATTGCGGCCACCTGAGCAATTTCTTTCCGCTCTTTGACTTCACGGGAGAGTTTCCGGAGTTCCTCGACCACAGCGTCCACCGCTTTGTCGATGCCGCGTTTGACCTCCATGGGATTCGCACCAGCCGTCACCTGTTTGAGTCCTTCACGATAGATCGCCTCGGCGAGAACGGTAGCCGTCGTGGTCCCATCCCCTGCAACGTCCGAGGTCTTAGAAGCCACCTCCTTGACTAACTGGGCACCCAAGTTCTCAAAGGGGTCCTTTAATTCAATTTCCTTTGCGACCGTCACCCCGTCCTTGGTCACGGTCGGAGAGCCCCATTTCTTTTCAAGGACCACATTGCGGCCGGAAGGCCCAAGAGTCACCTTCACGGCCTTCGCCAGAGCCTCAACACCTCTTAAAATGGCTCTCCGTGCTTCTTCATCATACCGAATTTCTTTGGCTGCCATCGTTACAACCTCCTTTATTCTTCAATGATGGCGAGGATATCGTCCTCCCTCATGATGAGGTATTCCTCACCCTCGATCTTGACTTCGGAGCCGGCATACTTGGAGAAGATGATCCGATCGCCCACTTTCACTTCCATGGGGATCCGTTTCCCGGAGTCATCCACACGACCGGGTCCAACTGCAACCACTTCACCCTTCTGAGGTTTCTCTTTGGCCGTGTCCGGGATAATGATCCCTCCTACTTTGACCTCTTCCTCCTCGATCCTTTTGACCAAGACACGATCTGCTAAGGGTTTGACTTTGATCTTCATGGGCCCACCTCCGATTGGTTTGGGTTTCAAACACACACTCGGAAGACTCAAGCGAAGTGCAAATATAATTATATAACAATTTTTCGAAAAAGGCAAGGGACCAAGGGCGTGCCGGGGTGTCAAACTTACCAGGTAAAGCGGAGTTGAGCGGTCAGGCTATTGAGACCCCGATGAAAAGCAACCCCCACCCGTCCTTGGGTTCGAGATAGCAGAAAAACGTTGATGACACTGGCAATCCGATTCCCAACCAGGACCCCCAAAGTGACGGTGGTCCAGTCTTCGAGCGCACGGTATCGCTGACGTAATTCTTGGAAGCGATACCAGTGATCCTGTTGATCCCATGCCCAACTGCCTCCGGGATCATGACTTCGCACATAGTCGAATTGGCGCTCGTAATCCGAGGGGAAATAACTCCGCGCCTCAATCCACAGGGCTTCGATGTATGCATCCCGTGATGGATAAAACTCTACGGCCTTCCAGTAGTCTTCGTCCTGCCGGTGAAAGTTTGCGTTTGCGTACTGGTAAGCAAAGATGACATATTCCTGTCGAAGGCTCTGGGTGTAGCGGTTCAACGTAAAGAAGGCAGTCCATGAGGCTCCTTCAAGCCCTAAGAAGGGCCGGGCCGCCTTCGGATAACCGAGAGAAAGTTCACCGGCTCCGGGTAGAACAAGGGAAAGTGCCAGTGCCTTCCACGGAAGGCCTTGGAATAAGATGGTTGTGAATAGGGCCCCCATCATGATGAGAACAGCTCCAACTGCCCTTTGCTATGTTCAATGACCGCGACATCCACGATTCGGTCGTCTTCCCGGAGTTTCATTAATCGGACTCCTTGCGTAACACGGCCCGAAATCCTAATGGTCGAGGCTTTCATCCGGATGATGTTTCCATATTGACTCAGAAGGATGACTTCATCTTTTGCGTCGACGGAGGCCAATTTCACCACGGGTCCAGTTCGTTGGGTCACTTTCTGAGCGATGACGCCCACGCCCCCACGACGAATCAATCGAATCGCATCGACATCTACACGTTTTCCATAGGCGTTTGCGGTTACCACAAGGAACTTTTTCCCGGGTTTCACCACTTCAAGGGAAACCGCTTCGCTTTCTCGTACATTGACCCCTCGGACCCCCATTGCCTGCCGGCCCATCCTTCGAACATCCTTCACACGGAATCGGACCACACGACCATTGGCCTTCGCCACCACAACCTCATTGTCGTCCATCACCGGGATCGCCCCGATCACACGATCGTTTTCTTTAAGTTTTTGTGCCACAATGCCTCTACGATAGGCATGCGCAAAATCTCGGATTGAAGTCCGCTTCACAATTCCTTGCCGAGTGACCAACAGGATGTCTCTGGGGTCCTCCTCAAAGGACCGGACCGGGATCATGGCTACGATTTTCTCGTCGTCCCCGATGTTGATCAAGTGTTTCAAGGGGCGACCGCGAGACCGCAATCCACCCTCTTGGATCTCATATGCGGCGAGCGTATAAGCACGACCCGCGTCTGTAAAGACGAGCAGTTGATCGTGAGCAAAGCACGTCTCTACGACAAAGGGATAGTCCTCATCGTAGAACTTGATGCCCTTTTTGCCGACTCCACCACGATTCTGCTGACGATAAGCACGGAGCGGTGTCCGCTTGGCATAGCCTGCAAAGGTAAGGGTGATCACCACCTCCTCGTTTGGGATCAGATCTAAGATGTTGAACTTCGTCGGCTCTTCGTCTGTAATCTCCGTCCGACGATCGTCTCCGTACTTTTCTAGGATTTCAACCAGTTCTTTTTTGATCTCTTCCAAGAGAAGCGGACGGGAGGCTAAAATGGCCCGGTACCGTTCGATCTGTTGAATGAGATCCGCATATTCGGCATCGATCTTTTCCCGCTCTAAGCCCGTGAGCGTTTGGAGACGCATGTCGAGAATCGCTTGGGCCTGTGCTTCCGTGAATTCAAACTTTTCCATGAGGCCCTGCTTAGCTTCGTTTGGGTTTTTGGAAGACCGAATAAGTTCGATAATCGCATCAATATGGTCAAGGGCTTTCCGGAGACCCTCCAAGATATGGGCCCTTGCCTCCGCTTTCCGTAAACGAAACTGAGTCCTTCTGTGAACAACGGTTTCTCGATGGCGGAGGTATTCCTGGAGGAGTTCACGAAGCGTGAGAACCTTTGGCTGCCCGTCCACTAAGGCCAGAAGGATGATGCCATAACTGATTTGTAGAGGAGTTCTTGTCAATAACCGGTTGATGAGGATTTCTTCGTTGGCCCCCCTCTTCAATTCAATTACAATGCGAAGGCCCTCCCGATCCGATTCATCCCGAAGGTCGGCAATCCCCTCGATTTTCTTCTCGCGGACCAACGAAGCGATCCGTTCGATAAGTAAACTTTTGGACACAGTATATGGAATCTCTGTAATCACCAATTGGCGATGGCCTTTCTTTTCTTCTAAGTGCCATTTCCCACGAACAACGACCTTTCCGCGCCCTGTCAGATAAGCCTCTCGGATTCCAGACCTTCCGACAATTACACCGCCAGTCGGGAAATCCGGGCCTTGAAGGGCTTCGATGAGGGACTCATCAGGGATTTCTGGATCGTCGATCAGCAATAGGAGTGCATCAACGATTTCTCGAATGTTGTGGGGGGGGATATTGGTGGCCATCCCTACCGCGATCCCGGAGGACCCATTGGCCAAAAGGTTTGGGAATTTGGCGGGAAGGACTGTGGGCTCTTTCAGCCGTCCATCAAAATTGGGAACAAAATCAACGGTGTCTTCATCCAATCCCTCTAAGAGATCAATTGCAATGGGAGTGAGGCGGGCCTCGGTATAACGATATGCCGCAGGGGGATCGCCATCGATTGAGCCGAAGTTCCCTTGCCCTTGGACCAGCGGATACCGCAAAGAGAAGTCTTGGGCCATACGAACCAGCGCATCGTACACTGGTCCATCACCGTGCGGGTGGTATTTCCCGATGACCTCACCGACAACCGTCGCAGATTTTCGGAAGGGTCGCCCAGGGGTGAGCCCCAACTCCCTCATCGCAAAGAGGATCCGACGTTGTACCGGCTTGAGTCCATCCCGGACGTCGGGCAGTGCACGCCCGACAATGACCGACATCGCATAATCAATGTAGGAGATCCGTACTTCGTCTTCTAAAAGAGTTTCAATTTCAGGGGCCATCGCTGGTGTTTGCCTCCAATCTTTTGGTTTTTTTCTCTTATAACCACGTTCTCATCCGTTGCCAAATTCCCATCCCCCTCTTCCGATGGGAACCCGGTGTTTGAGCATACCGGTAGTAATAATACCGGTATCTGTAGTACCCATAGTGGTGGGCTAAATCCACGGCATTTAAGACCACACCGACGGTTGGGAATTTAATATTATCCAGGATTCTCCTCACCTCACGCAAATAGGAGCGTTCCGTAACCCCCGCCCGTGCCACAATGAGGGCTGCATCCACCATTGTTCCTAATTCCAATGCATCCGTGGCAGGAAGAATGGGAGGTGTATCAAATAAGATGATGTCAAACTCTTTGCTCAATTCCTCCAGGAGTGCGTTCATCTTTTCTGAACCCAAGAGTTCTGCTGGGTTTGGAGGAAGAGACCCGCTCGACAGAAGATACAAGTGCTCGATATCCTTGGCCTGTTGGACCGCCTGTTTCCAGTGGATATCTCCAATGATGACATCGGTTAATCCAGGGGTCTGTTCGAATTGAAAAACTCTGTGGATTTGGGGACGTCGAAGGTCTGCGTCAACAACGAGTGCTTTCTTCCCCGTCTGCGTGAAAGCGACCGCCAAGTTCACCGCAACGGTGGTTTTCCCTTCTTCTTCAATTGCAGAAGTAATCAAAATCTTCTGGGGAAGTTGCCCAACCTTTGTGAATCGCAGATTGGACCGCAATGCGCGGAAGGCCTCCGCGGCCGGAGATTTCGGAGCATGGTGAATCACCAGCCACTTAGAGATGTCTGTTTCTTTGCCCCGAGGATGCTCCTTGAAAAAGGGAATCACACCCAAGACAGGGATCCCAAGAAGCGATTCAATATCATCGTGAGTTTTCACGGTATCGTCAAAGACCTCGACCACAAAAGCCAATCCCACACCTAAGAAGAGGCCAAAGATCAAGGCCAAAACCAGATCTCGTCGAGGCTTCGGTTTGATGGGTTTTTCCGGTGGGATTGCAGGGTCAACAATCTTTGCGTCACTCACCTTCCCCGCTTCAGCAATCTTAGTCTCCTGGAGTTTGTTTAACAACATGCTGTAGACATCCCGAGCCACGGAAGCCCTGCGGGTCAACTCCGCCAGTTGGACCTCTTTTTCCGGGAGTGTTTTCAATTGTTTTTGGTACTTCGTAATCAGTTGGTTCAACGCATCAATTTTGCCTTGCAAGGAGTGGATCTTGACCTCCGCATTCACAATCCCTGCCAGGATCTGCTGCGCAATGGGGTCGGTCCCCGCAATCTCCCCTCCCATGAGAGACTGGATCACCTTCCGGAGTTCTTCTTTGGTTTGTGCTAAAGCCTGGTCAATCGCAACGACTTTCGGATGTTGGGCGCCATAGGTACTCAATAACTCGGCCTTTTGGATCTCAAGCTGGCTGATTTGCTCACGAAGTTTCTGGACATAGGGATCTGTAGAAAGTTCCGGGGTCATGATCCGTTTTCGATACTCTTGATAGAACCCCTGTCCCGCGAGTTCATCTTTGTATTTTTGAAGGAGCATCTCGGTTTCACTCTTTTCCGCCACGGCCATGGCACGAGCACTTTCAAGAGACGAGAGTTGATCCGTGAGGGCAGAAACCGTTGCGGAAAGTTCGTAGATTCCTTCCTTTTCCTTGAAGTCCTGGAGCGCACGTTCGGCTTCTCGAAGTTCTTTTTCCATGCTCGCTAACTGTTCCTCAATAAAGGTCCGCATGCTTCGTGCTTCTTCCCGCAGACCCGAGAGGGTAAATCGGATGTATTCCTGAGCAATCGCATTCGCGATCCGGGCAGAACGCCGAGGGCTGGTTGCCTTTGCACGGATCGTAACCAGATCCGTTGCACCTTTTTGGGATACCGAAAGTTTCAAGGCCGATTTCACGCGTCCCTCGGAAGGGTAGAGCACACGGAGCTCGACGGTCTGAGGTCTCCAGAGATTTGACTCCGGTAAAAGACGAAATTGGAAGCCAGGCCCTTGGATCAACGTTCCGATTTTGCCTTCCGCCACCACCGTGCCCGAGGTGTCTACAACCCGAACTGTGGAATCTTCTTGGATCTCTACCCGATAGGTTCCATAACGACAGGGATAGGATGAGTGGGTAGAATCCGCTCGAAATCCATTCAGTCCCTTGAATTTCAAATTCAATCCCAGTTGCATGTACACACGAGACTGGAGACTTCTTGATTTGATAATTTCGATTTCACTTTCGATGGGATTATAAGATCCTCCTGCAGGAGATAACATGCCTTCGGGCAAAACGGAGAGCCGCATCTGAGTCTGTGAAATCCTGACAACCGAGGCTGCTTCATAGATTCGTGGAGAACGGAGCAAGTACAGAAAAGTCCCCAAAACCGTCGCAAACACAGTCAAGAGGATCAACCGACGATGCCGAAACAGGACGTTCAAATAGTCCCGAAGGTGAACTTCTTCATCCTGCAAATATTCATTCATGAGACCCTCCTCACTACAGTCTCAAAATATTGGGGGCTTGGACCCCTTTCAGGACGTTTCGGGTATCAAAGACCAAAACTCCCGTCCGCACAATTCGATCATAGGGCACGTTGGAATGATCGGTCACAATGACGGCAATATCCAGACTCTTCAAAAACTCGTCGTTTAACTCTGTAGACTCGAATCGTTCCCCACCTACGACAAAAGAGGGGACATATGGGTCATGATAAAAGAGTTTTGCCCCTTTTTCACGTAGCATCTCCATAATGTCTAATGCTGGAGATTCACGGATATCATTGATGTCCCGTTTATACGCAACCCCTAAAATGAGGATTTTGGACCCTTTAACGGGGCGCCCAATGTTGTTCAGGGCATCTTGGACCCTTGTCACAATATGGCGTGGCATGGAGGTGTTGATTTCCGATGCGAGTTCTATAAATCTCGCGTTGTAATTTAAAGTTTTCAATTTCCAGGCCAGATAATGAGGGTCTACCGGAATACAGTGTCCCCCGATCCCTGGCCCGGGATAAAACTTCATGAAGCCAAAAGGCTTCGTCCCTGCCGCCTCGATCACTTCCCAAATGTCGATTCCTAAGATGCTGCATGCAATCGCCATTTCGTTGACCAGAGCGATGTTGACACTTCGGAAGGTATTCTCCAAAAGTTTGACCATTTCTGCAACTTTGGCAGAGGAAACTGGTACCACTTCTTGGATAATTGACTGGTACAAAGTCACAGCCACTTCGGTAGATTGAGGGTCCACACCTCCAACGACCTTTGGGGTATTCGGTAAACGGTAGACTGGATCTCCGGGGTTGATTCTTTCAGGAGAATATGCCAGGAAGAAATCCACCCCACTGCGTAAACCAGATTCTTCTAACTTGGGCTTGACGAGTTCTTCCGTGGTTCCTGGATAGGTTGTACTTTCCAAGACAATCAATTGACCCCGATGGAGGTGCTGCAAGATGCTCTCGGTCGCAGCCATGACATAACTAATATCCGGATCTCGCGTTTTGGAGAGAGGCGTAGGAACAGTGATAATGATGGCGTCCGCCTCTTCTAAAACCTCATAAGATGTACCCGGGAAAAATCGGCCGGTTTGTATAATCTCTTGAATCTCAGAATCCTTGATATCCGTGATGTAACTGCGCCCTTCCTGGAGAAATCGGACTTTCTCTGGATCGATGTCAATGCCAAAAGTGTAATATCCTTTTTTCACGAATTCTTGGATGAGTGGGAGTCCCACATACCCCATCCCAATCACAGCAACACGGGCTTTGAGGGAGCGGATTTTGTCAATCAATAAGTCCTTCATTGACCCCCCTTTCTTAGCGGCGTACCCAGAGGGTGAGATAGATATTCCAAGCGAGAGAGAGGAGAACCACGAAACTTTGGAGGTTCGTAAACCGAAGCATAAAGGTCTTTTGGGGTACATAGAGGATATCGCCGCTTTGAAGGGCAATCGGCAGTTCTTTCCCTTTCACCATCGCATCGAGATTCACCCGGTAGATTCTTTTTCCCCGTTTTAAAGAGGAGCCTTTCAGGTTGGCATCTGGGAGAGGGCCTCCTGCCACCGCTAATGCGTCAACCACGCTCCCAGGTTGTGGGATAAAGTACCGTCCAGGACTTCGAACCGATCCAAACACAAACACGAGGTTTAAGGGGATGATGTCTAACGCAGGGTCCGTATAGTATGCGCGATAAAGTTGATTCAAGGTGTCTTTAAGAGTGTTCCAATCCCGGAGATCGAGATGAACCTCCCCAATCAAAGGAAGATTCACGGTCCCGTCTTCTCCAATCAGGAGGGTATCTTTGAGTTCTGGGTGAACCAGGCTGCGGATATAAATTGCTTGAGGCGACCCCATGGGGCTTTGTCCCCAAAGAACCCCCAAGAGAACACCCCCCCACGCCCATTTAGCCATCCTTCACCTCCTGAAGGGTTTCTAACATTTCCATGAACTCTTCTCGGGCCTTTTTGAGTCGCTCTTCAAGGGTATTATACACCACGAACCCCCGATCTGGATCTTCGACGACCACCCCCAAACCGATCGGCTCTTCTTTGTATTCAACAGAAAAGGGGGTTTCCTTCAAAGTTTTTTGAACCAGCGGTAAATATTGGGGATCTACCCGAATCACAAGGGATGCCCCGTGATTTTGAAAGAAAGAAAGGGTTTCTTCCAACCACTGTAAGAGAAGGGCCTCCTTCTGTGAGGAGGTCAGGGTTTCTAATTTCTCCCGAACCCGTTTTTCGATTTCTTGGAGTACGCGGTGTTTTGCAGCCAGGATCTTTTCGCGGGTCTGCCGATAGGCTTCTCCGATCTGACGGGCCCGTTCCACCTGCATTTCGGCTTCTAATTGGCGAAGCCGATTGTTAATGATTCGTTCGCGCTTTCGTTCGGTCTCTTTCCGGATCTCCTCGGTTCGGTGATGGGCTTCTTGGAAAATACGCTGTTTTCTGCGCTCAACTGCAGCGTTGAGCGCGTCTTTGACGCCCGAAACAGCCATGATCTTAGAGGACGAACAGCAAGATCGACACGACGAAGCCGAGGATCACAGCGGTTTCCGGAATTGCGATCATGATGATGATCGGACCGATCAGATCAGGCCGCTCTGCCAAGGCTCCAGCACCCGCTGCTCCAATCTTGGCCTGTGCGTACCCCGTGGCCAAGGAAGGCAAGCCAATCGCCAATGCAGCCCCGATAAAGAGAAGCCCACTCCGGCCCGCCTCCATGGCTTGTGCGGCTTCTTCTGCAAAACCTAAAGCGACCAATGCCAGAAGTCCTGTGATGATGGAAAGAACCGACAGCACCTTCTTCAGCATTTCATTTACCTCCTCTTTTGAAGGGTTGAAAGTCTCGTCCACCTGTGAGATAAAACTTGGAGAAGAACTCAACGAACTGCAGTCGCAGACCCTGGACTGTGGGATCGAAGATCCCGAGTAGTGTGTTCAGGGCATGAAACAGGAGAGCGACTGCAAGCCCAAACAGAAAAATTCCGATAATCCCACCAAACATGTTGGCAATCATACCCAGAATTGCCGAAGATAACCCAATGGCCATCAGTCGGGCATAAGAGAACATATTCCCCATGGCCGATAGGATCTCCAACGGTGCAACAAAGTTGTGCAGTTTAACCACTGCAGGAATCGCCAAGATGAGCATCCCGATCCCGATTTTGATCAGGATCGGCGGCCATCCTTGCCACCCGGCAATAAGATAGAGGATCGGCATCACAAAGGCCAGAGAAAGCCCCATAAGCCCAATAAAGCGAGCCAATTCATACCACGCGTGATGTTTGTTGCCGAGACGCAGGTGGTTTAGGAATCCCAAAAATACCCCCAAATTCACCTGGAACACACCAAAAATCACTGCCATGGCAAGGACCGGACGCACTTCATGAGTCCGATGCACGACCAAAGGATGCATCCCCAGTTTTTCTCCGAGGTCGCCAAACGCCTCTCCGTAGAGGATCCCGAATAGAAAGGTCCATCCCATTGCCCACAGGAACATATGGGCCACCCCTTTGAGAAGAGCATTGTTTTTCGCCTTCAACCAAAGGAAGCCGAAAATAAGCGTTCCGATTGCCGCATATCCAATGTCTCCCAACATAAACCCGAAATAAAATGGGAAAAAGAGGTATAACAAAGGCGTGGGATCAATCGTCCCGTAAATCGGAGGTTGAAAAATCCTCAACAGACCCTGGAAAGGTCGGAAAATGGATGGGTTTTCCAATTTCACTGGAACCTTTGGATACTCTTCCTTCGCGGGTTCCACAATTTCTACGTGGACAGCATCTCCAAACTCTTTTTTCAGGGCCCCACGAACCTTTTCTGCCTCCTTCTCAGGCACCCAAGCTTGTAAATAAAACAAGAGTTGGGACTCGCTGGGATACTCTCTCCGGGCCTTCAACAACCGGTATTGGTCAGAGAAATACGTCTTCAATTTTTGGATTTCCTCTTCATGGGTCTGTTTGAACTCCTGGAGGCGCTGCTCCAGTTCTGAAATCTGAGCGGGTAATTCCTCCAAGTCTTCTTCAATCTTCTTTAAACTTTCATGAAGTTCCAAGTCCCGGTAACGCTCTGGCAAAACCAGTTCGTTCAGCCCTTCCTCACGGATCAACTGTCGAAATTCATCCGCTTTTCCCTTGGGAAGGACGACCAAGCCCGCGATTCGGTCCCCTTTCATCTCGGTGGTCACCAACTCAAACTCTCCCTCGGTAAGTTCCGATAACTCCTCTTTGATGAGGTCCAGGATCCGGGCTTCCGAGCGTGGGAAAGTGATGCCGATAAAGACACGATCTGCGGCTTCCTTTCCTTCTACAAGGGGCAAAACAGCCTGGAGGATGTTGCGGTAATCTTCCAAAGACGACCGCTGTCTCTGGAGGGCAATCAAATCGCGCATGATTTGGTCATATTCAGTTTTTAATTTCTGGAGCCGCTCAACGGGGTTCTCGACTTCAACCGGTTCCGATTGTTCTGAAATTTCTCCTAACCCCTTCTCCATTTCACGAAGAGAGGAGAGGGCTTGAATCACTACGTGTTCTTTCTCGCGTTCTTCCTCTGTGAGTTCAGGTTTCTTGAGGACTTCGGTTTCGGGGCCTGTGTCCAAATGAGCCACCCCCAAATCGTACAAAAGGGTTGTGACCGGGTATAAAAACTCCCGGTCACCGACAATTTCGACTCTGGACATCTTGACAATCATCGTCTTGGAGGGCCAAAAGGATATACGGTCCCGCTTTTGCTGTCAAGTAAAGCCAAGGCTTTTGAGGCCTTGAAGCCCCGACCTGGCTTGACTTTTTTACGGAAAGTCTGTATACCCACGGCTCAAAAAGGAGTGTTCTTTATGTGGATTTGGCCCGTGATCTTATTTTCAGTGATCCCCTTGGCCCCGCGGGGCCCGGAAGCTCGAACTTTCACTACCTTTGATCCCGCGACTTCGCTGGAGGTCATTCCGTATAGTCCCTATGTGGATAGCATTACAGACCTAGTCTCCTTCGACTCCGTGGGTGCATATATCCTTAGACTCCAGAACTTCCAGACACGGTATAGTTTCACAGATTCTGTGATCCAGGCTTCGGAATGGATCTCCGCAAAATTTCAGTCTTTTGGCTACGACTCGGTGTATTTCCAGACATTCCCTCATCCGGAGAACCCCTCCTCCATTCAGCGCAATGTGGTCTGCGTGAAACCGGGACTCATAACCCCACAGGAAGTCATCGTCATCGGGGGACATTACGACTCCGTTGTCTATGGAGCTGGAGCCAATCCTTATGTTTGGGCACCTGGGGCGGATGACAATGGCTCAGGGACTTCCGGGGTTTTGGAAACTGCTCGGGTCCTTGCGAATATTCCGACCGACCGTACTATCATTTTTGTGGCCTTTGCTGCCGAAGAACAGGGTCTCTATGGTAGTGAAACCTACGCAGATTGGGCTGCAAGCCAAGGGATGGACATCCTCCTGATGATCAATATGGACATGATTGGGTATGAAAAGGATTTCGTTTGGTTCGTCGCCATCGAAGGGAATTATGCCTCAAGGTCAGAAATCGACCTTGCGGCAGAGATTGCAGACCTTTATACATCCCTCATTCCCCAAGTTTCATACACGACTGCTCCGTATTCCGACCACTGGCCCTTCTTAGCGAATGGATATCACGCGCTGATGCTGGAAGAGAGTGATTTTAACTACAACAATTGGCACCGGAACACTGACATCATTGACAGTCTTCGGATCCCCTATGCTGCTCAGGTGGTTGAACTGGCAACAGGCTTAGCCCTTTGGATCGCCAACCGTCCCGACCCTCCAACGGATCTCTCCGCAACTCCGGGACCCTCTTCGGGCTCCATTCTACTGACTTACACACCTCCCCCTCAGCCCGATGTCGAGGGATACGAGATTACCTATCGACAAGGTGGAACCACGGATACCCTGATCACCAGTGACACCAGCGTGGTGATTGAGGGGTTGCAACCCGGAGTTCCTGTGGTCCTCAAAGCCCGTGCTTTTGACGCTCTAGGGTTCTACAGCGTACCTTCAGACTCTGTAATCGCGACGCCGACGCAGGTTGCTGAGGGCCCCGTGCTTCCATCTCCTTCCCTGAGGTTTGAGTCTCCACGACCCGGGGTCCTCCTCTTTGCAGGGCCTGTCGGCACCCGAGGGAGCCTAACGGTTTATGACATCAGTGGAAGGCAGAAGATCCATACCACGTTCACCCTCAAGCAAACCCGTACGGTCGTCCCCCTCCGATTAAAACAGGGGGTTTACTTTGCAATTTGGGATGTAGGTACGCAGATCCTGAGGACCAAGGTCGTGGTCATCCAGCGCTAACGAGTTTTATTCTGGAAGGCGTCGCCGAAATGTCGAACGTCTGCGTTTCTTTCGGATCGCTGTATCCCCAAAGAGATCTGCATCGGAGGGATGTGTGTTTTCCCAAGGCTCGTATTCAGCGGGTTTGGGAGGGGTGGTTGCCGGGGTCCCGATCCCTGTCGCAATGACCGTGACCCGGACCTTTCCTTCCAGCGCATCGTTGAGCACCGTCCCAAAGATCAGACGTGGCTTTGAACCGCCTGACTTGGCTTCTTGCAGGATGTAATTGGAAGCCTCTGCCAATTCCCCTAAGCCGAAGGATTGGTCGGCCATAAAGTTCACCAGGATCCCTTTGGCACCGGAAATTGAAACACCGTCTAAGAGGGGACTGGAGATGGCGTTGCGTGCCGCCTGGATTGCGCGATCTTCGCCTTCTCCATAGCCGGTCCCCATAATTGCTCGTCCCCCCTCCTTCATGATGGCCCGGACATCGGCGAAATCGACGTTGACCAACCCAACCCGTACGATGATGTCTACGATCCCAGACACTGCGTTATAGAGAACCTCATTCGACTTTGCGAAGGCGTTTACGAGGGTGATGTCCGAATAGAGTTCATACAGTTTTTGGTTGGGGATCACAATCAACGTGTCCACGCGGTCCTCCAGTTTTTCCAGCCATTCCAGGGCGGTTTCCATTCGGTCGGGTCCTTCAAACTCGAACGGTAACGTCACGACGGCAACCGAAAGGATCCCCAGTTCTCGGCACAGGTCTGCGGCGACCTGGATACCGCCGGTCCCGGTTCCGCCCCCCATCCCGGCGGTGAGGAAGACCATATCGGCATCTTGGAGGAGTTCGCGGATTTCATCTCGGGCCTCTTCCATAGCTCGATAGCCGATCTCCGGGTTCCCGCCCGCACCCAGTCCCTGCGTCAACTCCCGACCAATTTGTACCTTGAATTGGGCCTGAATGTGCTCCAGGGCCTGTTTATCCGTATTTGCTGCAATGGTTGTGGTCGCAGGAAGACCCTGGAGAACCATGTAATTCACAGCGTTGGATCCACCCCCACCGATCCCCAAGATCTTGATCTTGGCTTCTCGAAATTCCGGATCAAATAAAAACTCACCCACGGTTGCCTCCTTGGCGTTTAAAAATTCTCTTTCAAAAATTCCACAAACCGACGGAAGCCTGAGCGAAGGCCTCGGGAACGGACCGGGAGCCTGGAACTTTGGAGTCCGAAACCCAGAATGGCTTGGGCCATCCGTGCCACACCGGCCACAGCAGCCAAAGAGAGATCCTTGTACACAGGGGATTTCTTTTGGAACCCCCGAACCGTGCCCAAATACACGGGCAAATCCAGGTAGTGCTGGATTAAAGCGGGGATTCCAGGCATTTTTGCTGCACCGCCCACTAAAATGACACGGGTATGAACCCGCTGAAACACGCGGTGATGTTCAATATAGGGGACCAGGCGGTCTCGAAAGATGTCTTCCACCCTGGCTCGAATAATCTCGATGGCTTCCGCCCGGCGGAACCTTCGCACGAGGTCTTGTCCACCGATACTCAAAGAGATGACCTCATCGGGGTTTTCAGGCTCGAACACGTCTCCGATTTCCATCTTCACGCTCTCTGCCATTTGGCGTGGGATCCGCAGTTCGTTTTGGAGATCATGGGTGATGTGTTCTCCTCCACCGATCATGGTACCCAAAAACAACACTCCATTGCGATACCAGACCGCGACATTGGTCTTCATTTTCCCAAAGTCTAACAAAATGGCTCCTTCTTCGAAGTCCTCTTCATCCAGAACCGCGAATGAGGTGGCAAGCGGGTGATAGCAATAGGTTACGTTTTTGATGTTCAGGGCATCAAAGACGGCGTTGAGTTTTTCAAGATCTGTCCGCTTTGCCAGAGTGAGTAAGGCGTCCACTTCCAGACGTTTCCCTGGCATTCCAATGGGGTTTTTTACATCCCTCGAGTTGTCCACGTGGAAACGGTTTGGATGGGCATACAAGACCACTTCGTCTTCCGGGAGGCTAATCTGACAGGCATCGACCATTGCGCGTTCCAGGTCATTTTTCTCAATGCGGCGGCCGCTTACGCTCACGTGCCCGTCGACGATGCGCCAACTAAACCGAGGGTTGGAAACCCCGACAAAAACGGGGCGTTTGTCATACCGTTTGCCTCCTAAAGCCTTGCGAATGGCTTGGTCCAGGGCATGGATCCCTTCTTCCATATCCCGGAGTTCACCGGCCAGAAACGCGTCTGTTTCCACCACTCCAAGATGAGGGGTTTCGATCTCCTCGCCATCCCGGATCCAGGTCTCCATTGCGACGACTTTTGAGGAGCCGATATCGATGGCCAAGATCTTTCGGACCCGAGCCATCCTCAAAGGCCTCCCGGATTCTCTACGAGCACGATTTCCTCTTCGAGTTCATAGCCAAAGAGTTCGTAGACTCTTCGTTTGCCCTCTTCAATCAGGAAACGTACGTCTTCTTCCCGGGCTTCCCCGAGGTTCACGATAAAGTTGGCATGGATATCGGAATACATCGCGTCTCCTTTACGGAACCCTTTGAGACCAGCTTTGTCGAGTAAGAAGCCTGCACTAACGTCGGGCTCAGGATTTTTAAAGACGCACCCTGCGGATTTCACCCCATAGGGCTGCGTTGCCTTCCGGCGTTCTAAGAATCGTTGAATCTCTTGGTCAATATGCTCCTGGTCCCCAGGGGTCAGTTTAAAACGTGCTCGAACAATGATTCCCACGTCTTGGATCTTAGAGGAGCGATAGGCCAACCCCAGTTCGGAAGGTGGGAGGTCTTCGATGATGCCGTCATACGTCAAGATGGTCACGGACTCAATGAGTTCCCCGATCTCACGTTCCCGGAGCCCTGCGTTCATGACAATCGAGCCTCCGACTTCCCCAGGAATCCCGATAAGCGGTTCCGGGCCGGAAAGGGCTGCATCTCGAGCGACGAGGATGAACCGTTTGAGGGGAACTCCGGCCTCCGCAATGACATACTCGCCATCCACTTCAATCTGTGAGAGTGCAGCCATTCGGATGACAAGACCTTCGTATCCTTCGTCGGGGAACAAGACATTGGAGCCTCCTCCGAGAATGAAATACGGGAGCCCTTCTGACTCTGCGAAGTCTATCAGAGCCTTCACTTCTTCGATCGTCCGGGGCTCTGCCAGATATCTGGCTTCTCCACCGATCCCAAAGGTCACATACTTCTTGAGTGGGATCCGCTCTTTGGTTTTGATGTCTTCAACTTTCATGGGACTCCTTCAACCATTCTTCACCGACACGATACACATCCCCTGCACCCAATGTCAACACCAGATCACCAGGCTGCACCACTTTGTTCAGAAGATTCTTTGCTTGATCCAGCGTTTCCACAGCATACACCCCCTGTTCTCGTAGATGGGAAAGGTGCGCCAAGATCAACTCGGTGGAGACCCCTTCCAATGGGTCTTCACCGGCCGGGTAAATAGGAGTCAAGATCACGACATCCGGTAAGGTCAAGACCTCTGCAAATTCCCGATAGAGGAGAGCGGTTCGCGTATACCGGTGGGGTTGAAAGACCACAACGATCCGCCCCTTTGACCAATAGGAACGGGCGGTTTCCAAAACCCTGCGAATCTCGGTAGGGTGATGTGCATAGTCGTCTACTACGGTGACTCCATCTCGTTCTCCTTTGATTTCAAAGCGGCGCATGACCCCGTGGAACGATTGGAGTGCCTCGAGCGCTTTCGCAAGATTCACCTCCAATTCCCATGCAACCGCGATGGCGGCCAGCGCGTTTTGGAGATTGTGGACACCCGGGATGGACAGAGAAAGTTGTCCGACTTTTTCGCCGTTCACCCAGAGGAGTGCATGTGTCTTCAGACCTTCCTGAGAGACCTCGGTTGCACGGATCATGGCATCCTCACGAAAGCCATAGGTGATCGTGCGAGCACGGGTCGCTTCAGCAACCTCCCGAGTATACGGGTCGTCAATGTTCAAAATGCCTGCTCCATAAAACGGGACACGATTGACAAAGTCGAGGAATGCGTCTAAGAGTCGAATGAAATTGCCATAGTGGTCCAGATGCTCCTTGTCGATGTTGGTCACCACGGCCAGGGTGGGAAAGAGTTTCAAGAAGGACGCATCCGATTCATCTGCCTCCGCCACCAAGTAGTGGCTTTTCCCTAACACGGCGCCGGAACCGATGCCACGAATTTTGCCACCGACCACAATGGTTGGACTCAGTCCCACATGGGCCAACATGTGGCCAATCATCGAGGTGGTGGTGGTCTTCCCGTGGGCTCCGGAGACCGCAATGCTGTATTTCATCCGCATCAATTCCGCCAGCATCTCCGCTCGTGGGATCACAGGGATCTTTTTGCGCCGGGCCGCAACCAATTCGGGGTTCTCCGGACGAATTGCGGAGGAATAAACGACGACCTGAGCATCTTGCACATTCTCAGGCCGATGTCCGTAAGTGATCTGGATCCCCAACTGCTCCAGTCGTTGCGTCACGGCACTTTGTTGGAGATCTGATCCACTGACCTCAAAACCAAGGTTGTGTAAAACCTCTGCGATCCCACTCATCCCTGCGCCCCCGATGCCGATCATATGGATCCGATGGAACTTTGTGGTAAGGATCATGAAATGCTTTCCTCCAGAATTTGAACGATCTCTTCGGCCGCATGCGGTTTCGCAAGCGACCTGGCGCGTTCTGCCATCTGTTGCAGGCGCGCTGGATCCGTAAGCAGTGAGGAAATGAGAGAGGTTGCAGTTGAGGAATCCCACTCCGAATCTCGGACCATGACAGCGGCTCCTTGTTCTGTGAGAACTCTGGCATTCCATTCTTGGTGTCCTGCGGCCCCGGGGAAGGGGATCAGGATTGCAGGTTTCCCAAATAGGGTTAGTTCCGCAATGGCCCCCCCACCCGCACGGGTCACCACCAGGTCCGCCAGGGTGTACACCTCAGTCATTTCTCGGATAAACGGAATCAACCGGTAATTCTCACCTTTCTCTGGGTTTTGCGCAATCAATAGAGCATGGGAACGGCCCGTTTGTATTATAAAGAAGACCTTCGGGAGTCTGCGGCTGACTTCGAGCAGGACCTCCGCCAGGTGCAACGACCCTTGGCTTCCCCCGATCCCCAATACAATGGGATATCCCTGAGGGACTTCCCATTTCGCCCGTAGTTCCTCAAGGTTAAAAGACTTGAGGACGTGAAGAGTTGGATTTCCAACCCAATAGGTTTGGGGATGCTTCAGATACTGTTGAGTCTCCTGAAAGGCAAGAAACACCATTGCGGCTCCCGCCTCGAATCGACGGACGGCTAACCCCGGGAGGACATTTTGTTCCATGAGTGCATAGGGGATCCGCAAAATTCGGGCGGCGAGGATCGCGGGTACGGCCGCATAACTCCCCGAGGCAAGGACAACATCTGCTCCCCCGTACACCCGAATTTTTCCTGTCGCTTGAAAGGCCCCGATCAGGACACGGATGAGCCCCCACACAGCCTTAGGCCCCATCCCCTTCACGGGGCCTGCCCACACACGTTCGATTTTCGGGAGATCTTTCATCGGGAGGGACACCCTTTGAGGACCTCCCAAGAGGATGCGAACCGTATGCCCTCGTTTTTGGGCCGCACGGGCCACGGCCAGTGCAGGATAGAGGTGTCCACCCGAGGCCCCGGTTCCAATCCACAGCCTCACAGGGTTTCCTCCCCTGTTCTTGCTACATGAGAAAGCCGTAGCAAGAGACCCATCCCTGCAAGGGAAACAATCAGATTCGAGCCTCCATAACTGATGAAAGGCAGCGGAAGCCCTGTCGGAGGAAGAATTCCAAGCACCACCGACATGTGGAGCCATGCGGAGAGGAGAATCAGCGAGGTAATTCCCGCTGCCATAAAGCCCAACATGGGAGTTTTTCTCAAGGTGAGGAGTCGGACCGCTGTGTCATAGCCGCGCCACCCAATGATCAGAAAGAGGAAGATCACTGCCACAATCCCCGAAAACCCCAGTTCTTCTCCCACGATGGCAAAGACGAAATCGGTATGTGAGAACGGTAAATACCGGAACTTCACCTTTCCCTTTCCAATGCCAGTCCCCAAAAGCCCTCCCTCGGCGATGCCAATCCGTGCCTGCGTCACCTGGTAGTTCTCCTGGGGATTCCAAAACATTTGGAGTCTCCGTTCCACATGCTGGAATTTCTTTACGAAAGGGCCCCGTGTTGCCAACGGCGACTGGGTAATCCCCCAGATCCCTACGCCGGCCAGAAGAATGAGGACCCCGAGGGTTCCCAGAAGATGAGAGAGCCGTGCACCCCCGAGGAAGAGCATCCCCATCCCTAAGACAAAGAGAAGGACCGCGTTGGAAACGTTGGGCTGCAGGAGGACGAGTCCGGCAACCAGGCACGTCCAGAAAAAGCCCGGTAGGAAACCGGCCCGAAAACTCCGGATCTTGGTCCCCTTGGCGTCGGTCAAGTGGGCCAGGAACAAGATCAATCCCAATTTGGCGATCTCTGTGGGTTGAAATCTTCCAACAGGACCCGGCAACCACCGCTTGGCTCCCCGAACCGTGAACCCGACAACGAGGACCACGATGAGGAGGACAAGAGCTGTCCAGAAGAGAGTTCGTGCCACTGTCCGGTAGGACCACACAGGCAGAAATGCGAAGAAGGCCAAAGCAAAAAGTCCAATGGACAACAGAACCAGATGCTTGTTGAAAAAGTATAGGCTTCCAAAGGAACGACCGGCCCATTGAGCGACATAGAAAGAAGATGAATAGATCATGGCTGTGCCAATGGCCAGCAGGAGGGCCAGGGCCAATACCAACCAGTAGTCTGGTCTAAAACCGCCCTGATACGAGATCCCTTGTCGCGTCACGAAACTGCCTCCCTCGATCTTTGTAATTTTGGAACCAATCAAATGAAGCACAGGCCGGAGACAGGAGTACGATGTCCCCAGGCCGAGCGATGCGGAATGCCTTTTGCACAGCCTCTCGCATGGAATCTGCTGTTTGAACATCCACCAGATCCCCGAAGTCTTCGGCAATTTTCGATCGGTTTTCCCCGATCGCGATCAGGGCCCGGACCTTTTCGTGGACTGCTTCCCTGAGTTCCGAAAGATCCACGCCTTTGGTGTCCCCACCCAAAATGAGGACCACAGGGGCATCCATTTTCTTCAAAGCAAAACGTGTCGCATGGGGGTTCGTTGCCTTGGAGTCATTGATGAAAAGAACTCCCTTGTATTCCAAAACGTATTCCAAGCGATGGGGGAGACCATGGAAGGTCTTCAGTTGCTCAACGATGGCGTCCATCGGTTCTCCCATATGGTATGCCGCTAAAATCGCCGGCAAGAGGTCCTCTTGGTAAAAATCCGTTGCCGGTGTCCGGGGGAACGGAACCTGGAGGTGTCCCCGCACATCTTCAATGTGGATGTGGTGATTCTCTAAATAGATGCCTGGATGTACCGCACGTTGGGTAGAAAACCAGAAGGTTTTGGAGGGGATCCCGTCTGCATAAGAGACGACGGTGGGATCGTCCGCATTGAGAATGGCCTCGTCTTCAGGGGTTTGATCTTGAAAAATTCGCAACTTGGCTTGGTAATAGGCTTCCACCGACCGATGCCAGTCGAGATGATCTGGGGCAAGATTGAGCAAAATCGCAATGCGAGGTCGGAATCGCCGGAGATAGGCCAATTGGAAACTCGAGAGTTCCATAACAAAGATTCCCTCCCGATGCGGGTATGTACTCAAGGGTTGCCCAATGTTGCCGACCAAATGAGAGAATGGGAGGAGGTGGTGGATTAGGGTTGCAACCGTTGACTTCCCGTTGGTCCCTGTCACTGCAATGATTGGTCCCCGGATCTCTTCGATTCCGAGTTCAACTTCCGTATAAACAGTGATCTCTATACGCCGGGCTTTGGCGACCGGGAAGCGGAAAGGTGGGATTCCAGGACTTACGACCATTGCGTCACAACGAAGGGTCAGATCGGTGTGCCCTCCTTCTTCAAAAGCCACACCAAAATCTTGGAGTTTCGTCCGTACACCCACATCGAGGGTCTTGGCATCGCTGAGAAAGACCCGGGCTCCCTGTCGGATAAGGAATTGGCAGGCGGCGAGGCCGGAAACCCCCGCCCCTAAAACGGTCACCTGTCGGCCGGTCCACCTCATCGGATCTTGAGTGTCGCGATTGCGATCAGAGAGAAGACCATGGAAAGGACCCAAAACCTGACCACAATCTTGTTTTCATGCCATCCCAGTTTTTCAAAATGGTGATGGAGAGGCGCCATCCGAAACACCCGTCTCTTTGTTCGCTTGAAGACAGCCACTTGGATCATGACGGAAAGGGCCTCCAGGACAAAAACACCACCGGCGATTGCCAGCAGGAACTCTTGCTTGGCCAAGATCGCCAAGACCGCCAGGGCACCGCCAAGGCTCTGGGATCCGGAGTCTCCCATGAAGATCTCCGCAGGGTGTGCATTAAACCAGAGAAACCCCAGCAGGGCACCGATCCATGCTGCAGCGACGATGGCCAATTCGCCGGATCCGGGGGCAAAGATGAGATTCAAGTATTTGGATAAGATTGCGTGTCCTTGGACATAGGTGACCACCATAAAGACACCGAGGGGGGCCAGTGCCGTCCCGGCGGCCAGTCCATCCAGGCCGTCTGTAAGATTCACCGCGTTGGTCGCCCCGATGAACACGAACACCATAAACACGGGATAAAGCCAGCCCAAGTAGATGAACCAGTTTTTGAAAAACAGGGTCTGGGTCTTCATCGCCAGCGGACCATAGATCTTGAGAACGAACCCAAAGACCACGAGACTGAGCAGGAATTGAAGGACTACTTTGGTTTTTACAGACATGCCGATCTTTTTGTGGCCGAGGAGCTTCATGCGATCATCGAGATACCCCATCGCAAGCATCCAAGCGATCGCGATCCACGCAGCCCACGTGAACGTCACGTCGAGTCTTGCCCACAGCAACACGGACAGCAAGACCGCCCCTCCAAAGACCAATCCCCCAGATGTAGGTGTCCCCTGCTTCTCCTGATGTTGAGGTACGTCCTCGCTAATTCGCTCCGTATGCCCCAAGCGTCGACTGACACGGATGAACCAAGGGATCAGGACAACCGTCACGATAAAGGCTGTGGTCGCTGCCATAAACGCCCGAAAGGTGATGTATCGAAAAAGGTTGAAGATAATCCACACGTGGGCGTAAGGAAACAATAAGTGGTACAGCATCTTAGGCTTCCTCCATTTTTAACATCTCCAATAAACGTTCTAACGCCATCCGACGTGACGCCTTCAGGACCAGTAAATCACCAGGCTTCAGAAATGTTTGCAAAAATTGTGCAGCCTCATCCAAAGAAGGAAAATGCCATACTTCGTGAAGTCCTTTTTCTCTTGCTGCCTCTGCGATGGCACGGCTCTGTTCCCCTACCGTAATTAAATATCGATGTCCCTGCGTGACGAAAACCTCCCCGACTTCTCGGTGAAGTGCTTCGCTTTTTGGACCTAATTCCAGCATGTCTCCGAGTACAAAGATGATCCGCGTTTTCTCATCCTCCTTCACCGCCTCCAAAAGGTTCTTCATCGACTCTGGATTGGCATTGTATGCATCGTTGAGGATTTCCCAGGGGCCGATTCGAAGCCATTCCATTCGCATCGGGGTCCCAGGGAAGGATTCGATCCGGTGGATCACCTCTTGAGGGGACATGCCGAGGCTTGTGGCGACGGCAAAGACCGCCAGGGCGTTTTCAATAAAACCCTTCCCCCGTTGGGGTGTTGTCACCTCTTGTCCGTCAACCCTCCATGTCATCTGTCGGAGGCTCTCGTCCACAACCATGGCCCGGATATCGGCATCTTCTGACCATCCATACCATCGGATGGAAACGCCCGGTCGAGTCACTCTTTCAAAAATCTGAGAGAACCGACGATTTGCCTCATGGATCCAGACAGGGCCCGGGGTCAGATGCCGGAGCATTTGTGCTTTTTCTGAAGCGATTGCCTCCATGGAGGGGAAAAACTCTAAATGAGATCGTCCGATTTTGGTTAAAATCCCCAGATGAGGTTGGGCTAAACGGGCCAAGGGCTCAATCTCCCCCGGATGGTTCGTCCCGAGCTCTAATACCACCACCTCGGCCCGGCAAGGCGTGTGGAGGAGCGTCAAGGGGACCCCAATCTGATTGTTAAAACTCTTCGGTGCCCCAAATACCCGGAACCGGGCTTGGAGAACAAAGACCAAGAGATCCTTCGTGGTGGTTTTGCCGACGGATCCGGTAATCGTTACAACTTTGATGGACTCGAGGGATGTCCGATACGCTTGAGCCCATCGTGCCAGGGCTTCAAGGGAGTCTTTGACGAGGATTCGCGGCAGACCCGGTTGGTCTCGGTCTGTGAGCACAGCGAGGGCACCTCTTTTTAGTGCCTCCTCTGCGTAAGTGATCCCGTGGGTGTGTTCCCCTTGCAAAGCCACAAACAGGTCTCCTGGCTGAATCTCCTTGGAGGAAATCCGGGGAAGCCGGACCGTTACCTCCGGGCGAACCTCCCGGATCTCACCTTGGACCATTTCTGCAATTTCACGAACCGTCCACATATCCCATCTCCCTCAGGAGGCTACGGACGATGTCCCGTTCCCGGAACGGCACCTTCGTGTGTCCAATTACCATGTAATCTTCATGGCCTTTCCCTGCGAGGACGATGACATCGCCTGGTCCGGCCAGGCGCATCGCCTTTGCAATCGCCTCCGCCCGATCTACGATGGTGAAAACATTCTTTTTGTCCGGGATGCCTTCCAGGATATCCGCGATGATTTTCTTTGGATCTTCGGTCCGTGGATTGTCACTGGTCACAATCACATAATCCGATAATTTCCAGGCGACCTGTCCCATCAGTGGTCGTTTCCCGCGGTCACGATCTCCGCCGGCTCCAAAGAGCGTAATGACGTGACGGGGTCTAAGTTCGCGTACGGCACTTAAGAGAGATTCCAGTGCGTCAGGGGTGTGTGCGAAATCGATGATGACCTGGAACGGCGCTTCCCCAGGGCGAACCACCGTCTCAAAGCGTCCGGGAACCCCGTGGAATTCCTTGGAAATTGCCTGCTGCATGTCTTGAGGCGAAAGCCCCATCCACCTCCCGATGGTCAATGCAGCCAGGAGATTGTACGCATTAAACCGACCTGGGATGGGCAACTGGAAACGCATCTCAAACCATCCATGTGTTTGGATCTCCAATCCAAATAAATCATTCTTCAGGATTTCTGCACGCAAGTCACCCATTTGAAGCCCATAGGTCACGACATCTTGGGCTCGGATTCGTTCACGAAACCATGGAGATTGTGGATCATCTGCGTTGAGGCTTACTCCTTTGCGGACACGGGCGAGGAATTGGGCCTTGGCTTCCCGGTACGCTTCAAAAGTCTTGTGATAATCCAGGTGATCTCGTCCCAGCATGGTAAATATCCCGTAATCGAAGTCGATCTCGTCCACGCGGTGTTCAACGACCCCATGGCTGGAGACTTCCATGACCACTGCCTTGCCCCCCTCATCGACGGTTTTCCGAAAGAGTCGGAAGAGATCTACGGATTCCGGAGTGGTCAATTCCGCAGGCTGTGTTTCTTGAATTGTCTTGTACAGAATGGTTGTCACCAGTCCTGTTGCGATCCCCGAGCCTTTCAGAAGGGCATGTGTCAAGAAGGCGGTGGTGGTTTTCCCGTTCGTACCGGTGATGCCGATCACGGTGAGGTCTTTTGTGGGGTCTCCGTAAAATCGAGCAGCAATTCTCGGGAGGGCGCTTCGGGTGTTCGACACTTCAATCTGTAAGAGAGGGATGTCCGGGTCTTTGTGCTCGACGATTGCTGCGACGGCTCCCCGTTCCCACGCATCTCGGAGATACCGGTGTCCATCGGTCTGGTGGCCCCGTAGGGCAACGAAAAGAGTGCCGGGTCTGGCTTTCCTGCTGTCGTAGACGATCTCCAGGATCTCTGGATCCTCCGGAAGACCGGTGGTTTGAAGTAACTCAGAGAGTTTCATCCCGTAGTTCCTCCGATGTTTTACCCGGCTGCCGTACGAGGTCTAAATGTAAGAGACGGAGTGCCATTTCGCGGAAGGCAGGGGCGGCAACATCCCCTCCAAAACGACCCTTCTTCGGTTCATTGATAACGACCACGATGAGATACTGAGGTGCTTCGACCGGGAAAAATCCGATAAAGGAGGTGATGGACTTTGTCTTGGAATAGCGGCCAGTTGTGGGGTCAACCTTTTCTGTGGTCCCGGTTTTTCCGGCAATGCGGAGGCCCGGGATCTTGGCCCGTCGCCCGGTTCCCTCCTCCACAACCCCCTCCAAAATGGAGGTCAACGTGTCTAAAACGCCTGGCCGGGTGACCCGTCGGATCACGCGGGGCGTATGGGTTCCCCCAAGGATCAGGCGGGGTTGCAGAAGGAGACCTCCATTGGCAATCGCTCCGTAAAGCATGGCCATCTGAATCCCGGTCACCAGCACACCGTGGCCAATCGAGAAGTTTGCCTTGTATAAATCCGTCCATTTCGACAGAGGCCGAACCTTTCCACCGAATTCACCGGGGAGCGAAATCCCGGTAGGACAACCGATGCCGAATCGCTGTGCCATTTCAAAGAGACTTTTCGCATCCACTTGCAAACTCAATAAACTCGCCGCCACATTGGAAGAGTGAACCAATGCCTCCCGGTACGTCACTTTCCCCAGGTTATGGACGTCATGGATCCGATATCGGCCGAACTGAACCCACCCCGGTGAAGTTTCAACACTATCTTGAGGGGAAATGATGTGGCGTTCGTAAGCCAGGGTATAGAGAACGACCTTGAAGGTCGAGCCAGGTTCATACGGATCAGTGATGGCATGATTGGTGGGATATCGGGGAATACCGGGCTGGTTCGGGTCCGGAGACGGGACATTCACCATCGCCAAAATTTCGCCTGTCTGTGGGTTGGTGACAATCATGTAACCCCATTGTGCCTCGACTTCCCGAACCCGTCTTTCCAGGACCTCATAAGCCAACTCCTGGATGGTTCGGTCAATGGTCAAATAGAGGGGATGACCAGGTTGAGGGTTCACTCTGGGCAAGTCCGGAAGGGTGAATTTGACCCCGCCTGCAGAGCGAAAAACCTGGCGATACCCCGGCCGACCGGTGAGATAATCGTTAAAGAAGTATTCCACACCTCCTAACCCGTAGCCATCGCGTCCTACGACCCCTAATAAAGAAGAAGTTGCGGGACCACACGGATATTTTCGGATCCACGCAAACTCGATCCAGAGGCCGTCATTTACGTTGGAGTCCTGTGATTGCAGAAGGCGTTTCACCGTATACGGTAGCCCGTAGGCAAGGAGCCGAGCCCCTTTCGGTGGCACATGCTTCACAGGCTGGATGCCGTAGGTGCTACGAAGGGCTTCCGGCAAACGGACGGAATCCTGGGTCTGATAAAGGATCAGACCCGGGACATTCAGGGCCAGGGGATCGCCGTTCCGGTCATAGATGAGCCCTCGCTCACCGGGGAGTTCGATTTTTGTAAAGAACTGTCGCTCAGCGCGTTGGACCCAACGTTCCCGGTGAGAGGGCCACAGAAGCACGAGGGCTTCTGCGATGACGATCAGAAAGGCGATCGTTGCCCCGACCCGGAGAGCGTGGATCCGCCAGATGAGCGACGTTGGACGGGGAGCCATAGTCCTCCTTATACCGATACCCGAATGACCATGCAATCCTTTCAATGCGTTGGCTGGAAGCCAGTGTCTCCACAAGACCCCGCAGATCGGCTACGTCCATCGCCAAGTGGTCACGGGCTTTCTCCAGGTCATGGACCCTTTTGGAGAGGTCAAACGTTTTTTTAGAAAGCACCGTGACGCCCAACAACAGGCAAAACAGCCCGAAGATGAGCCAAAAGCCATGCCTCATCGATCTCCCCCTCTTTTACATAGGCCCGAAGTTTGGCACTTCGAGCCCTGGGGTTTCCAAGGACTTCTTCTTCTGATGGTGTCAGAGGTTTCTTAAAGAGGGGCCGGAGACCAGATACATTCTTGAGGGCTTTGACCAATCGGTCTTCCAGAGAATGGTAAGCCAAGACGACGAGACGTCCCTGGGGCACCAGGGCTTGGATCGCCTCGACCAACCCACGGGCGACCCGATCCAGTTCGCGATTGACATAGATCCGGAGCGCCTGGTAGATCCGTGCCTTGGCTTTGGAGCGGTGGGGGTAAGGGACCACCCGGTCAATGATGGCATTCAAATCGCCCGTGGTCTGGATGGGACGATGTTTTCGTTCCCGGACAACTTCACGAGCAATGCGTCGTGCCCACGGCTCTTCTCCGTACACTCGAAAAAGGGTCTGTAACTCTCGTTCACTCAAATGTTGGAGAACCCATGAAGCCGGTTGTCCTTCTCTGGGATCAAAGCGCATGTCTAAGGGTTCCTCTCGCCGAAACGAGAAACCCCGCCCGGACCGCTCCAGGTGATAGGACGAAAGCCCCAAATCCATGAGGACCCCATGGACCGATTGGATGCCCAGTTCGTTGAGGATTGATCGGAGTTGGGCGAAATCCCCCACCTTAAAGAGGATCCATGGGTAGCGGGGTTTCAGTTTTCGGGCCGTGGCACGGAGGAAATCCGGATCCCGGTCAATGGCTATGACGCGCCCCTGCTCTCCCACTTGCTGCGCGATGGCCTCTGTGTGGCCGCCCGCACCGGCAGTTGCATCCACGATGGTCATCCCTGGGGAAAGGTCGAGGGCCGCCAGGACCTCGGAGACCATGACCGGGACATGGGGGGAGGAAGATTTGGACGAATCCAGAGGGGAGGCGTTGACCAAGGCGAAAAAGGCCAGGTCTTCCTCGGCCCCCAAGAGATCCACACGGACCCCACGGCGGACCCGCTCCTGAATTTGATGGTAAATCCACCGGAGTTTGATCACGTTCAGAGGCCTCCAATCGGTCAGATCAATGACTTCCACCATGTCTCAAAGCCTCCAATTTCTCCTCAAGGAGCGTTGGATTCCAGATTTCCGTCCATCGAGAGAGCCGGAGGAATAGGACCTCTTCATGAATGTCCGCGTGATGCATGAGATGTCCGGGAATCAAAATTCTCCCCTGAGCATCAATTTCCACCTCTTCCATGTATCCTTGCAGCATCCGGAGTTTATCCCGTTCTTGAGACTCGGAGAGGGGGTCCAAAGACTGGAACTGATCCAGTACGGCTGTCCATTGGTCTTCGGTAAAGAGCAGAATACAAGGACCGGATCCGGCGGTGAGATAGAGTTTTTGCCCAAAGAAAAACCCTTTTCGGAGCGTTGCGGGGATCAGAACCCGGCCTTTGGCATCGATTTTCGCAATCCGATTATTTCTCCCCTTCGAAACTTTTGCCACTTTTTCCCACCTTTTTTGTCAGTGGGTATCTTGACGCAGTCTGGGGGAGAAGTCAAGCACGGACTCCGAAATAAAACACAAACCACTGCAAATCAATGAATTTCAAATCCACAGAAGGTATCATTCCATGTTGTGTTGGCATTGAGAAGGTGGGGAAAAGTCGTGGGAAATCCTGTGGAAAGTGATTTCTTAAGTCCTGGCTAACAAAGAGTTGTGCCACACATCTGGTTCCTCGAATCTTTGGGGACTCTGTGTGGGAAAAAGTGGTAGATTAGCCGGGAAGAGGTGCGGGGTGCCTCCGCTCCACCACTTGGATGCCCAGGGTTCGGAGTTCACTCAATACTGGCTCGTAAATCTCACGAGATACGGGGATTTGGACGCCCACTTGTGTGAGTTTTCCCTCCAGGATCAGGCGGCTTGCAATGGCAGCCGGGAGCGCTACGGTGCGAGAGACTGCAGACTCTTTGGACACAACCCCCTGATCCATCAAATAGACCTCGATCTCCTCTGTGTGTTGATTCGGCAGGGATGCCAAAATTCGGGTCTCCATGACCACCAGGTCTCGATCTTTCGGACCGTACTGGAGTTTCTGCTCCATTCGATCGAGCAGGAGATCCATCGGGGACCCCTCTGTGAAGGGTACTGGTACGTCGTCAAAAAGGCCGAGCCATTGCAACCGATGGATCACCGGATGGTCTTCTGGCACCCCCAGGAACTCCGCAACCCTCCGGCACGGATCCCCCTGCCCGCCGACTTGGTGTAGGACCCAAGAGGCATACGTAAAACCCGTAAGATCCGTGGATTCCTGGGAAAAGAAGCCCAGTTGGTGCAGTGCCTTCATGGTCTCAGACCACCCTGGCCATCGTAAAGTTCCTCGAAATAGAGTCTCTGTGTCCGGGAGGTGGTACAGGGATCGGTAGTGGAGTGCATCGCGGTTGGGATAAACTTCCAAGGTCCCCAGCCCATCCAGTTGGAGGGTCCCGGCGTAGTCGAAAATCCGACCTGAAGGGATTTCGTAAATCTGGCCATCTCGCACAAAACGTGCCGGCTGTGTGGCTGCAAGCAGGACCCCTCGAGGGCTCCAAGAGAATTTATAGTGCCAGGGATTGGTGTCCGACTCGGGCGCAGGAATTCCCCCACAAAAGGACTCAAAGGATCGGATGGTGCCCCCTTGGTCGGTGATCCGATGGATCCACTTCATCGCAATCATGTGGTCAATCCCAGGATCTAAGCCAATTTCATTGAGCAACAGGACTCCTTGGTTCCGGGCTACGGAGTCCAACGCCGCCATCTCGTCGCTGACATAAGAAGTACTGACAAACGGACGTTGGTATTCAATGCAGACCCGGGCAATCGTGGGGTTGTAGCGATAGGGGACCATACTCACCACAAGGTCATGGTGAGCGACCAAGTCAGCCAACTGGTCGAGGTTGCGCATATCGAAGGCGATGGCGGTCCCGAGGGCCGTCCCCTGGACCAAGGCCTCCGCCTTCTGAAGGGTTCGTGAGGCCACAGTGACCTCTACCTTGGCCGCTTTCAAGAGATAATGGACCAGGGGTTTGGCCACGTGGCCGGCACCAATGACTAAGACACGCTTCACGATGAACTCCTTTTTAAGAATGCAGAGAGGTATTTGTAGGGCGGCGTCAATTGTCCGTTATGGACAATGACGGCCCGGTGAATCTCGGGGGGTAAAGCCAAAGCCTCATAGGGCTTGTGGTAGTCAGCCCGCACAATGGCGGGCACAAAAGGCCGTAACTGGTTGCTGAAAAAGATGGAGGACTCCTTGGGTAATTCAGAGGGTAAAATCTCAACGGCCATCACCACGATCCCTCGCCCCTCGACCCCATCTCGGATTTCATCGGTCAACGGGTCATAAACGTAAACGGGTTGATCTGGCATCGTGGCCTTTACGGTAAATTCAATGGATCCACCCACATCGCAGGTGATGTCGCCGACAACCGTCAAACGGGGGTTCTCTTGTGTTTCAAAGAGACGGCGAGCAAAGGCTTTGGTGACGTAACGAGGAAACCGCTCGTCCCAGTAAATTCCATTCACCAGGACCGTGAGATCCCCCACATACCGCTCGAAAATCGGCCGGTACCTTTCCGGGTGTTGATAGTATTCCTCCCTGGAGAAAGTCTTTGTGGGATCGATGGGTTCCACCATATGTTCTTTTTTGAAGACCACTCGGTAGAAACGATCGTTGCGGGGAGAAGACAAAACTTCCCGGATATCCCCTGGATCTACGTCTTCAAAGGGTAAAACGGAAAATACTTCTTGGGTACCGTGAAACACATTGCCACTTCCGGTGAACCCGACGATAACCGGGGTCAATGGTTCTGGGAGGCCTTTTTCTTGGATTTCTTGGCCAACTTCGGCCACGGCTTTTTTGAGGGCTGCGAGATCCGGGTAGCGGTAGGGCTGTTGAAGTCGAGCGAGTGGCGTTTCATAGCCCAAGGCCTTCCACCGTTGACCCAGAGCCCAGAGGGTCTCTCCCATGCCCGCCACGCCCGCAAAGTACCCAAACGCAATGAGACGCTTGCCGTTGGCATCTGTAACCTTTTCATAATCAATGAGGGTGCATTTCAAATCCAAGAGGCGTTGAAGCATCGCCATATTTTGAGGTTGCCCTTTAATGACATGTGAGAAATACACATAGACCTTTCCGGGCTCCAGGAGGTCCACAGGAATCTCCTTGACACCGAAGATGATGGGAACGTCTTTGAGATCGGCCTGGATCCTCGCGCCTACTTTACGATACTCTTCGTCCGTGAAGACCCTTCGTTCTGAAGACTCTACGACGACTTCAATGCCTTCCTGTTTTATCAATTCGTGGACATGCTCTGGGATGAGCGGGGTCCGCCGCTCCCACTGACTCTTCGTTTCTCGCCGAATTCCTAAAATTGCCATCAAGCCTTTTGAAGATACGGCATCTTGTGGATTGACGCCAGTGCCCTACGGTGTGGCTCGATGGGGCTGGTCATAGAGTTTTAAACGGAGCGCCTCCAGGGTCTTGATCACACGCACATTTTCTTTGACATCGTGGACGCGGACCAACTCAACGCCTTTCATAAAAAGGTACGCTGTGAGCGCCAAAGTCCCTTCCAATCGCTCCTGAGGGGGAAGGCCATCGAGGATTAACCCAATCATGCTCTTGCGGGAATGGCCTACAAGAAGTGGTGCGGGAATCGCACGGAAACGCTGAATGTTTTTGAGTAACTCCAGATTGTCTTCTAAGCGCTTTCCAAAGCCAATTCCAGGATCGATAACGATTTGATTTGCAGGCAACCCTTTCTGAATCAACACGTTCCGGCGAGCGTCCAGAAAACGCATGACCTCCTCCACCACATCGGTATAGGAAGGGTTCTCCTGCATGGTTTTCGGTGTCCCCAAAATATGCATAATGACTACCGGACATTGGAATCTCAGCACGACATCCTGCATCTCGGGGTCAAAAGTAAGGCCTGAGATGTCATTCACCATGTCGGCTCCTTTCCGAAGGGCTTGTTCCGCGACTTCGTGTTTGTACGTGTCCACCGAGATCCAGATTTCCGGATTCTCTTTTCGCAATTCTTCAATGACGGGGATGACCCGCCGCAGTTCCTCCTCCAGAGGAACGGGATCTGAACCGGGTCGAGTGGACTCCCCCCCGACATCCACGATGGCTGCCCCTTCTTGGACCATTTGGAGGGCACGTTCAACGGCTCTCTCCAAATGATGGAACCGCCCTCCGTCGTAAAAGGAGTCAGGGGTGACATTGAGAATCCCCATTACCCGCGTCGTTTCCCCCAGAGGAAGGGTCCGACCATGGGGAGAATGGAGTGTTACCTTCATCGTTGCCTCCTTACACAGGGGTTAACGGACATGGATCTGGAAGGTCCGTGTTGCCAGATTCCCTGCACGGTCCTGGACCCGGACCTGAACCGTATGGGCTCCCGGATCCAGCGGGTAGGGTGCAAACACCAAACGCAAGTCCGGCTCATACTCCGCAGGAAACCAGTGTTGGTCAATCTCTACAGTCAGTGTGTTGGGATCGATCCCAGATCCCTGATCTTCAACGCGAACCCGGAGGGTCTGCCGACTCAAGATACGGATCTGGGGTGGCGCCGTGTCCTGGAGGGAGGCGTAGACCCCCCATGCCCTTGGCTGAACAGCATAGTGTCCCAAAGAATCCTGAATTCTGTAGAGTTCTCCTATGGTGTCTGGAGGTGTCAGGTGAAATGGGCGGATCACAGGAAACTCACCGCCGACAAGAGCGATGCCCTGGCTTTTCCCGGCCAACTCTCCCTTTCCCTCAATCCTCTCAGCAAACACGACGACCCAGCTGGTGTCCACAACCACTCCCTGGGGGAATTTTATCTTCCACCCGTAGAGGGCGTCTTCACGGCCTTCCGGTGGAAGTTGGAGGAGAGTCCAGGTTGTAGGTGTATGGGACCAAGAGTATTCACCTTCTCGGGTCAGGAAGAAAAGAGCCCCAGAGTCGGTGGCGGTGACCGGTTCCACGCATTCGCCTTTGAAGAAGAGGGGAGTGGTTGGGTCTTCGCTCCACAGCCAAACCCCGGTTGGTCCGACCCAGACCTTCCACCCCTCCCCCACCCAATGCCACCGGGGAGGCGTAGAGAAGTGAGAAAGGAAGAACGCTTCGGGAATCAGCGGAAGTTCTGCCTTCACCCGGTGTCCTGCAAAATCCTGCACCACCATCCATAGGGTCTCAGGTGTGTCCACGTAAAATTGCTGGATCCACCGTTTATAGGGCGCCGGTGGATCCGAAAAAGGGACATAAAGCCGAATCCACGCTTGGGAATACCCATCCCCGGTGTACCGAAAAAGCCATTCACTGTAAGGTCCCTCCGCGAATGAAAGGGTATCGAACCGAATCACGGTCAAGGTTTCTGAGGCCATCCCGACCCATAGGGCATAGGGTAAGACCTCATAAGGTGAGCCGTCTGTCTGATCGGTGGTCTGGATCTCCAGTCCAAAAGGTCCCCATACCCGTACCGGATGGAACCGGCCCGGAGAGGAAGGATGGGTCGTACGTTGGACGAGCGGCCATGGCTGCCCTTCGATCCGACTCTCTGTGGTCAGAGGTACCACGCGGATTGCGTGGATTTTCGGTGGATAATGGTCGGGCAAATCCAAAAACATCAAAGGGTTGAGGGGGCGATTGTCCGGTGTTCGGACCTCCAGATGTAAATGCGGTGGCCCCCAGCCACTTTGCCCTGAGTAGCCGATGACTTCCCCACGGTGAACTGGAAAGGTATCCCCTGGGAATCGGTCAAGGAAGTAGGAACGTTGAACCAATTGTTGTTCGAAGACCCATTGATGAACATCCGGGCGAAACCTGGAGAGGTGTGCATACACAATGATGTTCCCCGTTTTTGTTTGCAGATAAAATGCCCGGCCATAGCCAGTATAAGAGGTGACGATCCGCCAGGCGGTGCCATCATCTAAGGCCTTTAAAGGGATCCCCAGTTTCCCATGGGTCGAGAGGTCCAAACCGGTATGGAAACGGTGAGGCCGATAGGTTCCAAAGGTGTTGGTAATATAGGTGGACCCAGAGAAGATCGGCCCCCAGCCGAGGAGCCCGACCCAGAGCCAGGGAAAGATCACTCCTGCAGAACCCCTGCGAAACGAGGCAAGGACTTCAAGAATTCCTCATTGGTACGGGTGAGTCTCATTTTGTCCAGGAGAAATTCCATCGCCTCGATGGTTCCCATATCCGACAGAACCTTCCGGAGGATCCAGATGCGGTTCAACTGTTCGGGAGTCAACAAGAGCTCTTCTCTTCGCGTTCCTGACTTTTGGAGATCAATGGCCGGGAAAATACGGCGGTCTGCGAGTTTTCGATCGAGGACCAGCTCCATGTTCCCGGTCCCTTTGAATTCTTCAAAAATGACTTCATCCATGCGGGATCCAGTCTCGATGAGTGCGGTCGCAATGATGGTTAAACTCCCGCCCCCTTCGATGTTTCTTGCGGACCCAAAGAATTTCTTGGGTTTGATCAGGGCGGTTGAGTCAATCCCACCGGTGAGGGTGCGGCCGGAGTGGGGCGTCAAGACGTTATAGGCCCGGGCCAAACGGGTCAAGGAGTCCAAAAGGATGGCGACATCTTTGCCAACTTCGACCAACCGTTTGGCTTTTTCCAGGACGATTTCCGCGACCTGTGCATGACGCTCCGCCGGAAGGTCGAAGGTCGAAGAGACCACCTCTGCAGGGACTTTTCGTTTGAAGTCCGTCACCTCTTCCGGACGCTCGTCGATCAGGAGGATGATGAGTTCGATTTCTGGATGGTTTTTGACGATCGCGTTCGCGATTTGTTGAAGCAACACGGTTTTCCCGGCTCGTGGAGGCGAGACAATCAACCCACGTTGTCCTTTCCCGATGGGGACAAAGAGGTCGACGATGCGCATGGAAAGATCTTCGTCTTCCTCCGTTTCCAGGCGGATTTTTTCTGTGGGATAGAAGGGAACCAGTTTCTCGAAAGGTACCCGTTGACGGAGTTCCTCGGGGGGAAGTCCGTTCACGGCTTCGATTTTGATCATGGCGGCGAAGCGCTCACCTTCTCTGGGAGGCCGGATGATGCCGCGAACCGTATCCCCGGTTTTTAGCCCCAGTTTCTTGATTTGGGACGGGGACACATAAATGTCGTCAGCCGACGGGGCATAGTTGTGTTCCGGGAAGCGCAAGAAGCCGAATCCTTCCGGCAAGATCTGGAGGACCCCCTCTCGGATCATACTTCCGTCTTTCCGCTTCTTTGCTTCGAGGATCTTCTCAATCAGTTCGGCCTTTTTGTAAGAGGAGTAATTGGGGATCTCGAGTTCGCGAGCAATCTCGTAGAGTTCTACGACTTTTTTCTTTTTTAACCCCTCAGGGGTTAACTCTTTGATGTCCATGGCGATCACCCTCCATTTTGAATCATGTCATTTTCGTTTGGTTGATGTACAACTCAAACTTTGCGTCGAGAACCTTCGCGGCCTTCGCCGCGATCAACATTCTCGACAAGAAGATCTGAAAGTATTCCATGACAGAGGCAATTTCTGTGTCAATGGTCAGGTCATAAATAATGACCCGTTCCGGGTGCGTTTTGACCACCACCTTGGAAGAAATCGCGGCGTAATTGACCCGATCGTGGATATCCCCCCGGATATCCCCAATGGGCCGGACCCTGGAGCGGTGGACGTCTGCCTTATCGGCTAAAATCAAGGCTGCGGAGATGGGCGTAGCCGGGAGTCCATCCTCCTCGTGATGATTCCCGATCGCGCGCATAATTTCCACCGCTTCTTCAAAGGGGAGCCCTAATTCGGTGAGGACCTGGAAGGCCAAAATAGCCCCAGTCTGCGCATGGGCCTCTCGGTTGATGAGGTTTCCGATGTCATGGAGCAACCCAGCGATCTCTGCCAACTCGACCATCCTCTGGGGATACCCAAGGGCTCGGAGGATTGCCCCCGCTCGCTTGGAAACCCAAGAAGTATGCCGAAGACCGTGTTCAGTGTACCCCAAGGAGGCCAGTTGTGCATCCGCGGATTCAATCAGTTTTAGAATCTTGGGATGTTTAGCCAGATCCTGGGCCCGCAAGGCCGTAAGTCCAGGGGTCTGGGGTTTGGGATCTTGGATCGGTTTGGAATGTCTCATGTGTGATGTCTTGAAATCCTTCATTTAGGTTTATACGTATCCCATTGGGATTGAAAGTTCCTGTGCACCCTCAAAGGTGTACATCAAGCATTGGTGTTCCCGCGTTTTGCGATCGAAATGGCTTCACAATCAAATATCTATAAAATCGTGGTAATGGTGTCCCAGTGTTCTTCAATTGCCGTACCGACGACCACCAAGTCCGCACCCGATTCAAAGGCTGAAAGGATATCCTCCTTTTGCCGGTACCCACCTCCCACAATCAAGGGAAGCGGGACTTCTTGTTTGATGAGCCGGATGGTTTCATTGGGGACCGGCATTTTGGCTCCGGAGCCACCTTCCAAGTAAATGGCTTTCACGCCCAAATATGCGGCTGCCAATGCGTGAGCCAACGCAATTTCTGGCTTTTCCCGAGGAAGAGGACGTGTCTGAGACATGAACTCCACGGATGTATACGTACCTGATTCAATTAAAATGTATGCTGTTGAAATGGCTTCTATATTGTAATGCCGAATGAGCGGTGCTGCTTTCACATGTTCACCAATTAAAAGTTCGGGGTTTCTTCCGCTGACCATGATCAAATAAAGCAATGCATCAGCAAACGGAGTCAGTTGAATCGCACTCCCCGGGAATAGCACGACGGGTAACGAACTACAATTTTTGAGGCTTCGAACCAGGTCGTCAAGTCTGGGGCTCATCAAAATGCTGGTTCCCACCAACAAGCCTTTTACACGGCCATTTTGCTGGACTTTTTGTGCAAACATAGGGACGTCTTCCACAGGAAGACGGTCGGGATCAACGAGGACCAACAGGCCCTTAGGCCCTGAGAAGAGTTTCTCGTAAATACTTTGCAAGGTCCCTATATCCCTTTTTGATTAAGAAAGTAAGCAACTTAGGATTTCTCGTGAGGATCTGCCGGCCCACGGCAACTGTATCCAATGTGTCTAAGGTGACTCCATCCAGTACCTTCTTCAAGTGGAATCCCAACTCGTCTAAGTCCTCATCGGTCAATGACAGAAAGAAGTCTCGGAGGTGAGACATAAATATATAGTCGGATCGCCTATCTTTCCAGAAGGTCCGTGGGTACTCTTCGAGGATTTGGGGCTGGATGGTCGGCTCACGGAGCGCCTTTGCTGCAACACGGCCCGCCAGGCTTCCAGAGATGAGGGCTGCGGGAATCCCGCCGGCAGTGAGTGGATCGGCAAGGCGAGCGGCGTCTCCTACAACCATGATCTGGTCTCCAACGAGTGGAAGGTGGAGTCCCCCCGTGGGGATGATGCTTGCGGTTTCACCCAGGATTTGCGCCCCCGGAAGATATTGGTCTAAGAGGCGTTCGGTAAAGGACTTCGGGTCCCGAGGGTCTGACGCAATCAGGCCAACGCCGACGTTCCCATAACCGGGTCCTTTTGGGAAGATCCACCCGTACCCGCCAGGAGCCCAGGTTTCACCAATAAAAAACTCCACACAGTCTTCCTCGATATGGGGATGGGCCACAAAATACTGATGGGCTTTATGAATTTCCTTGTCCTCGACATCAAGGGGAAGTCCCAGACTTTTCCCGACAGTAGAAGCAGGACCGTCTGCTCCAATCACGAGTCGAGTGCTCACTTCCCGGAGATGATGTCCTTCTGTGAACAGCACACGGATGGTCCCGTTTTCGTGGAATGCCTTTTGGAAGATGGCGCCCCGACGCAATTCAGCACCCTGGAGCACTGCCTGAACTGCCAGATAACGATCGAAAATCTTGCGATCCAAAATGTATCCGACCTTGGGATATGCCACTTCGAAGGTGGTCCCGGAGGGAAAATGAAACCGAGCCCGATGGATCACCGTCGCGATTCCTGGGACCGAAGCCGAGAAGCCTTCCACCAGGGAAGCGTGAGAGATTCCCTCTGCGCATTGGACAACATGGGGGACTTCTCTTTGTCGCTCCAGGAGAAGCACGCGGAGGCCCTGACGAGCGGCTTCCCGTGCAGCGGATGAGCCCCCAGGACCGGCTCCTACAACCACGAGATCATACTGAACCGTAGGCTTCATCTGCGGATCCTATGAGTGAGGTACCCCTTAAAGGTAATCGGAATCGTTGAAGTTGTCAAATATCCTCCGTGCCTTGCTGACCCTTGAAAGAGGAAGATGCACATGGTTGACAAAGGCGCACCTGAACCTTTATAACATGGTCCATCCCATCCAACCACCCCCTCCTGCCCCAGGGAGTCTGTCCCCGCTCCCTGGGGCAATATTTTACTAAGGCAAGTAGTAGATTCCTTTGAGGGTATATTCTTCCTCGATCCGATTCGACGGGGATCCTCTTAGGATTCTTCGATGGCGCCTCGAACGAGTCGAAGGAGGTTCTCTAACGCATTAATCTGTTTCGCCAGTTTTGCCATGGCAACCTTTTGTCCCCGGGTCGGGTTCTTGAGTCGACGCAAGGCTTCGTACTTTTCCCGCCTCTCCTGCAATTCTTCTTCTACTTTGACCCAACGGATCAATTTGTCTACGAATTTTTCATCCTGATCTGCGAGATAGGCAACAATACCAATCAAAAGCTGATCCTTTGTGATCTTTGGAATTTCTTTTTTACGACCCCTTCTGACCATTCCGTACCTCCTTGATCTCTTTCCCACCCTTATTATACTTTTGCAATTTAAAAAATGCAAGGCGATTGTCTTGACTTTTCTCAAAGGGCCCCAGATACTTACTGTGAACATAGAAGGAGGATGTTATGAGAAGGTTTCTTTTGATCCCCATTCTTGTCATTGGTTCCTGGGTTTCCCTGTCTTCTCATCCGATCACCGTGGACGGTGATGATTCCGATTGGATCGGAACTCCCCCACCCGTGGACTCCTACGGGGTTTCCCTCGGTGAAGGGATCTGGACGGACGCAGCCAATGACGATCTCGGGGATGGAGGAGATGCTCCCTTCGCGTCCGATAATCCTGGTGGCTATACGTATCCCGACACCTCCCTGTATACCGGCGACGAGGCAGACCTCTTGGAATGGCGTGTGACCCCGGATCTCAGCAACAACACCCTTAACTTTCTCGTGCGTCTCGGTGGATTTACCGAACTCTGGCAGCCGATTGTGGTTATGACCATCGACTTAGACCATCAGACGGGATCCGGTCAGGTTTGGCTTCCCCAAAACGCAGACGTCCAGGTCTCAGAAGAGAACGCCTGGGAGTATGCAGTTGCCATTGCCGATGGA
>WFXO01000016.1 GCA_015490555.1 Caldifarciminota bacterium | reverse complement strand
AACTGGAGGAGGTGGCTCTTGCTGTTGTGTGCTAAGTCACGGAGTTCCTGGAGTTCGGGACTGGCCTCTGACCGGATGAACACCTCATCTCTGGTGGAAACCGGCGGATCGTCCACTAAGGTACGTTCAATGTCGTCGGCAAGGGAGGTGAGATCTGGGGCATCCTGGATCAGGGGGGCCAGAACCCCATGCGTCAGGAGGAGGCTTCGCAATTCCTCAAACTTCCGGATGCCCTCCGCCAGTTTTCGGACTTCTCGAGGGCCACTCTTCCGTGCCGAGACCCTGGCGATGGTCCGCTCCAGATCTGGGATATCTTGTAACGCCTTTCTCACGGACTCCAGGAGTACTGGGTCCTCAACCAGGGATTGAACCCGGATCAACCGGGTTCGGATTTGTTCAACATCGAGAAGGGGGGCCACCAGGACCTCCCGGAGGAACCGGCCGCCCATCGCGGTCAGGGTCTCGTCCAGGATATCGACCAGGGCCGTCCCTTCGGGATGGATGGGCTCCAGGACTTCCAAATTCTTGAGGGTCGCCCGATCCAGGTACATCCGGTCCTCGAGAGGGAGTCGACGGAGACCCTTGAGGTGTTCCAGCATCCCGGGCTTCCGTTCCCGGACATACTCGAGAAGTGCATGGGCTGCCCCGAGGGCCCGAGGAAGATCGTTGACCTCAAAGGCGTCCAGGGTTTGCGTGCCGAAGAACTCTAAAAGGGCCCGGCGGGCGGTTTCCGGATCAAAATGCCAGGATGGAAGGGAATACACCGGAGGACTTTGGTCCATTTCAAACGCCACATCTTCGGGCAAAATCACCTCTGCGATCTTCCGTTTTTCAAGTTCAACCCGGGCCCGTGTCGGATCTGCTTCAAACAATGCAAAATCCCCTGTGGTCAGATCCAAAAGGGCCACACCCACCCGATCGGAGCCCGGATAAAGGCTGGCAAGGTAGTTGAACTCTTTTTCTTGGAGCAACGCGGGTTCCAGGATGGTCCCGGGGGTAATGACTTCGACTACTTCTCGTCGCATCGGGCCTTTGCCAAGTTTCGGTTCCCCGATCTGTTCGCAGATGGCCACCCGGTAGCCGGCTTTCAAGAGTTTGGCGATATAACTCTCGGCGGCCTTCACAGGGACGCCTGCCATGGGCACCCGATGATTTTTCCCCATCGGCTTGGAGGTCAACACGATCCCCAGGACCTTGGACGCCACCTCCGCGTCCTCGAAAAACAACTCATAGAAGTCCCCCATGCGGAAGAGCAAAAGTTCGTCTTGATGCTGGGACTTGATCTCCTGGTATTGCTTGAGGAGGGGCGTGATGTCCATGGCTAAATTATACCGTGTACCCGGAAATCTCCTCCTGGATGGCATCGAAACACACGGCAGATGGGAAGGAGAACGAACTCTCTTAAGAACGGAAATGCTTTTGAATCCAGGAGATCAAAATGGGGAGCACCCGATCATCCAGGGGTTGATCCAGTCCCTGGGCAAGGAGTTGTTTGGGCCCCTCCTGCTTCCGTAAAAGGTGGTTCATGCCTTCCAAGACATGGAGTTCCACGTCTGTGTTGCCTCCTGCTTCCAAGGCCTGCTTGAGGAGGGTGGCGTGTTCGGGCGGCACCTGGGGGTCTTGATCCCCCTGGAGGATCAGGACGGGGACATGGACCTTTTGAAGGGTTGCAACGGGATCATGCGCCAGATGCTCTCGCCACCATCGTAGGGAAAAGGAATGCGGATACGCCTGAACAACGGAATCCGGATAGTCTTGCCAATCCCCGTGAGAGGAACGAACAAACGCGAAGAAGGCCTTGGTCTCTTTCAACTTCTCTTGCACCAGGGAATCGGGGAGACGGCGATTCTGGGCGGCTACCTGGATCTGGTAGAGGATGACCTGATCCAGCGGGGTTGCAGGGGCTTCCAGAAGGATCAGCCCGTCTACAGATTCCCGGCGTGCGACCATCGGGGCAATCACACCCCCTTCGCTGTGGCCTAACAGGAAGATGGCGCCCGTCTCTGGTAACCGGCGTGCAAAGCGGACCGCGGCTTGCGCGTCCTGGACCAGGTCTTCCAGACTGGCTTTTTGCCAGTCCCCCTGGCTTCTGCCGGTCCCTCGTTTGTCGTATCGTAGGCTGGCAATCCCGTGTTGAGCAAACCCCCATGCCAGGTCCCGGAAGATGTTGGTCTCGAAGCCGGGGGCATTCTCATCTCGATCCAGGCCTCCACTGCCATGGATCATGATGACCACCGGGTATGGGGGATGTCCGGACCGTGGAAATGAAAAGGACCCGGCAAGCCGGGTCCCGTCAGCGCTGACAAACGCGATTTCGCGTTCTCCAACCTCAGGAGGTGGATGTTTCCGGATGCGGCCCTCGGCCGGGATCGGCTCGATCCCCTTCGGATAGAGATCGGTTCGGTAAAACTTTGCTTGTTGGCTGGGGATCCGACCCCCAACAATCCTCCCTTCGACCTCATATAACTCGATCTCGATGTCACCGAGATAAAGCCGATAGACCTTGCCCTCGACGGTCTTTTCACCGGCCCGGAACGTTGTAGCCTTCCCGGGATAGAGTTTGAGGGGGAGGGTCATCATCACCTGAGGCACGATGGCCGTTCGCGTTTCCTGGGCTTTCAGATCCTTTAACAGGGTGCCGATCAGGACATAGTGGCTCAGGACGTTGTTGTCCAGAATCACCGGATCGGAAACCTCAAATTCCCGGGACTGATGCGTTCCACGTACCGTAGCCAACACCTCATAAAGTGTGGAATCTGTGGGCTCAACCGTCACAACCTGCGTTCCTCCCGGGGTTTCTGCTGTGAGTTTATAGGAAAGGGGGCGAAGAGAGGGGTCTACTTCTTGATGGATCTCCATCGAAATCGTCGCGGAGGGAAGGGTGAGGGTGATTTCGCTTTCCAGGACCCCACGATTGTCTTGCCAGGTCACGGTAAAGTGCTCTTCCCCGACCTTCTTGCCGCTCTGTTCCAGCACGAAGGTTCCTTTCTCCTGAGGAGGAGCTGCCAACAAAACAGCACACCAGATCCATGCGGATGTCCCGACCATCATGCACCTCCCGTGGTGTTGTAGGGAACATTCAAAGCCTATACCGAGCGATTTTCAGAATCAAGGGGTCGTGTGGGTTTGAGGCCTAATTTTTGCATGCGATACCGCAAGGCCCTCTCTGAGAGACCGAGCAACTCGGCGGCCTTGGTCTGGACCCCTCCGGCTTTTTTTAAGGCATCTAAGATCAGTTGGCGTTCAAAGGCCTCAAGTCGCTCATCCAGGGACCCATGAGAGGCGTCTTCGGGTGTCCATCCCTGGACCGGGAATAGGTCCTGAACCGTGATGTATTCGGACCGACTGAGCACGACGGCCCGTTCAATGAGATTTTGGAGTTCCCGGACGTTGCCGGGATAATCATAGCGAAGCAGCGCTTCGGTCGCCTCTTTTGTGAATGCTCGGACCCTTTTCCCGTGTTTTTTTGCAAAGGTTTCTAAGAAGTGTTGTGCCACCGGCAAAATATCCTCTCGTCGCTCGCGTAAAGGAGGCAAATGGATTCGAATGACATTCAGTCGGTAATAGAGGTCTTCCCGAAACTTCCCTTCCCGGACCAGGCTTTCCAAATCTCGGTTCGTCGCGGCGATGATGCGCACGTCCAAGGGGATCGGCCGATTGGAGCCCAACCGTTCAATGACGCGTTCTTGCAAGAACCGGAGCAGTTTGACCTGGGCAGAGGCAGGCAGTTCACCGATTTCGTCCAGGAACAACGTCCCCCTGTGGGCTGCTTCGAATTTACCCATTCGGGCCCGGTCGGCTCCGGTAAACGCCCCTTTTTCATGACCAAACAATTCGGACTCGATCAGGGTCTCTGGAAGGGCCGCAACATTCACGGCAACCCAGGGGTTTGCGGATCGGGGAGACAGATGGTGGATCACACGGGCAACCAACTCCTTCCCGGTTCCTGTTTCTCCGGTGATCAAAACGGTCGCATCGGTGGGCGCCACCCTCGCGACCAAAGACATCACCTCTTGCATGGCACGGGAAGCATAAATGACCGGGGTCTCCGGGGTAACGGACGCCAGGGTTTCTTTGAGAACCTGATTCTCACGAATTAAGGCGTAGTGTTCTAAGGCCCTCCGAATGAGGCTCTCCAGTTCTTGTACATCAATGGGCTTTGTCAGATAGTGGAACGCCCCTTGCTTGATCGCCTCGACGGCCAATGGGATTTCGCCAAATGCCGTGATCATCAAGACGGGAATGAGGGGGGCGTTCTGACGAACCCACTGGAGGACTTCAAATCCCGAAATCCCGGGAAGTCGTTGGTCTAAAAGGATCAGATCTGGATGTTCCCGGCCGATTACCTCCAGCGCCTCTTCCCCGGAGGCAGCCGTGACCACCTGGAACCCCCGACCCTCCAGGGATCCCTTGAGGAGCGACCGCTGCACGGGATCGTCTTCCACGATCAAGATCCTGGGGACATTCATGGGGAAAGACCTCCGGGATGACGTGGAATCCAGAAACGGAACCGGGTGCCTTTCCCGGGAGAACTCTCAACCTCTACCGCACCGCCGTGGGCTTCCACAATCTTCCTGACCCAGACCAAGCCCAGCCCGGTTCCGTATCTCCGGGTGGTGAACCCGGGCCAAAAGATCTTGTGGAGCCGGCTCTCTGGAATCCCTTCTCCGGTATCCTCGACTTCAAAGACCCATCCCTTGTTTTGGGCTTGGGCCCGGACCTTGACCCATCCCTCCTGGGTCGCCTCCAGGGCGTTCTGGATTAAGTTGTTGAGGGCTTGTTTCAACAATTCAGGGTCTGCCCAGAGGAGCCCGTCGTCTGCCTGGACCTCCAGTAGAATCCCCTTCTCCCGGAATGCAGCGGACCACCAGGTCTGGAGTTCCTTCAAGAATTGTTTTGGCTGGATTTCTCTGGGTTGAATGGCCACCGGGTTCTTGGCTTCCAGAAACCCTTCAACTCGGCGGGCCAGGGTCCGGATTTCCTGGAGGAGCGTGTGGATGTATGACCGTTGCTTTTCAGGATCTTCCTCTTCCTCCAAACGCTGGAGGGCTAAGGCCAACACATTCAACGGATTCTTAATTTCATGTGCGATTTCCTGGGCCATTTCATGCAGTTCTTTGTAGCGACGTTGTTCGGCCTCCAGGGCCTGGATGCGCTGGCTCTTTCGGAATGTCTCCTGCCGGAGTCGCTCGATCAAGAGAACGGCAGCGATGAGAACGCCGCCAAGGATCAACAAGAAACTCAAGGATTGGGAAAAAATCCGGCGAAGCCATTGTTCGGTGAGAAAATAGGGATACCCCAAAACCAGGGTCTCACGGGTGTTCAGGGGGATCCGCGTTTCTAAAACGGGCCCGAAGGGGGTCTCAATTTTCCGGTAGCCCTCTGGGGTCCGAGGGGCCGGGATATCGAGGGGTAAAAACCCCTCAAATGCGGACGCCCAGGTCTGGACCTGGCCCGTGGAATCCAAAATCGCGAGATAGACCGCGGTCTCACTCCGAACCAGGGTCTCCAGGAAGGCGGTTCGAAGGGTCTCGGGAATCCCCAGGAGGCTGGTCGAGACCAAAAAGGCGCGAGTTTGGATCTCTTCCTTTGTCAGACGTTGGACCTCCCGCTCCAGGGTCCGAAGATTCCACAACGTCACCGCGAGGAACCCCAGAAAGAGGGCCCCACTCGCCCAAGCTAAAAGAGACCACCTTCGTTGTGTCCGCATCACTCTGGAATTATACGCCGATCAAAAGAAGCCACGAATCCCCAAGCCCCATCGGACCGAAGTATACGTCCACTGCGGATCATTGGATGTGTTCCGGATCACCTGAAGGTCCGCACTCCACGTCCCCGATGCCACCACTCCCTGTTCCCATGTCACACCCAGGGTCCACTGGAGATCCCGTCGGTGATCCGAGGCCGGGACTTCGGGGGCATCCAGGATCGGCGTCCAGGGATACTCTTTGTGAAAAAGGCCGGTCTGGATCCGGAGTTGGGACCGCCAAGGTAACTCCCAGGTCCCGGAGAGATCGAGCCCCAACACATTCTGACTGTAAGGAGAGTCAAAGAGTTCGAGATCGCCCAGTGCGCCTGCCAGATAGCCAGTGGTGAGGGAATCCCCAAAAACCCGAGAAAATGAAAGTCGAAGTAGGACCTGCGTCCAGGGGTCCGGGGTCCATTGAAGACCGACCTGGAGGCCTGTCTTCAAAATTTGGCGATCCCGGCTTGTCTCAAAGGATGGCATGAAACGATGTCCATGAGATGGGAACGTAGGCGGCGCCGTCGTACCCGGGTACCACCGGATCCCCACATGGGGTGCAAAGAAGAGCATCACGTTCCGGTGAAGGCGTTGATGCTGGAGTCGGGATTCCGCTTCCCAGAAGTCCATCCCCGTGAGATTGGGATAGAGCCGGTGACGAACGAGGAGATGCGCATCCACGGAAGGGAATCTTCCAGTTGTCCAGCCGATCAGATCCCAGTGCTGGGCCTGGGAGAAAGACCCGGAGTAAAAAGAGGGGATCACTTGTCCACCTGCACCCCACTGTTCGTCTTGATACTCAAGCCCGATTTCCGGACGGAGCGTCCATAGGGTAGTATCCGAGCGGAAATAGGTCGAGCCGATCCCCTGGGGATACGCAGACCATCGCGATCGTGTGACCCAGGTGACGTTCCATTCTACTGCGGTACCAAGTGCGGGAGAGTTCTCAGGGGTTGCCCAAAGGTTAGTGGTATGGAGCCCCTGGACCCGGATCCAGCCGTGAGGACTGGTGAATAGCGATGCAACAAGAATCAATGTGCTCATGGGGGTTTCTCCTTGTATAGAAAAGGGGCCGGGAGCCTCATCGCTCCCGGCCCCAACGATTGGAATTAGCGGCCTGGATTCCCCATCATACCACCCCAGCCGTGCATCCCGCCGCGGCCTTGTGGGCCGTACCCACCACCCATATGAGGCATCATGCCACGCCCGTGCATCATGCCCATATGCGACCACATCGGCATCCCGGCTGCATCCCTCAATTGGAGACGAACCTGGAGACGCTGGTTTTCAACCTCGCTCGCCATCAATACCTTCTCGTGATCCCAGGTGGCTTCAAAGCCTGTCACGACCAGTGGATCGCCGACCTGAACGCGGTCCCCAATGAACCACGATGGACCCAGCATGACTTTGACCTTTTCTTTCTCTGGGGTCTCAACGGTCGCCGTGACCATCGGGTAGAAACCGCGAGGCGGCGCGGTGACTGTTAGGTCTATAACCTTCCCTTCGAGCGTCTTCTGATATTTCGAAGTCATCCGCCATCGATAGGGGCCTGGCTCGACCCAGCAGGGGAACCCGTTTGCTTCCCGAAGACGGAGCCGCTCCTGGTTCTGAAGGTCTACAATCTCCCTCGCCATCAGAACATTCTGCATCCCCATCATCTGACGGGAACCGACCACTTCAATCTCCTCGCCGGGTTTCAGACTGAGTTTGTTACTGAGATACCAGCGTGGGCCGAGGATGACCGTGTAGGTCGTCCCATCTTCAGCCTGGATCTCTGCTTCGACCATGGCCCCCATGCCATGATGACTGGGGACCTCCCGCACCTCAACGACTTTGCCCTTCACTTGGACTTCCGTGTTGGGGTCGTAGTACGGCCCCATTTGGGCCGTGAGTAAGCCGAAGACCACCAGGAGTCCGGTCAGGGTTCCAGCGCTTCTTTTGGTAATGCTGCTCATGATTTAAACCTCCTTTCTTCTGGGTTTCATGTGCTACAGGATCAGAATGCAACCCCATTTCCAAACGCACCGTAAACCATTCAAGTCTTTGGGAATCAACAAGATCCGCACGTTCTTGTCGCAACCGATTCGACGAATTTCGTCGAATCCCTACGCAGGTGATCGACAATGTTCGTAGAGAAGGTTGACTTGCTGATTCCTCAGGCGTATAGAATGGAAGGTAACGGGACAAAGCAAGGAGGTGTTCCATGGCTAAAAAGATCCTGATGCTGGTCGGCGATTATGCCGAGGACTATGAGGTCATGGTGCCGTTCCAGGCTCTTCAGATGGTGAGCCATACGGTCCATGCGGTGTGCCCCGACAAAAAGGCGGGTGAGGTCATCCGTACCGCAGTCCATGACTTTGAGGGAGACCAGACTTACAGTGAAAAACGGGGGCACAACTTCACCCTGAATTACACTTTCGACAACGTCAAGCCGGAAGAATACGATGCGTTGGTCATCTCCGGGGGTCGGGCACCGGAGTACATCCGTTTGAACCCCCGGGTCCTTGAAATCGTCCGGCATTTCGCGGAAGCCAACAAGCCGATTGCAGCCATTTGCCACGGCATCCAGGTCTTAACCGCTGCAGATGTTGTCAAGGGGAAGAAACTCACCGCTTATCCTGCGGTGGGACCGGAGGTCAAGGCCGCAGGGGGCGAATATGTGGAGGTTCGTGTGGATCAGGCGGTCGTTGATGGCAATCTGGTGACGGCGCCTGCCTGGCCGGCCCATCCGGAATGGCTGAAAAAGTTCCTGGAGGTCTTGGGCACGAAGATCGAGCCCTAAGGCTTCTAAAATTTTCGGGAATCCATAAACCTCCTCAACGCTTGCCAGTGAGCAGGCCCTGTTGAATAATTTGGGCCTGCAATGAGGATCGATTTATGACACGCGAATTCTGGGGCATTATCACTGCCTCTTTTTTTCTATCTCTGGCCCTGGGCATCATTTCCCCGATTCTTCCTCCGTATGCCAAAGAACTGGGGGCCACAGGGCTCTGGATTGGTTTGATCTTCTCGGGGATGAACCTGGTGCGGGTCTTCCTTGGACCCGTCATCGGCCGCATCTATGATCGAACCCTCAAAGGGCGATTCCTTCTTCAAATCGGAAGTTTCATCAGTTTCCTTTCGGCCTTTGCATTCTTCTATGCACGCTGGTATCCCCACCTCTTTGTGGCCCGGATGATCCAAGGAGTCGCCATGTCTTTTATCTTTCCGGTTGCAGGCTCAGCCGTCGCGCGTCTCGCCCCTCCAGGAAAAGTCTCCACTTTTTTGGGTGCTTACAGTACGGCGTTTTTCTTTGCTTTCGGTGTGGGTCCGTCCATCGGCGGATGGATGGCGGATACATGGGGTGCTCGGTATACCTTCCTCAGCCTCGCAGCAACCGCCGTGGTGGCCTTCCTGGTCATTACCGCCTGTTTAGATCACCCGAAGCGTCAGCTCGTAGAGGAACGTCCCAAACCGATACCCATCTCTGAAGTTTTCAGAAATCCCGTGGTCCTGGCTCTGATTCTTTACCGTGTTGTTTTTGCCATGGCACGCAGTACGGTCTTTTCCTTTTTCCCCATCTTGGGGAAAACACAGGGACTTACGAATACTCAGGTCGGGGTTGTGATTTCCGTTCAGATGCTCCTGATGTCTTTCCTTCAGTTTCCCGCAGGATGGTTTGCAGATCGCGTGGAGAGGAAGTTTCTCATCCTCTATGCTACCATGGTGGGCACTGCAATCACTCTCTTGATCCTCCCCTTCTTACGTTCATTTGAAGCCTATTTGGGCATCGGGGTGGCTTTTGCGTTAACCAGTGCTCTCAGTGCCCCCACGGCGCTGGGGATGGCGGCGTCTGAAGGTGCCCGAAACGACTCCACTGGAACCGTCCTGAGCGTGAATCAATCTGCCTTCGGGATCGGGATGATCCTGGGCCCGATCCTCTCGGGACTCCTCTTCGACCACTTGGGACTCACCTGGGTGTTCCTGGGAGGTGCAACCTACGTGTCGGTGGGATTTGTGCTTCTCTTACTCCTTCGGTCCGCAACCAAAGAGACCCTCCGCCTTGGCGGCATCCCCTTACCCCCGGGCCTCCGCTGGATTCGCTGGCGCTCCTAATCGTGCCTTAACCAAACCTTAACGCTTCGTTCATCCGAAATTAACATCCATCTCGTATCCTATGGCCATGAAAAACGATTCCGGTAGAGGAAAGGAACGGGAGGACCACCGACTCGTTTGGGGGTCCATTCATTTGCCCTCATTCCCTGGAACGCTGTGGCTTTCAGAGACGGGCGGGCGTTCAAACCCTCCCCCTGTGGAACAGAAAAAAATTAGGAGGTTTGCCATGAAGAAGGTATGGATCGGGTTCGCCCTTACGGTCTCCATGTTTGTAGTCCAAGCATGCAGTTCGGCACAGAAAACGACGACCCTGTTGGGGGCAGGTTCTACCTTTGTCTATCCCCTGTTTTCGAAGATGTTTTCAGAATACCAATCGTCCCACGGCACCAAGGTCAACTATCAAGCCATTGGCTCTGGAGGTGGTATTCGACAATTGATCAATCATACGGTGGACTTTGGCGCTACGGATGCCTTCATGTCGGACGAGGAACTCCAGCAAGCGGGTGGGGCAATCCTGCACATCCCCATTTGTTTGGGGGCCGTGGTGCTCAGTTACAACCTCCCTCAGGCCCCACCTCTTCGCCTGACCCCTGAGGTCATTGCAGACATCTTCTTGGGGAACATCACGAACTGGAGCGACCCACGCATTGCTGAAGTGAACCCCGGCATCTTTCTCCCGGATCTCGAAATCACAGTGATCCACCGTTCCGATGGAAGCGGGACGACGTATATCTTCAGCGATTACCTCTCCAAAGTGAGCCCGGAATGGGCAAAAAGGGTAGGGCGAGGGAAGTCTTTGAATTGGCCGGTGGGATTAGGGGCCAAAGGGAATCCTGGCGTTGCGGGCTTGATTCAGCAAACCCCCGGTGCCATTGGCTACATCGAACTCACGTACGCTCTGCAGATGGGCATCCCCTTTGCTACGGTCCAGAATGCCAGTGGAAAGTTTATCCATCCAAGTGTTCAGTCCGTGAGCAAGGCCGCAGAGATTCCCATTCCACCCGATACGCGGGTCTCTCTAACCAACACGGACGCCCCCGACGGATACCCGATCAGTGGGTTCACCTGGGTGATTGTCTATCAGGAGCAGAGTTACGGGGGTCGGTCCAAGGCCCGGGCCGAAGCCCTGGCCCAACTCCTCTGGTGGATGATCCACGAAGGTCAATCCTATACGCAACCCCTGAACTACGCCCCGCTGCCTGAATCTGCGGTCAAGGCTGCAGAAACTCTCCTGCGTTCCCTCACTTACCAGGGCCAACCGCTGTTACCGGGATAACGCAAGAGGTCTATGTCCGCATCGGGCTCGAATCAGTGGAAAGACCGACTCTTTCGAGGTCTTCTTTGGTGGGCCGGGCTCACGATGATATTCCTGGCGATTGGCATCTTTGTGAGTCTGGTTCACCAATCGTGGCCGGCCATCCGGAGTCTGGGGACACGTTTCCTTACCGGCCGGACTTGGAACCCGGTATCCGGACAGTTTGGGGCGTTACCATTTGTGGCCGGCACGCTCTTGACCTCCGTGATCTCTCTGGTCCTGGCAATCCCCTTCGCGTTGTCCATCGCACTGTTCCTGGGTGAGTACTTCCGGACCGGCCCCATCGCAGGCCTCTTCAAGAGCCTCACCGAACTCCTGGCCGGCATCCCTTCCGTCATCTACGGCTTCTGGGGGCTTTTTGTTCTGGTCCCCTGGATCCGAGCCCTGGAACTCCGGATCGGTGCTCCTCCCTATGGAGTCGGCATCCTCACGGCCTCCCTCATCCTGACCGTCATGATCATTCCCTATGCCGCCTCCATTGCTCGGGACGTCATTGACCTTGTTCCCCAACATCTCAAAGAGGGCGCCTATGCACTGGGAGCCACTCGTTTTGAAGTCATCCGAAAAGTGATCCTCCCCTTCGCTCGGTCTGGGATCTTAGCTGGAATTTTCCTCGCGTTTGGCCGGGCCCTGGGCGAAACCATGGCCGTGACCATGGTGATCGGGAATCGAAACCTTTTGCCTAAAACCCTTTTTGACCCCGGGAATACAATGGCCAGTGTGATCGCCAATGAGTTCACAGAAGCCGCCGGTCGACTCTATCTCTCTGCCCTGATCGAGATCGGCCTCCTCCTCTTCCTCATCACGCTCGTCTTCCACATCCTTGGGAAATGGGTGATTCAAAGAATGCAAGTCCCCGGAGAGTCATGAGAAACCGTCTCTGGATTCGCCAGTTTTTAGACCGAGGGTTCCAGGCCGTGGTCATTCTTCTGGCACTTCTCACGGTCCTCCCCCTCTTCCTCATCCTCGGCTATGTCCTCAAAAACGGGCTCGGTGCCATGAATTGGGAACTCCTGACTCATCTCCCAAAGCCGGTAGGGGAGACCGGAGGCGGGCTCCTTCATGCTCTGGTCGGCACCCTCATGCTGGTAAGCCTGGCCCTTCTCTTCTCCGTCCCTCTTGGTATCTTGGCGGGAATTTATCTTGCCGAACATCAACATACGCGCCTTTCCTACTGGATGAGTTTGTGCATCGACATCTTACAGGGCATCCCCTCCATCGTGATCGGGATCATTGCGTACATCTGGGTGGTGATGCCACTCCACCACTTCTCTGCGCTCTCGGGAGGTGTGGCCTTGGCCATCATGATGTTACCCATGACCGTCAAAGCCACGGAAGAAACGCTCAAGCGCATTCCCCGTGCCCTAAAAGAGGCGGCGTTGGCCCTGGGGGCCCCCTACCACACCACCATCCTCCAGGTCGTCCTTCCCGCAGGTCTCAGCGGAATCATGACCGGGATCTTGTTGGGGGTAGCCCGTATTGCAGGAGAGACAGCTCCGCTCCTGTTCACTGCATTCGGAAGCCCGTTCCTGAATTTCAGTCCCCTGAGACCCGTCGATGCCCTCCCCCTCCTGATTTTTAACTACGCCATGAGTCCTTATCCGGATTGGCATCGGATCGCCTGGGGCGCGTCCGTTCTGTTGATTGCTATGGTGTTGGGCTTGAATTTGTTGGCCCGATGGGTCATCCGACGCTGGAAGGTCCAGTTCTAAGACCGCTGCGAAGGCGCAGACGGGAACCGAACAATGAACCGACTCCCTTTGCCGACAGTACTCTGGACCTCAATGCGACCCCGATGTAGCAAAACAATATGCTTCACAATCGAAAGTCCAAGTCCGGTCCCGCCGGTCCGACGTGACCGGGCCTTATCCACAACATAAAACCGCTCAAAGATCCGTGGCAAATGCTCTTTGGGAATCCCAATGCCCGTGTCTGCCACCTCTAACACCACAAAGGAGTCTTCTGCCCGCAAGATCACATCCACTTTTCCCTGTTCCGTGTAACGGAGGGCGTTGTCCAGGAGATTGAGAAGCAACTGCTCGATCTGAACCCGATCCCCCAGGATCGCGGGGATCTCATCGTGGACATGGAGTTGGAGAGCCAATCCCTTTTCCTCAAAGCGCGGCCGAACCCCTTCGACGATATCGGCAACGATCTCCGGGAGGTGTAAGGGTTCAAATTCAAGGCTTTGTCGAGGGTCTTCGAGACGGGAGAGCGTGAGAAGATCTTCTACGATGTGGATCAGGCGATCTGTATGGCGCTGAATGATGTCCAGATAGCGAGGATTCAGCGTCCCCTGTTCTTCGGCTAAAGTCTCTAAAAAACCCTTAATGGCGGTTAACGGAGTCCGGAGTTCGTGGGAAACATTGGCCACGAAGTCCCGCTTCATGCGTTGCGTTTCTCGAATGGCTGTAACATCGTGGAAGGCCACAACGACTTCGTTGGCGTTTCGAATTCTGCGGGCCCAGCACTGATACACTCGATCCCCTACCCGGATCTCTCGTTGGACCCCGTTCTCGTCCTGGTGTGCTGCTGTCATGATTTCTTCAAAGCCCGGAACGCGAATGACCTCCCAATATGGCCGTCCTTCCCATGCATCCACCTGGAGCATTTGCTGAAACGCAGGGTTGGCGAAGAGAATCCTACCGTCTTGCCGGATCACTGCGATCCCCTCGGTCATCGAGGAGACCAGGGACTCAAACCACCGTGCCCGCTCTTCCAGCAGCGACGTCCGTCGGTGAACCTCGGCGGCCAAGTCATTGAAGGATTGGACTAACGGCTGAAACTCGTCTTCTCGGTGCCAGAGTAAGCGAGCCTGAGTGTGGCCCTGTTTGAGGTTCTGGACCAGGCGAAGGAGTTCCCGGATGGGCCGTTTAATGTCTTTTGCCAACCACCAAGCCAAAAGTGTCGCAACGCCAACAGCCCCAAAGACCCACCAAAGAAATGACTGGACCGATGGCCCGGCCGCCTCTGGCAACTGTGTCCGTTGAAGGGAACGGATCAGGACCCATCCCGGGATCGCCACAAGAAGCACAACAAAGAGGTGGGTGAGCCAGGCCTTAATGAACGTCGAACGCTTCATGCTTCAATCTTATAGCCGACCCCGCGGATATTCCGGATCAACTTGCCGGCCTCCCCCAGTTTTTCCCGGAGATGCCGAATATGGACGTCTACCGTCCGCTCGGTCACCTCTTTATCGTGTCCCCAAACCGCGTCTAAGATCTGACTTCGGGAATAGACCCACCCCGGTCGTTCAGCCAGGAGACGCAAAATACGAAACTCCGTGGACGTCAAATGAACTTTTTGGCCGCGGACATACACCTCGTAACGTTGCACATCCATCTCTAAGAGGTCGCCCAATCGAATCCGTCGAGTCTCGTCCCGTGTCCTCTGATGTCGTCTTAAAACCGCCTTGACGCGTGCAACCAGTTCCTTGGGGGAAAAGGGCTTCACCACATAGTCATCTGCCCCCAATTCCAGGCCGACCACCCGGTCGGTCTCATCTGAACGTGCGGTAAGCATAATGATCGGCAGGTCGTGATAGCGAGGATGGGTTCGGATCCGTTTACAGATCTCCAGGCCGTCCAGGTCCGGCAACATCAAATCGAGGATCACAATAGAGGGCGGATGTGCTTCGAGGGCATGCAAAAAGGAATATCCTTCGGTAAAGGTCCGGGTTTGGAAGCCCGCGCGTTCTAAATGGAGTTGGACGAGTTCCAGGATATCGGGTTCGTCGTCCACGATGTACACCCATTCCGCCATCCCTTGAATTATAGGGCGTGGGGTGAGACGACAGAAAAGTTGCAGGACTTCGCCATCACGGGTAAAATTTGGAGGTCAAGGGGCCAAGGATCCCTACAAAGCACAAAGGAGGCGTGATGAAAGGCAAACCAGTCCACCGTCTTTTGGTGGTGTTGGACCGAGAGTTCCAAAAAGACCTCGGGTTCGAGGCGGTCAAGATCCTCCAGAAGGCTTGGCAAGCCGAGGTGACTTTCCTCATTGTCTTGCACGAAAACCTCCAGAAGATCCTGTCACTGGACTTAAAACAGGTGATCGAGGAAACCAGGAAGCGATTCGAAGTACATTTGCCCCCAGGGGCGGAGATTGCGGTCGAAGTTGGTGACCTACGGGAGCGTGTGTTGATTGCGTTAGAAGCATACGAGGCCGACATCCTGGTGTTCTTCGGCATCCCGGATACACGCCACATGAAGGTCATCCGGAGCAGTCCCAAACCCGTATGGGTCATCCATCCAGAAAAGCCGTTCCCGGGAGAGAACATTGGGGTTCCCTTAGCGTTGAAGCCTCGGGACCAATTGGCTCTCGATTGGGCCCGAAATCTCAAGGAAGCCTTTGGGGGCCGAGTGCTCGGGCTGCGATTCTATTCGGTCCCAGGCCGAGACTTCATTGCTTCTCTAAACCTTGCAGACTCCTTAGAAGAGGTTGACCAACAGTTTGAAGCGATGCAGCGCCAGGAAATTGAAGCGTTCCTCAAGGAAATCCGCAGACAAACGGTTCTGGATGAAGTCATCGTGGAACAAGATTCCCCAAAGTCTGGGATCGTGCGTGCCGTGGAAGAACATGACATCGGTGTCTTGATCATGACATTACGGAAGCCCGGGGTTCTGGAACAACTGTTCTTCGGGACCGTCACAGAGGCGGTCCTCCACCATCTACCCACCCACATCCTGGTGGTCCCGATGGAGCAAAAAGCATGAAGGTTGCTATTGGAGCGGATCATCGCGGGTATCGGCTCAAAGAGGCCCTGAAGGCCTATCTCTCTGGCCAGGGGATCGAGGTTCTGGATGTCGGAACCGACTCGGGGGAATCCACGCACTATCCGCTATACGCAAAGGCTGTTGCGGAGAAGGTGAAATCCGGGGAGGCGGAGTATGGCGTGCTGATCTGCTACACGGGCATCGGGATGTCGATCGCCGCCAACAAGATCCCGGGAATCCGGGCGGCCCTGGCAACGACCCCCGAACTCGTAGAACTCGCGCGTCGCCACAACAACGCCAATATTCTATGTTTGCCTGGCGGCTTCATCGAACCCGAAAAGGCCCAACAACTGGTCGACCTCTTCCTCCGGACGGGGTTCGATGGGGGACGCCATGCCTATCGCATTGGACTCATCCAGGACCTGGAATCTTGTGAGTGAGCCGATCGACCCCGATGGATCGATTTAGCCGGCAAATCCCCCTGATTGGCTCTCAAGGCCAAGCGTCCCTGGCCAGGGCAAGGGTCGGGATCGTCGGCGTGGGAGCCCTGGGGAGTGCAGCCCTGGAACTCCTAGCTCGCGCTGGCGTCGGGTTCCTGCGAATCATTGACCGCGATCTCGTGGACCTCTCGAACCTCCAACGACAACACCTGTTTACCCTGGAAGATCTTGGAAAACCCAAGGCGACGGCTGCGGCTCAACGGATCCAGACCCTTTCACCAGAAACCGAGGTCGACCCTCGAACCCAGGATCTCAACCCGGAGACCGTGGAGGACCTCTTGAGCGACCTGGACTTTATTGTGGATGGGACAGACAACCTGGAAACCCGTTTTTTGATCAATGACTATGCGGTAAAAACAGGGACGCCTTGGGTCTACGGAGGCGCAATCCGCCGGGAAGGGATTGTGATGCCAATCGTTCCAGGAGAAGGGCCGTGCCTCCGTTGCTTGCTCCCCAAGCCCCCCAGCCAAACAGAGAGTTGCTGGGCGGTCGGGGTGACCCCCATGATCACCACCGTGGTGGCCGCACTCCAGGCCGAATGGGTATTCGATGCCATTACCGAAGCCAGGAAGCCATCCGGATTCCTGTATGCCCTCGACCTGGCCACCTGGGCCATCCACAAAGTACGGGTCCAACGAAATCCGAATTGTCCCACCTGTGTCCATCACGACTTTGAATATTTAGAAGGACGGGCGTTCCGATATGCAGAGGTCCTCTGTGGCCAGGACACCGCCCAGATCTTACCGCCCCGGAGGGGCCTTCGGTTAGACTTCCAGAAGATCCGAAAACAATTGGGGAACCGTGTTCAACTCAAAGAAATGGGAGGCATTTTGAAGATCCGGGACGGCGTGGTCGAGATCACCCTCTTCCGGGATGGCCGAGCCTTGATCAAAGCCCCCGGGATCACAGTCGAACGGGCCAGAGCCCTCTATGCCCAGTACATCGGTCTCTAAACCTCAGCGGGATGCCCTCAAACGCCTCCTTCGGGAAGAAGCCCATCGTTTAGGGATCGACCTTTTTGGGGTTGCCCGATGGCAACCACCTCCTCATGCCTCCGCGTTTCAAAAGTGGCTGGAAAAGGGTTACCACGGCGACATGGGCTACCTGGCCCGGGAGCCCGAGAAACGAGTCCATCCGGAAACCTGGCTCCCATGGGGCAAATCCGTCGTCGTGGTCGGCCAGGCCTATGGAAGCCCACAGCGATTTGAAACAGACGGGTATTTCTTTGCTCGATACGCTCAACGCCGCGACTACCACAACACCCTCCGGAAAAAACTACGAAAACTGCTCCGAGTGGTGCAAGAACATCTGCCGGACGTCCAAGCCAGGATTTATGTGGACACAGGCCCGGTATTAGAGCGCGACTTCGCCATGCTCGCCGGACTGGGATGGATCGGCAAGAATACAAACTTGATCGCATGGAAAAAAGGGTCCTATTTTGTCCTGGGCCTGTTGATTCTGAGCGTGGATTTGGACCTGGACCCTCCGGTGACCACCGACCACTGCGGAACCTGCACCCGTTGTATAGAGGCTTGTCCAACCGGCGCTCTGGTTGCCCCCTGGGTCCTCGACGCCACCCGGTGCATCTCCTACCTCACCATTGAATACCGGGGCATAATCCCCCGGGAACTCCGGGAACCGATAGGAACCTGGGTCTTTGGCTGCGACATCTGTCAAGAAGTCTGCCCCTGGAATCGAACGGCGCTCGAAGTAGGAAGAGAGATCTCGTTGCCAGTGCCAGAGAAGATCCTCGAAGCAGATGCTGAGACCTTTCGGGCTTTCTTCCAGGGGACCGCGATCAAACGTGCAAAGCGCGAGGGACTCATCCGAAACTTCCTCGTGGCCATTGGCAACCGGAAAGACGCTCGGTATAGAGATCAGATCCAGCGCCTTCTTACCGAAGATCCAAGTCCGGTGGTGCGGGCTCACGCGGCCTGGGCCCTGGCGAAGGTCCTGGGGCATCTCGCCAGACCCATATTAGAAAAGGCCCTTCGGCGGGAACAGGATCCGCAAGTCCAAAAAGAGATCCAACGGATCCTCCATCAAGGGGAGGACGAACCCGAGGAGGACTTGGTGGCAACGAGGTAAAGCCTGGTCGCCCCCAGTCGAAACGGCGTCCGATCTATGGAGCCGTAGGCCTCCCACGACTCAAAGCCGGCCTTCCGCAGCATCTCCAAAATCTCGCGATAGGTGTAAATCCGGATGGCACTCTCTTTGACCTCAACCTGAGACCCTTTGATTAATGTCCACTGAGTATGGACACGGCCGGTTTCCGGATTGTACTCCATGGCCTGGAGGACGTACACATCCCCGCTTTTTGACCACCAACGCTCAAGAAGACGGGGCAAGAGGGTTTCTACAGTATGGATGTCCATAAAGAATCGGCCGCCTGGCTTCAGGGCCTGGGACACCGCCTTCAGGAAGTCGAGATTGCCCGCTTCTTCAAAAAACCCAAAACTCCCCCAGAAACAGAAGGCGGCATCAAACCGCTGAGACCAAGGCAAATCTCGCATATCCCGGACATGCCACTCAATGGGAAGATTTTCCTGGCGGGCCCGTGTTTTCCCCTCCTGGATGAGTTCCTCTGAGAAATCGACAGCGGTCATCTGGAGCCCTCTTCGAGCCAGTTCAATGGAGTGCCGACCGGTCCCACAGGGAACATCCAGGATTTCCATGCCGGGCCGAAGTCTTAAGACCTCCATCAGGAAGTCCACCTGCTTCCGGGTGGTTTCCTCCGACCATTGGCTCTTCTGGACCTCGATCCAGAGCCCCGTAAAAAACCTTTCCCACCATTCCATCGGTCTATCACCTCTGGGCGTAAAGGAACCCCCGAAATTTTACACCGACATCAGACCCAACGTCTCACATATCCTGGCTTTTCCCTGCTGCCTCGAGAAAAAATCTGTCTGAGTTCAGGTCGCAGCAAAAGCCGCTCCTACCTCGCTCTTTGTTTGCCTGGTGGGAACTTTCCTTCCCTGTTTTCTTGTAGAATCTTTTTGTAGGAGCCGCTTCAGCGGCGATTCATGAATTCACAGCCCACCCTGGTCAGGATCCATCCCCACAACACACAGTCCCTCCCTGGCCAGGAACCTCCACAACACATAGACCCTCCTTGGTCAGGGAGGGGATTGGGGAGAGTGACCCGGTTTTTCAAATCCCCCTGAGTCCCCCTTTTCCAAAGGGGGACATTCAGGTCGCGGCTGAAGCCGCTCCTGCAGGGTGCGCCGTTTTGACTTCTGCCTTTCCGGGTAAATTCTTCGCAGGGAGGATCTGATCCTCCTATCGTTCCCAAGGAGCCAATGTGTTTCCTTGACCTCCTTCGATGCGAAATCTATAATACGCCGAGACTTCAAGCCAAAGGAGGCACTTCATGGCACCCAAGGTGAAACCAGCAATTCTCAAAGGCACCCGAGACTTTTTGCCGTCTCAGATGGTCAAACGTGCCTACCTGGTGGATACGATCCGGAAAGTCTTTGAGCGGTTTGGATTCGATCCCCTGGAGACCCCTGCGATCGAACGCTGGGAGACCCTTTCGGGGAAGTATGGAGAAGAAGGAGAACGCTTGATCTATCGGTTTCAGGATCGTGGGGGGCGGGAATTGGGACTCCGCTATGACCTGACCGTCCCCCTGGCCCGTGTCGTAGCCATGTATCCGCACCTGCCCAAGCCCTTCAAGCGGTACCAGATTCAACCCGTCTGGCGCGCAGAAAAACCCCAAAAGGGACGGTTCCGTGAGTTTGTACAGTGCGATGTCGACATCGTCGGCTCTTCCGATATGCTTGCGGATGCGGAGATCATTGCGGTTGTTTACGCCGCGTTGACCGAACTGGGACTCCAGGGATTCAAGATCAAGATCAACAACCGCAAAGTGATTCGGGGCATGATCGAGGTCGCCGGGGCCCCCATTGAACAGGAGTTGGACATCGCTCGTGCGATCGACAAACTCGACAAGATCGGTGTTGAAGGGGTCCGCAAAGAGTTGGAACAACGCCAGATTGACAAGGCAGTGATCGAGCGGATCCTCGATATCATGACCCTTCGGGGTTCTGATGAGTCCGTCTTCGCTGCGGCGGAAAAGGTCTTGGGAACCTCTGAAGCCGCTTTAGAAGGCCTTCAGGAACTGCGCCAGGTCTTTGAATATTTGGACCTGTTAGAGGTTCCCACAGGCGTCTATGAACTGGACCTGAGTCTGGTGCGGGGGCTGGATTACTACACGGGCCCGGTCTTTGAAACGGTCATGGAACAACCAAAGATCGGCAGCATCATGGGCGGCGGTCGTTACGATCGCCTCATTGGAATCTTTACTGGCCAAGATATCCCTGCAACCGGAACATCCATCGGGCTGGACCGGTTGGTCACGGTGATGGATGAACTCGATGCCTGGCCGATCCAAACGGAGACCCGAACGGAGGTTCTGGTCGTCCGGTTCGATCCTGAACTCACCCCCCTGTATCTCCACATCACCCAGACGCTTCGGAAATCGGGCTTCAACACGGACTTCTACACCGGCAAGAAGAACCTCCGCGGCCAATTGGGATATGCGAAAGACCGTGGGATTCCGGTGGTAATCCTCATCGGGTCTGACGAAGCCCAATCGCAGTCTGCCACCGTTCGCCATATGCCGACCGGCCAGCAAGCCACGCTCCCCCAATCCAACCTCATTCCTTACATCCGTAAACTCCTGGGCAAGGAATAGACTATGGACCCAGACCACACCGAGATCTGCCTGGACGGTCATCATCTTCGCCTTGAAGACATCATCCGGATTGCTAAGACGCCCCCTGGGGGTATCCAAGTTTCTCTCTCGTCCGAGGCCCGGCAACGGGTCCAGCGCTCTCGAGAGACCTTAGATCGGGTCCTCCAGCAGGGGTTCCGCATCTATGGTGTGAATACCGGTTTTGGGGCCCTGGCCAACCGCGCGATCCCACCGGATCAGATCCGAAGGGTTCAGCGGAATCTGATTCTGAGCCATGCCACCCAAGTGGGGACGCCCTACCCACGGGAGGTGGTCCGTGCTGCCATGCTCATCCGGGCGAACTCTCTTGCGTTTGGCGTCTCTGGTGTCCGGCCCGTGCTCATTGAAACCCTGCTTGCCATGCTGAACAAGGGCGTGGTGCCGGTGGTTCCCTGCCAGGGTTCCGTGGGAGCCAGCGGAGACTTATCACCGATGGCACACATTGGCTGGGTTATGACCCAGGACCCCCGACCAGAGGTCCAAAAACAAGAGGCGTGGCTGGTGCAGAGAGTGACCCCGGGAAGACCCTTGGAAGGCGCGGCACGGGAGCAAGCCCTCCAGATCTCGGGAGAAGCAGAAATCTTTTGGCAAGGGCAGTGGCGTCGGGTCACGGGATTAGAAGCCATGGCGTGGGCGGGGATCCCACGCATCGTCTTGGAAGCCAAGGAAGGGTTGGCTCTGATTAACGGGACCACGGTGAGTACCGCGCTTACGGTGTTGGCCTGGGACCACCTTCAGACCCTTTTGGACTCTGCAGAAACCATCGCTGCCCTGTCTTTTGAGGCTTTGGAAGGGCTCCTGGCGGCCCTGGATGACCTGCCCATGCGGGCGCGTCCCCATCCCGGCCAATGGGAAAGTGCCCAACACCTGAAAGCCGCCCTTCAGAAAAGCCACCTGGCCCATCCTCCGTCGGAAACGCAGGGCACTTCAGATCCGCGGGAGACCATCGGTTGGATTCAAGATCCCTACACCCTCCGGTGTATCCCTCAGGTCCATGGCCCCATCCGGGAGGTTCTGGCTTTCACCCGGGACATCTTAGAGCGGGAGATCAATGCAGCCACCGATAACCCCTTGGTGTTTCCCGAGGCCCCGTATCCCAACCCGGTGATTTCCACGGGCAATTTCCATGCGCAATACCTGGCACTTGTGCTCGACCTCCTCGCCATGGCCGGCAGCACGCTTTCCACGTTCTCGGAGCGTCGCACATACCGACTGCTCACGGAGTACTTGAACCGTGGGTTGCCGCCATTTCTGGTTGATCCAGAAGGCGGGCAGCCCGGCCTACAGAGTGGGTTGATGGTGGTTCAGTACACGGCGGCAGCCCTGGCATCGGAAAACAAGGCCCTAGCTCATCCTGCAAGCGTGGACTCCATCCCCACCAGTGCAGGTCAGGAAGACCACGTCAGCATGGCACCGGTTGCGGGTCGAAAGACCCTTCAAATTTTGCAAAACACCGAGGCCGTCCTGGCGATCGAAGCCCTCTGTGCGTACCAAGCGCTCCGGATCCGCCTTCAACAACAATCCCTCGATGTCACAGCACTGGGCAAGGGGACACGCCCCGTTTTCCAGCGCCTCCAGGAGGTCCTTGGACCTCTCCGGGAAGACCAACCGTGGTCCTTATGGATTCAGAAACTTCAGGAACTGATTCGACAAGGCATGTTGACTTCCGAGCACTCTTAAGGGGTGGGGCGACCGCGGCGCTGCACCCAGATTCCTGCAAGGATTAAAGCCAGGCCCATCGGGGTGGTCCAGTAGATCGGCTCCTTCAGAATCCCCCAGATGAAAAAGAGGGATACGACGGGCGAAAGGTATACGAGATTGGCCACCCGAGCCGTGGCCGTCGCCCTTCGCAAGGCCTTCATCCATAACAAAAAGGTCCACCCCATCTCAAAGATGCCCACATAAATTCCCCCGACGAATCCTTTGAATGGCATGGGATGGGGGTGATGTCCCAACCAGAGGAGTGTGATGAACGGCGCCCCAAAGAGGAAATTCCCGAAGAGTTTGACAATCTCCGGAGCAGGAATCCTCACATTCAACAGCCAATATGTTGCCCATAGGACACTCGACCCCACGGCGAGCGTCACGCCCAGGGGATCAGAAACCTCCAGCCGCCCCGGGTTGCCCTGTGAGGAAACGAGCCAGACCCCGAAGAACCCCAAAAGAAGCCCTATGAAGTCGAGGAGTCGGAATCGCTGCCGGAGGAGAGGGATCGCCAGCAAACTCAAAACCATCGGCCAGGTGTAATTCAAGGGCTGCGCAATCTGAGCAGGAAGCCGATGATACGCATTGAACAAGACGATGTAGTACAGGGTGGGATTGAGGGAGCCTAACAGGAAGAGGAACCATCGGTCACGCCCGGGGAGATTCAAGAACACCGTCCAAAGACGCTGACGAATCATCGCGACCGTGTAAATCAGGAGTGAGGTCCAGGACGCAACCAGAAGCATGTCCAAGGGATCGATCCAACGGAGGGTCCACTTAAACGCCGTGGCGACGGTAGACCAAAAGAAGACGGCCCAGAGGGCCAACACTTCTGCACGCCAGGGTCCTGGAGTGTTTTGCATCCTCATGGGATCACATCAAATCGACGGGGTCTACATCCACCCGGATCCGCACAGAGCGTTGTCTTTCCGTCTGGAGGAGGGAACGGAGGGCGTCTTGGACGGTATAAGTCTGGGTGGCCTTAACCAGGATGCGGTATCGGTAAGTTCCTGCGACTCGGGCAACCGGACACGGAGAGGGTCCCAAAACCGTCGCGTCCAGGTGTTCTCGAAGGCGTTGGGCCCAAGAGGATGCCACTTCCTGTACCTTTTCCTCTTTTTTGCCACGGAATTCGATCGCGATCAGTCTTACGAAGGGCGGGTACTGAAGGGCTTTTCGACGCTCCAATTCCACCTGATAGAACTCTTCCATTTTGTCATACGCCAAAGCCTGAAAGGGAGGTTCTTCAGGCCGATAGGTTTGGACCACGACGAGTCCGCCGCGGCGTGCCCGGCCCGCGACCTGGATCAGCCGCTGTAAGGTCCGCTCATAGGCACGAAAATCCGGGAAAGCCAGGTACTGGTCCGCGTCCAGGACCCCCACAAGGTCGACCTTTGGGAAATCCAGGCCCTGAGCGATCATCTGAGTGCCGACCAAAACCTGGATCCGCCCGGCACGCATCTCACGGTAGATCTCTTCCAGTTTCCCTTTCCGCCGACGGACATCTACGTCCAGCCGGGCAATCGGGAGCCGCGGGAAATACTCCCGGAGTTCCGCGACCACACGTTGCGTGCCGTACCGGTAAGGCTTCCACGTGTCCGATCCGCAACGGGGACAACTGGCGGGGATACTCTCTGCATGTCCACAGAGATGACAACGAAGGAGATTCTCTTTTCGGTGGTAGGTGAGGGAGACCTCGCACTCCGGACACTGCGCAATATAGCCGCAGGTGCGACAAAGCATCATCGGGGCGTACCCTCGCCGGTTCAGATAAAGCAACGCCTGTTTCCGCTTATGGAGGGTTTGCTTGAGGTACTCCAGGAGGGTCAGGGATAGGATGGTGGTGCTGGTCTCTTCTCGACGGTCAATCAATGTGATCCGAGGGAACCAATAGCCACGAACCCGTTTGGTCATCCGAATCAGACGGTATTTCCCACGTTGGGCGTTGTACATGGATTCCAGGCTGGGGGTGGCACTTCCCAACACGATCGGGATGCGTTCGAGATATGCACGGTACACAGCGGTATCCCGTGCATGGTACATGGGCTCGTTTTCACTTTTGTAGGTCGGGTCATGTTCTTCGTCAACGACGATGAGGCCCAAGTTTTGGAAGGGCAGGAACAGGGCGGAACGTGGCCCCACCACAACCATGGGGCGGTGCTGGACCGTGACCCAGACTCCCAGCCTTTCACGTGGCGTCAGGTGAGAGTGGTAGGGAACCACTCGATCCCCCATGAGGGTGCGGAAGAGGCTCAGGAGTTGGGGGGTCAACGCGATCTCCGGAACTAAGATCAAGGTGGAAAGCCCGAGGTTCAGGGCCCGCTGGGCCAGCCACAAATAGAGCATCGTCTTGCCAGACCCCGTGACACCATGAAGGAGAAACGGCGCATAGTGGCCACTTCCCAGTGTGGGCGAAAGGATCTCCAGCGCTTTGGCTTGTTCGTCCGTAGGCACCTGCGGGATCTCAATCGGCAATGCTTCTACGGAGGGCAACCGGAGGTCCGGGAACCGGATCCGGATCCTGCCTGTCTGAGAATCCCGGACCAGTTGTTCCCAAAAAGGTTCTGCTTGTCCCTTAGAAAGGGATGCCAGGGTTTTTGGGCGGCCCGTTTGGTTTTCGGAAACAAGCCAATAGGAGCGCAGATTTTGAACATACTCCGGCACGATCGGTTGGAGTGCGGTCCCCAGAGGGCAAACATAGTATCGAGTGATCCACTGGGCCAGTTTGAGGAGCGGCAGCGGTATATGAAACGGGAAGCCCACGGGATAGGCCGTCCGGAGGGTTACTCCGGACGGGGGGCGCACATTCGATTCCACAACGATCCCGAGGAGCCACTGGTGCTGGAGGGGGGCGATCACCGGTGTCCCGGGTTGGATAGGCGTGTCCCCCACAACTTCATAGGTCAACGCATCAAGACGGAGACCGGGAAAGGCCACGTTTACGTACGGCATCACTTCTGTCAATTATAACGGGATGGGGATCCGGATCGACCTCAGTACGCCCCCTCCATCAGGAGGATGACCTTGAAGGTCTTGAGGATGATCATGAAATCCAGCCAAAGGGACCAGTTGAGGACATACCAACTGTCCAAAAACACCCGGGTCGGGTAATCGGTCTTATTCCGGCCACTCACCTGCCAGAGGCCTGTGATGCCGGGCTTGACCTGGATGTAGAACTTGGTGTTTTCTCGGTAGTACTCCTCCAGTTCCTGCACCAGCACAGGCCTGGGTCCCACAAAAGACATCTCCCCCTTCAAGATGTTAAAAATCTGTGGCAATTCATCGAGGGAGGTCTTCCGCAAAAACCTTCCGATCCGCGTGACGCGGGGATCGTTTTTCAATTTATAATGGCGATTCCATTCTTCTCGAGCCTTGGGATCGCGCGCCAGAATCTCCTGGAGGAGTTGATCGGCATTGGGGTACATGGTCCGGAACTTATAGACCTTGAAGATTTTGCCGTGTTTTCCGACGCGTTCATGGGTATAAATTGCGGGTCCACGGGAGTCCAATTTGATCAAGACATAGATGATGGCCATAATAGGCAAAAGGACCGGCAAAAGCAGAAGTGCAAAAATGCGGTCGCCCAGTTCTTTCAAGAAAACGCTCAAGGGGTCCTTTAAGCGGTTTTGGTGGTGGACCAGCAGAAAGTTCCGGAAAAAGAGCGGGTAGAGTTGGGCATTCAAAATGGCAAAGCCCCGGAGCGGAGGAACCACCAGGATGTTCCGGACCAGTTTGCTGACTTCGGCGTACAGGGCCGAAATGCGCTCCCTGGAATAGGGAGGCGTGGCGATAATGACGGTGTTGACCCCTTTTTCTTGGACCGCTCTCTCCAGTTGATCCAGATGTCCGATGACCGGGACACCTTCAAGGACCCGCGACGGGTTGTCCCCAATCATTACAAAGCCCACAATGTCAAAGCATAAATGCGGCTCCCCTTTGAGGGTCCGGTAGACTTCTAAGACGTCTTTCTTTTCCCCGACAATGATCACCCGTTCTCGACAGATCCCGGTGAAATAAAGGAGCCGCTGAACAAGGTCTCGTTCCACCGGGAAGACGATCAGGGTCGCGGCGAGGCACACCCCGGCCAGCATGAAAGAGAGCCCAATGGGGAATCCAGTAAACATGAAGAACAGAAAGATGATGACATGTGCGGCGATCAGCCCCCGGTAAAGCCGACGCATTTCTTCCCAAAGCCCCAGTTTCCGTGTGTACAGACCGTTGAACAGGAAAAACAGGAAGATGATCAGCGGGAAGATGACATACTCCCGGTGATCGATGGGGGGCACCGTCACCCATCGGGTGAACAGCCAGGTCCCCACTTTGAAACTCAGGAAGAATGCGAGGTAATCAAAGACCATCAAAACGGCTGCGTGGAAGAGGCGACGGAATTCCATTCAGGGAACCTCCTGAGTCTTGATGGTCGATGACGAAGATTGGAGGTGTGCACGATGTTGTTCGAGGGTTCGCTCTACCACCTGGCGGTACTTTTCATCAAACCGTTCTGCAGAGAACTTTTCGGCGTTCTGGCGGATCTCATGGGGATCAAACCGGTCCTCGATTTTGAGGAACCGAAGCACAGCCTCTCGGAGGGCCTCAGGGGTTTGTTCATGGAAGAAGAGGCCCGTCGTGCCGTCCACCACGGTCTCCAACACGCCCCCGCGTCCGTAGGCAATGACCGGAGTCCCACAGGCCTGTGCCTCGACGGGAAGAATGCCAAAGTCTTCAATGGCCGCAAACACAAAGGCTCGGGCCTTTGCCAGAATTTCCTTGAACGTCTCCCTCGGTTGGTATCCTAAGAATTCGATATTCTTCGCTCCTCGGGCGAGGTTTTTGATTTCTTTGGAGCGCTCTCCATCACCCACGACCAACAACTTCAGGTCCGGCAATTCACGAAAGGCCCGGACAATCAAATCCATCCGTTTATACGGGACAAATCGGGAAGCCGCCACGAAGTAGTCTTCCTTTTCTGTGACCACCGGGAATTCTTCTACATTCACCGGAGGATAAACCACATCGGCCTTTCGGCCATAAAGTTTTTGGATTCGCCGGGCAACAAATTTCGAATTCGCGACAAAGGCATCCACTCGAGAAACCGTGGAAAGGTCCCAGATCCGGATGTAGTGAAGGAAGAACCGACTTGCAATACGCTTTGGCCACGGTAAAGGGGACACATACTCGTGATAAAGGTCCCACGCGTAGCGGATGGGGGTATGGCAATAGCAGATGTGGACCTGGTCCGCATGCCGTAAAACACCCTTGGCAAAGGCATGGGAACTCGAAAGGATCACATCGTATTCGCGGAGATCAAAGGACTCCACAGCCAGGGGGAACAGCGGGAAGAAGTTTCGGTAGTATCGCTGGATTCCCGGAAGTTTTTGGAGAAAGGACGTGTGGATTTCGAGGGTCTTGAAGGGAGGCTGTTGGACGAGGTCAGAAGACGCAAAAAGAGTATAAAGAGGCGAAGGGTAGAGTCGGAGGATCGCCTTCACGACCTCTTCAGAGCCTGCAGGGCTCACCAACCATTCATGAACCACAACCGTCTTCAACGAGGTTGTTCCTCCATCCGCTTGAGTTTTGCGTGGCGCAGAGGCACCCGCAGACTCTAAAGAGTTTTCCCGGCGATTCCTCCTTTTTTGTTGGGCAAAGGACCTGTTTTAAATTTCACAGATTTTCTCGCCGGATTGCCCGTGTACGAATTATTCTAAGGCGAAGTCCATTCTGTGACAACGAATGGAAACACGTCGGCTTGCAAAGGCTTGGGAATGTTTGTAAAATGCCTTCATGCGGTACGAGGATGCGGGCGTCAGTTTCCACCGAGCCGAACGATTGCTCGAGACCCTGAAACACCATGTAGACCTTCGATCTTTTGGAGGGCTGTTCCCTTTGGCGTCACTCCTCCAGGATTATGAAGATCCAGTGCTCGTGGCCTCGACGGATGGCATCGGGACGAAGATCCGACTCGCTCTGCAAGCCGGACGTCTGGAAGGCCTGGGACAAGACCTGGTTGCGATGGTTTGTAACGACCTCGTGACCCTCGGGGCCCGTCCTTTGTTTTTCCTGGACTACTTTGCCGTCGCACGCCTGGAGCCGGAGCACCATGCAGTGTTGCTCCAAGGGCTCCTCCGGGCTCTGGAAGAAATCCAGTGTCCTCTCCTGGGTGGGGAAACGGCCGAGTTGCCAGGCCTTTTTGCGCATGCTGAGGACTTCGATATCGCTGGCTTTGGGGTCGGCATCGTGGAGCGAGCCAAGATCCCGGACCCAGAACACCTGGCTCCGGAAGACCTCTGCATCGGCCTGCCCTCCTCAGGCCCTCACGCCAATGGATTCTCGTTGATCCGAAAGATCCTGGACATACACCCCAACCTTGCACAAACACAAGTAACCCCTTCCGCGACCCTCTTAGACTGGCTTCTCACGCCCACTCGCCTCTATGTTCAGCCGGTTCTCCGGGCGTTCGCAACTGGGAAAGTCAAGGCTGCATCCCACATCACCGGGGGAGGGATCCCGGAGAACCTCGCTCGGGTTCTAAATTCTCGGGTGGATGCCGTGATGGACCGGTCGAGTATTGCCACACCTCCTGGATTCCGGATTCTTCAAGAAGCGGGGAATGTCCCGGAAGAAGAAATGTGGCGGGTCTTTAATATGGGGATCGGGTTCATTCTGGTTGTGGCTCCCGAGGATGTCCAAGAGGTCCTCAAGGCTCTGGGCGAGGGAACCATCATAGGAACCCTGACCGAAGGGGAAGGGAGAGTGCGATGGCTTTAAAGGCGTCGGAAAGAAAAGTCCAAATTCCGTGGGAAGAAGGGGCCCTCGAAGGTTGGTTCGTCGAGGGCGAGACGTCCAAGCCCCTGGTCCTCCTCATGCACGGTGCCAACAACGACATGGATCATCCTCTCCTGGTCCAAATGGTTCACGTGTTGGCTCCAGAGGGCTGGAGTCTTCTCCGATTTAACTTCGATTTTGTCAAGACGCATCGCATTGACTTTCCCAAACTCTATCGTGAAATCCTGGCTGCAGAGGCCTGGGCTCGCCAGCAGCATCCGGAGGGTCCCCTTTTTCTGGTCGGGAAGTCTCTGGGGGCTTACATGGCAACGCATCGAGCAGTCCTGAAACCCGGTGTGGCAGGGATCGTCGCCCTGGGCTATCCGTTCCAGCAAGCCGATGGCACCCCCATCGATCAATCCCATCTTTCCCGTCTTCAGACCCCCTTGGGGGTGATCCAGGGAACGGAAGACCCTCTGGGTCCTCCGGAGGTTGTAGAGTCAATCCTGGCCGAGGTTCCTGTCAAACCCGTTCTTTTGTGGATCGAGGGGGCCAACCATTCCTTCCAGGGAAAGGAGAAAGCCGCTGTCCTTGAAGCGGTGCGGCTTTTAAAACATTGGACAGACCCAGGGGAATCCTCCTCTTGAGGAATCAGGCCTTATAATTCCAGGTCAACTTAGAAACAACATATTTCGTTGGGGCACTGTCCCTGATGTGACGATAGAGGAGGTGTTGTATGCTCAAAAAAGTTGTCCTGTTTCTCCTCGCAGGGTCCTACCTTTCCGGTGCGGTTCTCGCACCTGACCTTGCGGAGAAACTCCAAACCGCCCAGCCGACAGACCGATTCCAGGTCTACATCCTTCCCCAGGAGCAACCCGATTACGCACACCTGGCAGATCAATTCTCCACCAAAAAGATGCTGGTCGACTACCTCAAAGACCTGGCAGCGCGGACGCAAGCACCCATTTTGAATTTCCTTTCCCAGGCTCCGTCGGATGAAGTGATTTCCTATCAGTCTTATTGGGTCGCCAATGTCATTTCTGCTGAGGTTACCGCTTCGATGTTAGAAAAACTTGCGTTGCGTTCGGATGTGTTGTACATCGAAGAAGTTCCGAAAGTCCGGATTCTTGTTGCTTCCGCCAATCCAGATGCTTCTGAAGTGATCGCCAATCCCACCCCTGAATGGAACATCAGTCGGGTCAACGCAGATACGGTCTGGGCTCTGGGCTACGATGGATCTGGCATCATCATCGGTCAGATGGATACCGGGGTATTTGCGAACCATCCGGCGTTTCACAACCGGTTTGCGGGCTACTGGCATGACTTCTGCAATGGGGTTCCGACCCCCTACGATGACAATTCCCACGGGACCCACACCATGGGTACAGCGGTGGGGGGCGATGGGTTAGGCCCGGATGTCAATGACATCGGTGTGGCCCCAGGCGCCCAGTTTACGGCGGTCAAGGTTTTTGATGGCACGGGGAATGCCTGCAACATCATGTCTGGATTCCAGTGGTATGCCTCTCTTGTAGGGGATTCCGGGGTTCCAGTCCGGGTCATCAACAATTCCTGGGGGAGTAACACATCTTCCAGCCTCGCCTACTGGTCTGCCGTCTTGACCTGGCGTGCCCTGGACATCATCCCGGTCTTTGCCATTGGGAACAGTGGACCAGGGAGCGGATCCGCAAATACGCCGGGGAACTACCCGACCGTGATCGGGGTCGGGGCCACGGATTCCGGCGATAACATCGCCTCCTTCTCATCCCGTGGACCCGCACCCAACATGAGTCCGTGGAATGATCCCCAGTACTGGCCCCGTCCGGATTGGAACTTGATTAAACCGGACATCAGCGCGCCGGGGGTCAACATTCGTTCGTCCGTCCCCGGTGGGGGCTATCAGGGAGGCTACCTCTGGTCAGGAACCTCGATGGCCACGCCTCACGTGACCGGTGCCGTGGCCGTCCTCCTTTCCAAAAACCCCTTCATGGACTTCGAGACGATTTACAACATTCTCACGGAATCGGCCTACCAGCCGCCACAAGGAGGTACCTTCCCGAATAACAACTACGGCTGGGGCCGACTGGATCTCTTGGCGGCCCTCAATATGGTCCCAGTGCCCACCCTCCCGTACATTACGCTGGTGGGATACCAGATTTCCGCCGGTGGCGATGACCAACTGGATCCGGGTGAGAGCGGCGAAATCGTGGTGACCCTCACGAACTTAGCCGATTCCACGGCCTATGGCGCCACCGCAACCCTTCGGACCAACAGCCCATACATCACCCTTTTAGATTCTACTTATGCCTTTGGCGACATCGCGTCTGGCGATACAGTGGATAATGCGGCTTCACCCTTTACCCTGCAGGTCGATGCCAATGCACCATCCGGTGAACAAATCCAGTTTACGGTTCACTTTGTATCCAATAACGGAGATTACACGACAGACTTAGACTTTACGACGTACATCGGCGTCCCCCGTGCAGATTACTTAGATGTTCATGCGGGGAATGCGACCCTAACAGTTACGGACCGGGGTGCAATCGGATTTATGCACTCTGACCAGGCCCAGGGCTCCGGGTTCGTTTACCCGGCCAATGGTCAGAACACCCTGTACTATGGCACATTTGCGATCGGGAATTCCTCAAGTTATGTCGCAGATGCGTGGTATGAAAGTGGAGGCCTGGATGACGAAGACTTCCAGCCGACTTCGAATCCCAACGGCCAACTCTACTATTTCACCCCCACCAACGGAGCCACGGAAGGCGTGTGGGGCATGTTTGAGGACAGTGGCCACCCAAATCCTCAGGGGATCACGGTGGAAATGGAAGCTTATGCCTGGGATGATCCGACCTATGACGACTTCGTAATCGTTCTCTACACCATCACCGCAACCCAGGATGTCTCCAACCTTTATGTGGGCTACTTCATGGACTTCGACATTGGTGCTACGACGTATGACCAAAACATGGGAGGTACGGACGCGACAACCCGGACTGCTTACTTGAACTACGGGACTACATATGTCGGGGTCACCCTTCTCAATCCTCCCACGCCTGCCAACCTCAGCGTCATTAACAACCCCACGTATGTGTATCCGAACCAGGGAATGCCGGACAACACACAGTGGCTCTTTTTGAACGGCACGTATTCTTTCCCGACGGCCAGCGTTCCGGATGATTGGTCTGTCATGGCTTCCGCGGGTCCGTTTAATCTCACCGCGGGTCAGGACCTCCAGGTGGCGTTTGCCGTGGTCGGGGGGACCTCTCTCAGTGCCCTCCTCCAGAATGCACAAAATGCAATCAGCCTGTTCAATGCAACCCAGACAGAGGAGAACGGAACATTGCCCGTGCCCTTCACGGTCTACCGTTTCGCCCCCAATCCCACCCGGGGTCAGACCCTCGTTGAGTTCGGTCTCCCATATGCCACCGAAGTGCAAATTGGCCTATACGACGTCACCGGCCGTCAACTCCACACTTATCCCTTAGGACTGTTGAAGCCTGGGATCCACCGTGAAACCCTGGACCTGAGTTCCTATCCCGAAGGCCTCTACTTTATCCGAATCAAAGCCGGAGAAGCCGTGCGTGTCCGTCCCATCCTGAAGGTGCAGTAGTTCATAAATCGTGACCATCGAAGGGGGAGGCTTGCATCCTGAAGTCTCCCCCTTCATTCTTTGATTCTCATGGACCCGCAACTGATTGCCCCATTTCGAAAACGCCTCCAGGAACTGGAGAAGGAACTCCAGAACCCAGAGACAACTTCGGACCCTCAAACCCTGGCCAGACTCTCTCAGGAATACGCGCGGGTCAAAGGGATTGTCGACCTCGCCAATGCGTGGGAAGAAAAATCCCAGGAGTTAAAGGAATTCCAGGATCTCATGGAATCCACGGAGGATGACACCGAACGTGCAGCCATTGAGGAAGAAATCACCCAGTTGCAACGGGAACTCCAAGAGATTGAGAGGGAACTTCGTCACAAACTCCTCCCCACGGACCCCAATGACGAAAAGAATGCTGTCGTGGAGATCCGTGCCGGCACAGGAGGGGAAGAGGCTGCCCTTTTTGCACGCGATCTGTTCAAAATGTACCTGCGATATGCCGAAGATCGAGGATGGCGGGTCTCGATTACTGATCTTCACGAGACAGAATTGGGAGGGATCCGAGAAGTGACCTTCTTGGTCGAAGGGAAGGGGGCATACGGCGCCCTCAAGTACGAGTCGGGCGTCCATCGGGTCCAACGGGTGCCTGTCACTGAATCGGGCGGCCGCATCCACACTTCCTCAGCCTCTGTCGTGGTTTTGCCCGAGGCGGACGAGATCGAAGTTGAAATCCGGCCGGAAGACTTGAAGATCGAAACTTTCCGCGCAGGAGGCCCCGGTGGACAATATGTGAATGTCACCGACTCTGCAGTTCGGATCACCCATCTCCCTACAGGCATCACCGTGTCCTGCCAGGACGAACGATCTCAACATAAAAACAAACAGAAGGCTCTGCGGATCCTGCGATCCCGCCTCCGGGATCGCTTGATGGAAGAGGAAGCGAAAAAGACCTCACAAATCCGCAAGGCATACATCGGAACCGGCGACAGGAGCGAAAAAATCCGCACCTATAACTTTCCACAAAACCGCGTAACCGACCACCGCATTGGCCTGACCTTATATGCTTTAGAATCGATTTTAGAGGGCAATCTTCAGCCCATTATCAACGCCTTAAAGGAACATGAAGACCGGAAACGCCTGGAAGATTTACAGGACTTTTCTTCAGGATCTCCAAAGGATCTCTCCCGAAGCCGAGGCTGAGGCCCGGATCCTTTGGACTTCCTTGGGCGGGTCCTGGCCACCGACGCTGGGCCCCGCTCCCAACACTTCTCAGTTGAGGGGCGCCCTCCAGGCGCGACAGAAGCGGGTGCCTCTGGCCTATGTCCTCGGAGAGGTTGAGTTTCTCGGCATCCCGATCCGCGTTCGGCCCGGCGTTTTTATCCCACGGGTCGACACCGAGACGTTGATCCTCACTGTTCAGACCTACATAACGAAGCGAACCCGGGTCCTACGCGTGGCGGATATCGGCACTGGTACAGGCTGTCTCGCCATTGCTCTGGCTTTGCATTACCCCAGGGCTCGTCTCTGGGCGATTGACCGCTCCCCGATGGCCGTTAGGACCGCACGGGAAAATACGGCCAGATATCGCCTCGAGTCCCGGGTTTGGGTTCTACGAGGCGACCTTCTCCAGGCATTCCGTCCACACACGCTCGACCTCGTCGTCACCAACCCCCCGTACATTCCCACCTCACACCTCCCGACTCTCCCTCCCGAAGTCCAACAGGAACCCAAGGAAGCGCTGGATGGCGGACCTGACGGCCTTTCTGTCATCCGTCCCCTCCTGCAGCAAGCGCTCGATGCCCTGGTTCCCGGAGGCTGGCTTTTCATGGAAATCGCGCCACCCGTTCGGGACCGTGTGATCCACACCGCAAAACGATTCGGATATCGTCTGGTTGCCATGGAGAAAGACCTTGGGTGGATTGACCGTGTCCTGGTTCTTCGAACTCCATCTTGATCTTGGAGGCGTTCCCATGTCCGACATTGCCAAAGAATTAGCCAGAAGGGCAGAATCTTTAGAGTTCGAGGGGAATCTACAGGCCTCTTACAAACTTTTGAAGCGTGCACTCCGTGCTACGCGACCCCGGGACCCCAAAGAAGACCTGCTGCTGCACCTGACCGATCTCGCCCTCGACCTGAACAAATACGAAGAGGCCGAGGTCTATCTCCAGCAACTCCTCCGACACGATCCAGACAATCCTTACTATCTCTTTCTTTTAGGGCACACCTATGCGAGGACATTCCGACTCGAGGAAGCCCTCACATATCTCCAAAGGGCAGTGCATCAGGAGCCGGAGAATCCGGAGTACCTTCGAGGGCTCGGACATGTTCTGAACTTAATGGGAGAAACACGGCAGGCAATTTTGACCCTTGAACAAGCCCTGGAATTGGAGCCAGAGAATCCCTACATTCTGGCGGAACTCGCCCTGGGCTTCGTAAAAGAGGGTCAACTTCTGCGCGCCCGGGGACTTGTAGATCAGGCCCTGAAGATTGAACCGGACGCAGAATCCATCCTGTTTATCCGAGAACTGATACAAGAGGTCATGCGTGAAGACTTAGAGTTTGAAATCATCGATGTCGACGCCGTCTCTTTGCGGATCCTGTATCTGATCGAACGGTATCTGGATGGTGCTGGTCTTCCGGAGCCCTGGCGAGACCATGCCATGAGTTTATGGAACGCCTTCGCGATGGAGGTCCACCCGCGGATCCGAAAACCCGAAGTCTGGGCAGCGGCGCTCGTTCACTGGGTTCTCACCGAATACGATGAACCCCGTCCCCTCTCCCGGCTGGCTCGCGACTTTGGAATCTCGCACTCCGCCTTACGAAGAGCCATCCAGAAATTCCAAGCCTATGTCATGGACGTGGATCTCGACGTCTAAAGGGTCTATTCTCCGATTCCTGACGGACTTGCCTTTCGACCTTCGGTTCTATCCAAAGACCTGGCCGGAATCCCCACCGAATGTCCGTCCACTGTATCGCCTTCGTCAGATCCACGGTACGAAGGTGGTTGCCGTGCATACCCCTTTAGATCTGCCTCCTCACCCTCTGGAAGCCGACGGGTGGTGGGTGGAGGTCCCCCGTGTCTGGGTGGGCATCCAGGTGGCAGATTGCCTTCCGATTGCGGTTCTGGATCGACGTGGGCGGGCTTTCGGGCTGGTACACGCTGGGTGGAAGGGCATCAAGCGCGGGATCCTGGAGGCCCTTCTTCGTCACGCACAGGACCGTGGCATTCGGCCAGAAGACTTGGTTGTGGTGTCCGGCCCGGGCATCCGAGGATGCCATTACCCCGTGGGACCGGAGTTTGAGGATTTCTTCTCCAGTACCCTCCACTACCAAGACGGCCAGCGCTTCCTCGATCTTTTCCGGATTGTCGAACAAACGTTCAAGACGGCGGGGATCCGGGAGATCCTTCCGCCACCCTACTGTACATTTGAGCACCCGAACTGGTTCTTCTCCTATCGCCGGGCCCGTTCTGAACGGGGCCGGATGTGGATGGTGCTCCAGAAGACATCCTCTTGAACAGGGCTCTGTCCATTACGTGAGTTCAAAAAGAAGTGGGGCTGCCCATATGGACAGCCCCACAGATTAATCAAACAGAAACCCTCCTATCCTTAGGGGCGAGTCCCTCCCCAGCTTCCCGAACCATTATGGATGCCATTTAGTGTCCAGGTTCCACCTAAGGTGTCTCCTGTTTGATAAGATATGAGCAACGTCAGCGTATCGCCAAGGTTTCCGACGACCTGAAATGGGGAGGATGGAAATGTACCCCACGTCGCCTGAAACTGCTCGTTGTAAGTAGGGAAGCCCGTGAGGGTTGCGGAAAATGTGCCTGAGGCTCCTTCATATGTCCAGTTGCCCGTGACAGGGATGGTTCCATCTACCACACCGAGGAACATTCCACCCCAGTTCTCCCCCGTTCCGCCACCGCCTTGGCCGACGGTAATCTGGACGCTATGGAAAGTTCCGACCCCCACGGCCGAGGTCCCATAGGGAGTGGTGGCATCACCGCGGGGATTCAACAAGTCGGGGAAGGTCACATACCTGTAAGCATAGACCGTCACATCGGCGAGTCCTTCCATATTCAGCCATGAGCCCGGAACGGTGTGGTTGGTCGTTGATCCGCTCATATCCCACACATCGTACGCGGTGTCCCCGTTATCATACGCGAAGTTCAGTGCTGCATAGCCGTTATTCGAGCCTCCAAAGTACTGCCAGGTTACAGGGAGATCTTGTCCGACCGGGACCTGAGTTCCCTCTTGAGGACTGGTGATGCGGACAGAATCGATGGTGGGGGCTGTCAAAGTTGCATGCGCCGATCCGTAGGTCCCCGCATCGACGTCGATCGTGTAGGTCGCGCCGTTCTGGAACTTCACAGTGCTGTCGAAATAGGCTTGCATGAAAGCAAAATACTGGATCACCACATTATTGATCTCGACAGTTGCGTTCGTAATGGGTTGACCCAGGGAGTCTTGGACATAAATCACCGTCCCGATATCCGAGATCATTCCCGAGAGGGCAAATACCCCTGAAGCCTGGCCCTCTCCACCGCCACCTTCACCACCCTCACCTGGACCGGTTGTAGACTTTTTACATCCCGCCAAAGCAATGATCCCGACCATGAGCAGTGTCCACGCCTTCTTCATGTGGTTAACCTCCTTTGGACGTAGTTTTGGGGGAACCTAAGTATAACTTCAATAGTGTAGATGGGTCAACTGCTCGGGTCCTTGCGTGCTGGAACCTGAGGAGTTGAAACAGCGTCTAATTTTGTAAAACCATGATGGAGGTGATCCTATGAGAGTTTTGAGACAAGCAGTCCAAAGGCTTATGCCTCCCCGGAAATGGTGGCTGTTCCTTTTCTTTGGGGTCGCCCCGGTATTGGCCTGTGCACCGCGGGTTGTTTATGTCCCTGAACCCCCGCCTCCCGTCAAAATCGAGGTCAAACCGCCGAAGCCAGCACCTCATGCAGTCTGGATTCCCGGGCACTGGAAATGGAACGGACGCCGATACGTCTGGGTCCCTGGGCATTGGGAACTCCGTCCCAGAGGGAAGACCTGGGTCCCAGGACATTGGAAAAAGACCCCACGAGGGTGGGTGTGGATCCCAGGACACTGGAAATAAGAACGCTGTGGAGACTCGAAAAACGGTATTCAAGGACGGGGGTCGGGAAATTCAAAAACGAACCCGGAAATTGAGGCCGCCCCCCAGTCTACCGTCTCGATCCCGTTCGATATAAAGACCGAGCCGGGAGGTCAACGCATAGTTCAAAAGAAAGATATCCTTGGTCGGACTGAGGATATCGTGCGTGTACCGGATGTGGACTTTGGGAGAGAGATAAAAGCCCACGGTAAAGTGAGGATCTCGACCCGCCAACCCCGTCGCGATCTCCAGTTCTGTCAGTCGAAGTTTTTGTTTGAGTTCTCTGGAGACCAACGCCTCGGCCAAGTTCAACGAACGCTCACGGATGTACTCCAAACTCGTTAAGGACGGCGAAAGCTGAGATAGGGTCCGCCCAAAGGACAACAAGGAAACGATATCTTCCAGGGCCAACGGAGGATCCGACATCAAGTTGACTTCTGGACTTTGGAGGGTCCCGGTCGCAACCAACGTGACTAAGATGCTGTCCTGCACAAGGTTTTCTGCGTGGAACTGGATTTGAGGATTGAGTTCTACATCTTGGTTGAAAATCATCCGACCTTCGGTGATCGTAAAGGATCGGTCCAAATAGAGGAAAGTCCCGTTCAAGATTTCGAGGGTCCCGGAAATACTTTTCCCGACCTCCTGATCTTTGGTAATCACCAGATCGGCTTTGAGTTCTGCCTGAACAACCTCATTAATGAAATACAGTCGGCCGGGAGATTCCAAAGTAATCCGATAGCGAATCGGGGAAGGGGCCTCTGGCTGGCTTGGAACCCGGGATTTCCCAAAGGGCACACTCAAATACCCCTGGTCAATTTTTAAATCTCCCACGACAAAAACCGACGGGAACGGCCCGGAAACCCGGATGAGTCCCGTGACTTCTGCCTCTATCTCGGGCGAAGGCCGCAGCGGAAACCGTTCCAATTGCAAGGAAAGACTCACCGTGTCTGCTTGGGTTCGATAAAAGACAATTTGCCCTGTACCCTGTACGGATCCACCGTTCGTGGACCCGTAAATCTCTCGGATCCGGAAGACATGGCCTTCTGCAG
>WFXO01000015.1 GCA_015490555.1 Caldifarciminota bacterium | reverse complement strand
GTGCGGCATAGAGCAACGAATGCCAATCCATTTGCCGGAAGGCATCGTCAATCTCCGGGTAATAGACCGAGCCATCCGGTTGCGTCGTCTGCAGGTCCCGGATGCGGAAGACCTTTTGGGCGAGGTCCGGCTGGAGGTTACGGCGCGCTACCTGGAGCCAGTACAGGGCGTCCGCCAGGTTCTCCAGGTAAGTTCCTACGGCCCGATAAAGAAATGGAGGGAGGATCGAATCGGCGGCCGTGCAGAAATCTTCCCAGGGCGCCCGAACCTCGCCATACTGCCCGCCGAAGGTTGGCCCGGGCGGTTGAGCGCCGGCCAGGGTCCAGAGACGCTCACATCCCCGGCGGAGCGGATCTCCGAGGGTGTCGTCCGAGATGTGGTGGATGTTGGCGCCGTAGGAACGGAATCCGGTCAGCCAGGGATCCACGCCCAGGGCATAGACCAGGCGGTACAGGCCCTGATGCTGTTTCGCCCGGAATTCCGGGTCCAGGTAGGCCTGGGCCGCATGGCTGAAGGTCTTGGCGAAGGTGTAGATCTCAAGGGGCTGCGCATAGAGATCTTCGAAGAACCGGAGCGTATAGGGCAGGTCGGCGGGGTCTGGGAATCGCGGCCAGGTCGCCTTGGGCTGGAAGCCCAGATCCTCCCGGGTCCAGCCAATCCGGGCCAGGAGGGAGTCTATGAGGTCTGGCGACGGCTGGGGGGATGCGATCAACAAAAGCCCCCAGAGCCAGAGGATGGGCATCATGGTCTCAAAGAACGCGCTGGATCACGTCTTCCAGGATTTGTTCGGCCCGAACGCCGTCGGCTTCGGCAGCGAAGTTGGTCAAGATCCGGTGTCGTAAGACCGGTGGGGCGACCCGTCGGAGGTCCTCCTCGCGCGGCACAGCCCGGCCTTTCATCAGGGCCCGGGCCTTGGCTCCCAGGATGAGGAACTGGGACGCACGGGGCCCCGCTCCGTAACTCACATAGTCCTTGACAATCTTGGGAGCCGAGGGATCTTGCGGACGGGTGCTTCGGACCAGCCGAACGGCCAACTCCACGAGATGGTCCGGGACCGGCGCCTCGCGGACCCATCGCTGGATCTGCAGGATCTCTTCGCGGCTCAAGACCTTCTGCAGTTCCGGCATCAAGGCGGTCGTCGTAGTTCGGACGATCTCCTCTTCCTCTTCCTTCGAGGGATAGTCCATGAGGATGTTGAACATAAAGCGGTCCAATTGGGCCTCCGGCAAGGGATAGGTCCCTTCTTGTTCAATGGGGTTCTGGGTCGCCATCACGAAGAAGGGTGGTTCTAAGACATAGGTCCGGCCCCCGGCGGTTACCCGCAGTTCCTGCATGGCCTCTAAAAGGGCAGATTGGGTCTTGGGTGGGGTCCGGTTGATCTCGTCCGCCAGGATCATATGTGCAAAGATGGGACCTTTCACAAACTGGAAGTGGCGTCGGCCTGTTTCCGGGTCTTCCTGGATGATGTCGGTGCCGATGATGTCCATGGGCATGAGGTCGGGGGTGAACTGGATTCGGGAGAATTTCAGGTCCAGGATCTGGGCCAGACTTTTGACCAGGAGGGTTTTGGCCAGGCCAGGCACGCCCACAATGAGCACATGGCCCCCGGAGAACAGCGCGATGAGGATCTCTTCAATGACCTCTCGTTGTCCAACGATGACCTTCGAGAGTTCCTGGAGGATCTCTTGTTCGGCAACGTGGATGCGATCTAAGGTTTTCTCTACCGCCATAGTTCGGGCATTTTAAGGGAACTCCCGAAAGATGGCAAGGAAATACATTGGCTCATGAAAAATTTATATGAAATCGGAATGTCTACTAAAATCTTTCAGAACCTGTCCGGTCGAATCTTTCAGAACCTGTCCGGTCGAAGCCACGAGAGAAGAACAAAAGGGGGAAACGACTTTAGGATGGAAACTCCCGACGCTCCTCGTTGCTCAATCGAGGGTGATCCAGAGAGGTGAGGGGATCACAAAGCCACCGGAGGCGACATCGCTCGCCCCCGGTGGCTTGTTCACCGGCGAATTACTCGTGGTTTCGAAGAATGATCACCCGATGGACGAATTGTGTTTTTTCGCGATCAACTCGCAGGAAGTAGACCCCTTCACTCACCACAAGGTCCCGAACCGGAACCCGTAAGGTCCATGTTTTTGTTGCCACATGGCCACGATAAAGGGTCTTTACAATGCGTCCGGTCACATCAATCAACTGGACGGACAAATTCCCCAGTGGAACGGGGGCTGTTAGACGTACATCCACCTGGTCATGGAAGATGTTTCCAGAAGGAAGAACTACCTGGGTGGCCAGTCCCTCCAGAATCACTGCCGTTTGTGGACCACCCGTGATAAAACCTGAAATCATGCGGGTACTTGTGGAGTCTACAAACTGAAGTTCGGTCCCCGTCAGGGTGAAGGAGCCCGGATTGCCCTGGTAACTCAATTCGAGGTTCACCACATCGAAGACTCCAGGGGGAATGT
>WFXO01000014.1 GCA_015490555.1 Caldifarciminota bacterium | reverse complement strand
GGATCGGTCAGGGCCGAGTGGTGCGGGAACACCCCCTCTTCCAATCCGGTAATGATGACCACGGGGAACTCCAGTCCTTTTGCGGTATGAACGGTCATCAAGGTCACTTTGTTCTGGCTGGGCCCCGCCCAATCGTCCACCTCGGCCCGGAGGGCCACCTCTTGAACGAACTCCTGAAGCGAGATGGGACGTTCCTCCCGCTCTTTGCGATCCGCCAGGGTCTGGAGCAAAATCTCGACATGAAGGCGACGGGTTTCCTCCCGGGGATCCGGCTCTTCCCCTGCCAGGTAGTCGAGGTATCGCGTTTCTTCCAAGAGCAAACGAAGGCCATCTTCGACATCTTCATGATGGCTTTGAAGCAACGCGATGCTTCGTAAGAGGGTTTCGAGTCCCCGGTGCAGCCGGCGCGGTCCGTTTTCCAAGAGGTGCTCCATCGCCTCCAGGTAGGTCCACCCCTCGGTTTCTGCTGTGTGGACGATCTGTTGGACAGCCTTCGACCCCAACCCCCGTGGAGGCACATTCACGATGCGCAAAAAGGCTTCCCGGTCTCGGGGGTTGACGGCAAATCGCGCGTATGCAATCAGGTCTTTGATCTCCTTTCGCTCGTAAAACCGGATGGTGCCCACCACTTCATACGGGATGCCATACCGGGGGAAGACCTCCTCGAAGGCCCGGGATTGGTAGTTGGTGCGGAAGAGGATCAGGAAGTCGCGAAACGGCCGGTCTGAATTCAACAACAGTTCGGCGATGCCCCGCGCTTCTTCTTCGTCGTCCCAGAAGGAGAAGACCCGGATGGGCCGGCCCGGTGGGTTCTGGGTCCAGAGGGTTTTCCCCAGACGATACTGGTTGTTCTGGATGACCTCAGAGGCTGCACGGAGGATCGTTTGGGTGGACCGGAAGTTCTGCTGGAGACGGAAGATCCGGGCGCCGGGAAACGCATCTTGAAACTCTAAGACGTTTCGGATGTCGGCCCCTCGAAAGCCGTAAATGGATTGGTCTTCATCCCCAACCACAAACAGATTGCCATGCACCGAAGACAGGAATTTCAGGATTTCAAACTGGATGCGGTTGGTGTCCTGGTACTCGTCCACCAGAATATGCTGGTATTGTTCCGCATAGCGGCGATGGACGTCCGGGTATTCCCGAAAAAGGGTCAGGAGGTTGAGCAAAAGATCATCGAAATCCATGGCATTGTTGGCCTTGAGGGTCTGCTGGTAGCGATCCAGGATCTCGGCTTCGAGGGCGTCCTGCGGCGTTCGGCGGCCTGTTTTGATCCAGCCGATCGTGGTGACCCAGGAAGCAGCCGTTTTGGGGAGGCCTTGCTCCTTGAGAATGCGATGAAGGACGGTGCGTTGATCGTCCCGGTCATAGATTGTGAAGTCTGCAGTGTACCCTAAAAGGTGGGCTTCCTGGCGGAGGATCCGTGCGGCAAAGGAGTGGAAGGTGCCCATGAAGAGGAGCGTGGGTTTCCAGCCCAGGAGGTCCTGGATCCGGGATCGCATCTCGTCCGCGGCTTTATTGGTGAAGGTCAACGCCAGGATCCGATCCTCTGGGACCCCTTGGGCCAGAAGATAGGCAATGCGATGCGTGAGCACGCGGGTCTTCCCGGTCCCTGCGCCGGCGATGACCAATGCGGCGCCGTCTCCTTCCAGGACCGCCTGTCGTTGTTCTTCGGTGAGTCCCTGAAGCAGGGTGCGGATGGGCTCGTCCAAAGACTCCGTCGGGTGGGGCATGGGCCTGAACTCCAGCCTATTTCGTCGGGACGGGGGTTTCCAGTTTTGCCCACACCCGCTCTGCGATCTCTGAGAACGCCTGGGCTACTGGGGAATCCGGATGCATGGCCACCGGGGGCTGACCCTGGTCGGAAGCCGCCACCACCGCAGGATCCAGGGGGACCTGACCGAGGAGTTCAACACCCGTCTCCTGCGCCAGACGGGTGCCACCCCCTTCCCCAAAGACCGAAATCTTGTGCCCACAGTGCGGACAAATCAGATACGACATGTTCTCCACGATCCCTAAAACCCGGACGCCCACCTTCTCCATCATGTAAATCGCCCGGCGGACATCACTGAGGGAGACGTCTTGAGGCGTGGTCACCGCAATCCCTCCCTGGATCGGCATGATCTGCGCCGCAGAGAGTTGCGGATCCCCGGTGCCCGGCGGTAAGTCCAAAACCAGGATGTCCAATGTTCCCCATTCGACATCGTTCAAGAACTGCTGATAGGCCTTGTGGACCATCGGACCGCGCCAGACAATGGGTTGATCCGGGGTGACCAACAGGCCGATGGAAAGCACCTTGACCCCGTATCGGGTCACGGGGATGATGCGGTTATTGACGACCTTCAGAGAATATTGTTCGATGCCGAAGATCTTGGGGATGGAAGGCCCATAGATGTCTCCGTCTAAGAGCCCGACCCGTTTTCCCATCTTGGCGAAAGCCACCGCCAGGTTCGCAGCGACCGTGGACTTCCCGACCCCGCCTTTTCCGGATGTGACCATGAGGACCTTCCGGATCCGCTCTTTGATCGCCTGCGGGATCTGAACCTGGATCGGGATCTGGGCCGGCGCGTCTTCCGTGACCTGGACGTCGACCTCTACGTCCTCGATCTCCGGAAGTTCTTTGATCTTCGCAATGACCCGCTCCTTCGTAAGGGAATTTGCCAGGCTTTTCGGAACGGTGAGGGTAAACGAGACCTTCCGATTTTCAATGGAGAGGTTCCGAACCAGTCCCAAAGACACGGGATCCCCGGTGGGGAGTTGGATCTCTTTCAATTTTTGGTAAATGATGTCGATCTGAGCCATGGGATTTCGACCTCCTTGAAGTTTCAACGGAATTCTGTAAACTGTAAGTATATGGCAGATTTCCAAAAGGTGCTATGTCTTGGAGGCGGCGGAGCCCGGAGTTTAGCGCAGTTGGGGCTCCTTGCCGTCATGGAATCGGAAGGCTTGGCCCCGGATTTGATGGTCGGCACCAGCGGCGGCGCGCTCGTCGGCGCCCTGGTCGGACTCTACGGATCCGTCGACCAAGCCGTGGACCATGTCCGTTCGGTCCTGGCCTCGGATGCGTATCAACATCTCCAACTGAATCCCCTCAAAGAGGAAGGTGTGGAGTCTGGTCTCTTCGATCGGCTTCTCAAGTCGTTCCGTGAGCAACTCCTGATTGCACGCTCAGTCACCAGCCCTGCTTTGGTCAAAGAGGACACCATCACGCCACTCTTTGAACTTCTGTTTGGCGATCATACCTTTGAGGACTTGAAGATCCCGTTGGCCGTCGTTGCGTTGGATCTCTCTTCTGGGGAGACCGTGGTGCTCCGTCATGGTCCGCTCATCCCCGCCCTTCGGGCGACCTCTTCCATCCCAGGGGTCTTCCCGCCCGTGTCGTTGGATGGCCGAATCTTGGTGGATGCCGGCCCTACCGATGTGGTTCCGGTCTGGGTGGCACGTGCCCTGGGCGCAAAGAGTGTCGTGGCAGTGGATGTCAGTGCAACCCCAGAGGTGGACATTCCAACGCACCGCGCTATCGAGATCATGCTGCGGGCAGAACAGTGGGCCAGTCATCGGGTCCGGTTGATCCAACTGGATGCGGCGGACCTCGTGATCCACATCCCGGTGGAGGAGATTTCCTGGGACGAATTCGATAAATTGGATCAAGCCTTACAAATTGGCGAAATGACGGGAAAGCGGGAGATCCAAAAAATCCGACGCGCCTGGTCGGTGTGGTCCCGCTGGCGGAACCGACTCTTAAATGCAAGACGCACCCCGCCCCCGGTCCCGATCGTTTTCCTGTAGGAGCCACTTGAGCGGAGAAGTAAATGGTTTGTGGTAGAATCCCCCTAAATCCCCCTTTAGAAAAGGGGGACGATCGCGGCTGAAGCCACTCCTACAGCAGGCTTTGACCCTTGCGATCCTGAAACTCAAAGTCCTATGGCCACGCCTGAACCACGGAGGTTCTCTCTGTGACTCCGCCCCTTTCTGGTCAGCGTGAACTTCCGCAACACCCAGTCCTACCCTGGTCAGGGTGAACTTACAACACACAGCCTTTCCCTGGCCAGGATCTACCGCAACATACAGCCCCTCCCTGGTCAGGGAGGGGTTTGGGGAGAGTCGTAAAGATGGCGTGTGGTTTGTGGCGAGTAGTGGGTGGCGTGTGGTGAGTGGTTTGTGGTGGAATCCCCCTGAATCCCCCTTTGGAAAAGGGGGACGAACATCGGCTTTTGGTGGGTAGTCAGTGGTTTGTAGTGTGTAGTGAGTAGTTTGTGGTTTGTAGTGGGAATCCCTCTTTAGAAAAGGTTGAGGATTGCTTAACCGGGTGGGGTGGGGGACGCTACAATTGGCCCGATGAAGCCTGATTTGCCATGTGGGGCGGAACGAAGGAGGATTAAGATGAGGACATGGATTTGGGTGGGCGTCATGGGGTTATGTGGGGTGTTATGGGGGCAGGTGCCGTTGGTGGTGCATGGGAAGGTGTTCAACGGGGACGAGATTCTGGAGGGGCGGATCCGTCAGATGGAGCCGTTGGTGCCGGACACGACGAAGGTGGTGTCTGGGGCGCATGTGATTTTTCAGCGGTTGAACTACGAGACGGGGCTGTATGAGATTGTTGCGGAGACCCAGACGGGTCCGGACGGGAGGTACGAGTTTGTGGTGACGGTGGAGGTGCTGTCTCTTATACACATCTGACGC
>WFXO01000013.1 GCA_015490555.1 Caldifarciminota bacterium | reverse complement strand
ATATCCACTTGTCTTTAATACTCTCTTAATCTCATCAATTGTTTTTACGGGGTCTGTAACATGGTCTATAACATTCGAACAAAAAACTATATCAAAATACTCATCGGGGAACGGTATATTTTCCCCAAAAGCTTTCTGAACATGAATTTCTTTGGGATACTTATACAATTTTTTATATACATCTGCCAAGGGGTCAATCCCGTACTTTTCTCCATCAATAAAATGAAGGACAGTGCTGATTCCACACCCCACATCCAGTATTTTTGTGTTTTTCTGAATTTTGCATACCGTCTTTATTTTATTTAAGTAACGGTATTTTTGCCAGTACTCTTGTACTTTATGTTTGTTCTTTTTAAACTCTCTTGCCCATTCTATTTGAAACGCCAATTCGGCTATATATTTGTTTCCATAACGGAATATAAACCTGTTTAAGCCCAGGCCTTTTAAAAGTGGACCAAATATAGTTAATATATTTTTCACTATCAACAAAATCCCATAATTCATTTTGGTTTTTGTCATTGGTGTCTATTTGCGTGGCTGAGGTTTCCAAGCCGATAAGTCGCGCCCCCAAAAGTTTTTCAAGCTCTTCAATCATAGGCAAAAATTCTTCTTCTAATTCTCGCTGCAATTTGGGGGGCAAAGGCGGTCTTGTGACATGCCGAATAAGAACAGAATTGATTGCATAAGCAATCTTTTGACGTAGAGTTTTCGAAGGAAATATTATACGTGCCAACCGGACTGATAATGACCGGTTTAATAGGTGGAGGATCCAGCGGCCACGTATAACCTTGTTTGGGTTTATGACATCGAATTTTTCTGGTCCAAAACTGGTATCACATCCTAAAAACTCGAGTGTTTTGCGATAAGTTTCTCTAACATTCTTCCGAAAATCGTTATAGAGGATGATATGTACTTGCTTTTCCCCGAACAGATTGAGATAACGGCGGATTTGCTCAGGATATTTTACCCATTCTCGATAAAATAGAAAATTTACGATAGTGCATTTTCGTGGAATGCGCTTCATTTGTTTTCTAAGTGGTTCCGCATTTAAGGCTTCCTCGAAATCTTTGATATCTTCAACTTCCGTGAACAACAGTTGACTATGTAGAGAGTAAAGCATTTCAACTGGATTCCTTAGCATGATAATAATGCGTGCATCAGGGTTAAATTCATAAATCTCCCGAGCTGCTTCTTTAGAATATAAATAAGTAATTGACGCTTCCCCCAGGTACATCTCGTCATTGGCTAAATCGAATAATGATAAATATTCATCTATTGTGGGGCGCTTTAAGGTGTAGAAAATTATATCCTTTCCAAAGAAATAGGGTTCTTTCACAGGAGACATATAAATTTGTGGATGGACTTTTAAATATTCATACATTGCCGTCGTTCCGCATTTCGGGGCACCGACGATGAATAAATTGGGTTTCCTCCTCATTTATCGACAACTCCATAAAGAGAGATCAATTGGAACGATATTAGCGAGCCTTAAATTATGTTTTTTATAATGGCCAACCAACCATTTTTTCACCCCTGGATCTATTTTTAAATACTGCTTTTTGTTGACGAAATAACCTAAAAGAAGATTTTTCATGTTTTGAGGAATCATTTTCGTTAATCCAAGATCACCAAACATCGAAATCAATCTGCCTATTCTCCGTGAAGGAAAAGCAACGTTACGTGGGGGTTGTTTTTTAAAAGTGATGGGTTCAATGCCAATGAAATTACAAATTTTTTTTAGTGTGTTTTTAGGATTTTGTACAAACTGTTCAAATTGAATTACGAGCAAACTTCGTGGCTGAAATAGTTTCAAATATCTATTCAACTGGATTTCATAATATCCATAGTCTATGTATGTACGATAAAGCAGCTTGCGGTGTTCTTGTATAAATCTTAAATGTTCATACCACTCTTCGGGGATGCTGAAATCAATCCCGGATTCTATTCTTTTAATATTTTCTTTGATAGCGTCTTCAAATGATAGATCCTCAATTCCGCGGCTATAAAGCATCCACCAGTCTGAGATTGCTCGCGAAACTGGATCTCTTAAAATTGCAATCAATTTTATATTGGGATTTACTTTGTAGATGCGTTTAGCCACATAGGGTACGTACAAATAACTTGTGGCAATTTCTCCCAGAACAGCATCTTTTTTCCTTATCTTAAAATACGATGAGTAATAATAATCCATGCCTTTTTCATAATTTGGCCCATCAAAAAACCATGTCTCTTTTGGTGTTGGAAGTTCTATCCTTGGATGTTGTTTTAAATAATAATAGAGGGTTGTAGTTCCAGCCTTGGCCACTCCTAAAACAATAAAGTCCAATGACATGAAGATCTCCGGTTATCTCTCCATTAATTTAAGATGCACGCAACACCCCTTCCACATCATATTTTTTGTGTGGTGCGACCATCTTTCCTGTAATCCACAAGATTATATCAGAACACAGAAACACGAATTTTGAATCTGAACCATACAAATGAAGATAAAATTATATTCCATATTATTATTGATAGGCTCGTAGCAATTGCAGTTCCAAAGTAGCCATATCTTGGTGTAAATACCAAATTTAAACCAATATTAACTACAACACTCGCGCCGACTCCTACTATCAAATCTCGTTCATTCCGGGTCATTGCGAGGATCCATCCCACGGATCCTGCTCCTACATTCACCAGTTGTCCTAATGACATTAGCAAAAGGGTGGGATAGGCGGATCGGAAAGCCATACCTGCCAATCCCAGCATCGAACGGCCGGCCAGTATATAAACCACAACAAGGAAAGAGGCTCCGAAAAAAGCGAATCGAATAATTCTTCGTATAAATCTCGCAAGGCTTTTATAATCACCACACGCATGGTAAGCCACAATACGCGGTGCTATCACTGCATTGGCTACGACTAAAAAAAACCCTACAAAAGTAGCAAGCCGATTGGCGAGTCGGTAAAGTCCTACTTCTGCTGAAGATCGAAATGCGCCAAGCATTAATATGTCAATCTGATTGTTCAAGGTAAAAAGTGCATCTACAACAAATAGGGGAAGTGCAGATGCTAACCATGTGCTTACTCGGAATTGTGGCTGTATTTGGAATACCTGGTTCGGAAGGTACTTCGTCACCCAAAAGGCATACAGTCCCAGAGATGCTCCACTCGTAATCACCTGAGCCAAAAGGGCCTCTTTTACATGAAGCACTCCTAATACGAACAGTACTGCAGCGAGAATTAAAAATAAACTCTGTTGAACAGGGAAATATGCTCGAGGTACACGTTTTATGCCCTGAAGAACCTTTGTGCTTAGGGCAATCCATCCGTTCAGCACCAACAATGGTAGGACAAGGTGAATTGCCCAATGTCTTTCGGGTGTAACACCCGGAATCCAAGAAAGTCCAAGCGTAGCTGCACCACTGACCAGAAGCCCGCTTACAAAGATCCACAATGCGGACCAAAGCAACAAGCCCCGCACCTCTCCCCACCGCCCGTTGACTTCTGCAGCACCGATTTCTCGCATAACCACCAATGGGAACCCCGTAGTCACTAATAATCCCAAAAGAGCAATCCAAGAAAGTGCATAGGCGTAGACTCCATATCCTTGCGGCCCGAGTGCACGAGCAATCAAAAACCCAGAGCCCATGGAGAGAATTACGAGGAGAACTCTCCAAATTAATACCAGTCCAGCCTCTCGTGCCAAAGGGGCTCGCCGAAGATCAGCAAGTTGTACAGTCATTGCGTGAAGAGAGTTTCTGGCTTTATTGATGAGCAGCGCTCCTTCGTTTCCTGGCCACATGTTAGACATCTTTCTTGATCAGTTCCCGATCCCTCAAGTATGTCTCCAGTGCTTGATCCCATGACCGGAGGGGCTCCACACCCAGCCCAGCGATCTTGTCGTTTGCCAGCACGGAATACGCGGGTCTTAGCGCTTTGGCCCCATAAGCCTCGGTGGTAATGGGAATAAGGGTCGGTTGGAGATTCAGTAGATGGAAGATCTGCGAAGCGAACTCGTACCAGGAACACTGCCCGGAGTTTGTGATGTGATAGCAGCCGTAAGCCTCTGTGGAGATCAACTCCATGATCTTCTCCGCTAAATCCAGAGTGTACGTCGGGGAAAGGACCTGGTCGTTGACCACACGGATGGGCTGCCCTGTGCGTGCCATCCGGATCATCGTCTCGACAAAATTGCCACCTTTCCCTGAGGACCCTGCGATGCCATAAAGGCCGGAGGTCCGTACAATAAAATGCTTTTCACAGTACGCCTGAACAAAATGCTCTCCTGCCAACTTCGTTACGCCATAAACATTTAAGGGCCTGGGAAAATCCTCCTCGGTGTAGGGTGTGCGTTTTTGGCCATCAAACACATAGTCCGTGCTGATATGCACCAGAATACAGCCCAGGTCTTCACAGACCCGTGCGACATTCCAAGCTCCTAAAGCGTTGACCGCAAAGGCCACCTCCGGCTGGTCTTCGCAGTCGTCTACACGAGTAAACGCCGCTGTATTGATCACGACGTCCGGCTGGATTTCTTTTAACACCTGTTGAACTTGGTGGAAGTCTCGGACATCCATGTGCGTGCGCGTTAACGGCACGGGGGTATATTTGGGGTGTCTTTCAAGCACCCGCATAAGATCTACGCCCAATTGCCCGTTAGCCCCAATCACAACAACCCGCATTTTACCGCCAACCCTGCTCGTACACGCGGGAATAATACTCTCGATACTCTCCGGAAACGACCCGTTCAATCCACTCCCGGTTTTGCAGATACCAGTCCACCGTTCGAGACAATCCCTCCTCCAGGCTTACCGAAGGGGACCATCCCAACTCGTTTTGAATTTTGGTTGAATCCAACGCATACCGAAAGTCGTGCCCCGGTCGGTCTTTCACAAAGGTGATGAGTTTTTTGAGATCTTCAGAAGATTTTCCCATTTTTTCCGCAACCAACTCGCAGAGCAACATGACAATCTCAATGTTCTTCCGCTCTTCACCGCCCCCAATGTTGTATACTTCGCCGATTCTCCCCTGTTCAACAACGAGGGTGATAGCCTTACAGTTATCTTCGACATAAAGCCAATCCCGGACGTTTTCTCCCGTCCCGTATACAGGAAGGAGTTGACCCTGCAAGGCATTCCGGATCATCAAAGGGATCAATTTCTCCGGGAACTGGTACGGACCGTAGTTGTTTGAACTCCGGGTGATCACCACAGGCACCCCAAAGGTCTTATAGTAAGCCATACAGAGTAAGTCTGCTGCGGCTTTGCTCGCGGAGTAGGGACTACTGGGCCGGAGGGGAGAGGTTTCGGTGAATTGACCCTCTTTGATCGAACCATAGACTTCGTCGGTGCTGATTTGAACGAATTTTTGGATTCCATAGGTCTTCGCTGCTTCCAGAAGGACCTGAGTCCCTTTCACATTGGTCTCCAGGAACGGTGAGGCGTCTAAAATTGAACGATCCACATGAGACTCGGCCGCAAAGTTCACCACGACATCAAAGTGTTCTTGTTGAAACAGTTCGTTGATGAATTCTCGATCGGCGATATCTCCTCGCACAAACCGATAACGGGGATGGGTTTCAACGTCCTTCAGGTTTTCCAGGTTCCCTGCATAGGTCAGTTTGTCAAGGTTTACGATGCCCCAGTCTGGGTTTTCCCGCAGTACGTATCGAATGAAATTGCTGCCGATGAACCCTGCACCTCCGGTGACTAAGAGTTTCATCGCTCTTTCCCTTGATGAATGAGATCCTTACGCAGTTCTTTCAAATAAGGGAGTGTGGCATCTTTTGAGGAGAGAATGGGGTTGGGGATGGGCCACGGGATCGCCATGTCGGGATCATCCCAGCGGATGCCGGCATCCAAATCGGGCGCATACTCCTGGGTGACTTTGTAGAAAACGATGGCTTCCTCACTTATAACCTGGAAACCATGTGCGAAGCCCTCGGGAATCCAGAGCATTTGTGGGTGTTCCGAGGAGAGTTCAACGGAGACCCACTGGCCGTAGGTCGGCGAATCCTTTCTCAAATCAACCGCGACGTCAAAGATCTTCCCTTTGAGGACGGTCACGAGTTTTCCTTGGGCTTTGGGCGGTTTTTGGAAATGCAATCCTCGCAAGACCCCATGGGTGGAGAAGGAAAGGTTATCTTGAACAAACGTGGCTCGGATACCATTTTCGAAAAATGAGGACTGCTGATAGATTTCCATGAAAAACCCGCGAGGGTCAGGGAAAACTTGAGGCTCAATTAGAACCACATCCTGGATTTCTAGTCGTTGAAAACGAAACGGCATGGCTTTGACTCCTTACAACAGGACCTCGGCGTCATCTCCAATCATGAGCCGATAGGCCCGGCTGTTCTGCTTTGTTCTGGCTACATGGGCATTTCTGCCGATCACGCTGTCTTCTAAACGTTCTACACCGAGGACTTTCGCGCCTTCTAATAGCACACAGTGTTCAAGAACCGAGTGTTCAATGTGGCACTGATCCCCGACGCTCGTGAAAGGGCCGATAAAAGAGTTTGTGATCCGAGCGCCCTTGCCGATGACCGCAGGGCCTCGGATCACGCTTTGTTCAATACGAGCTCCTTCTTCGACCCGGACTCGGCCCACTACCTGGCTTGCATCATCCACCTCACCGTGGATCTCCCTCTGGACCCACTCATCCAAGACGACCCGATTGGCTTCCAGAAGGTCGTCTTTTTTTCCGGTATCGAGCCACCAACTCTGGAGGACAAAACTCTGGACTCGTTTTCCCATCTCGAGGAGTTTCTGGATGGCGTCCGTGATTTCTAATTCACCACGCCAGGAAGGCTGAATCTGTTGGATGGCTTGGTGGATTGCAGGAGAGAAGACATACACGCCGACAAGCGCCAAATTTGAAGGAGGTTCTTTCGGTTTCTCAATCAATCGGATGACATTTCCTCTCTCATCGACCTCTGCAACACCGAAACGCCGAGGATCTTCCACTTCTTTGAGGAGAATGACGGCGTCTGCTCCAGACTCTTGGAAAGACGTCACAAATTCCCGGATGCCATGACCAATGAGGTTGTCCCCCAAATACATCACGAAAGGATCTTCTCCCAGGTACTCCCGTGCGACTTTCACGGCATGCGCCAGGCCTAAGGGTTGTTCTTGCGGGATAAATGTGAAACGGAGTCCCCAAGGATTGGACGAGAGCACCTCTTGGATTTGATCACCGGTTTCTGGGGAGATAATGACCCCTACGTCTTGAATTCCGGCTTCTTGAAGATGGGTCATGACGTAGTGCAATACGGGCCGGTTGGCGACGGGGACCACCTGTTTCGCCATGGTATAGGTTAGGGGACGGAGCCGTGTCCCCTTGCCACCGGCAAGCACCAAGGCCTTCATGGATACTTCCTTAGGCGTAAATCACGGATCTACCAAACAGTAAAGTCAGTATATCGGATGAGGGGAACGCGTGAGGAGCTGGGTCATGGCTCGCCGTCCGGGTCTTGGGGTTCTTGACAAAAGGTTAGCCTCCGGCCCTGCCCGTGCCTACACGGGCTCCTTCGCTCGGGGCTTGTAAGCCCCTGAACGACAACCACTTATCGCCATTTCTTGAGGGTAACCCCCTTCAACCTACAGGACCCCGAAGCCTTCGGATAGGCTTCCCTCTTAGTCGTCAAAAAAAGTGTGCCCGAATTTTAAATATCTCCCCTCAGGTTTGTCAAGTGGGTGAAGGGGTGAGGCGTGAGGGGTGGGGGAAATCCCCCTTTGAAAAAGGGGGAAATGGAATCCCCCTGTATCCCCCTTTGGGAAAGGGGGAAGAAGGTGTTGGGGGCGGCTGTAAAATTCAACCATGGCGTTTAAGACCCTCCAGCAGGAGTACCGCTACAAAGGCAAAGTTCTGAACCTCCGCGTGGATACCGTCGAGGTCCAGGGCCGGGTCACCCACTGGGAAGTGGTGGAATTCAAGCATGCGGTGACCATTGTCCCGATCCTGGACGCCGAACACGTGGTTCTGGTGGATCAGTATCGGTATGTGGTGCGGACACGGCTCCTGGAACTGCCGGCCGGCACCCTGGAGCCCAGCGAAGATCCGGATGAGGCCGCACGCCGGGAACTCCAGGAAGAGACGGGCTATACCGCACGGGAGATCCGCAAAATCGCAGAGTTTTATACGGTCCCTGGCCTGGGCACCGAACGGATGCACCTGTACTTTGCGACCGGCCTTACCCCCGGCCCCCTGCACCTGGATGCCGACGAGGACCTGAAGCCCGTCATCTTGAGCCGTGCGGAGATCGAAGAAGCCATCCGGCAGGGGACCCTCCAGGATGCCAAGACCCTGGTGGGACTCTTTTACTACCTGACCCTCTATGCCGGCACTTGAGACCGCGTTGACCTGGCTCGTCCTGGTTGTCCAGACCCCGGCGGACCCGCAGACCCTGGAGCCCGACCCGGAGACGCAGGCCCTCCTGGCCGAAGAGATCCGCCAGGCCCCGCAGATCAACCCGAACCGGGCACGTCCCTCGGACCTCCTGCAGTTGCCGTTCATTTCAGAAGACCTGGCCCTGCGGATCTATCTCGAGGCGCAAAAGAAGCCCTTCCGCGATTTTCAGGACCTGGCGCATCGTGTCCCGTTGACCCCATTGGAGCGCTGGGTCCTGTCGCAGACCCTGGTCTTTGGACCACCTCCGCCCCAATGGCGGTCCCGGGTCTGGCTACGATGGCAGACCGAGTCTGACGATACGCTGTGGGCGTCGCCGGAGGGCTGGGCCTGGGTGCAGTACCGAGACCGGGTCCGGGTTGGCGGGACCTGGCCCGAGGCGCGGTGGGTCGTGGGGTTGCCCGGCCCCCGGGTCCAGGTTTGGCTGGGCACCTTGGAGCCCCAATTTGGGCTCGGCTTGCTGGATCCGGAGGCCGTCTCGTATGCCCTGCGGTGGAGCCCGCGGCCCGCACAGCGGTTCCGGCTCCTTCGAGGGGCGTCCCGGGCGGTGGGCGTTGCGTGGCGGTCCGATCGTAGCCGGTCGGTCTGGGGCTATGCGAGCGGTCCCCAGGACCTGGCGTTCCGGTTCCAGTGGCGGAACTTCGCATGGAACCTGGCGTCCCAGGGGGTGACCGCCGAGGTCCAGGGGAGCCATGGGCCGGTCCGGCTCGCGGTGGAGGCCGGGCTCGTCCACCGCAAGGTCCGGGTGCTGGGGGTGGTTCGGGCACGAACACAAAACGGGCAGGTCCAGGTTGGAGCCGGCAATACGGGCACCTTCGCCGGCTCGGTGACTTACCGGATCGCGCCGGGCTGGTCGTTGAGCTCGGACCAGGTCCTGGATGATGGCTACCGTCGGGTGCGATCCGGCCTCACGATCCGGGGCCGGGCCCCAGACGCCCCGGTGGATCTCCAGATCCGGCACACGGTCTCGGGCCCGTTGGGCGCAGTCAGCCGGAGGACCCTCTCCCTTCGGGTCCGATGGAACCCGGGGATCCGCCAGGCCTGGGGCTGGACCCATGTCACGTCGGAAGCCGGGCCGGGCGACCTGGTCTGGCTCGGGGGCCGATGGGCCGGGCTGGAGGCCCGGGTCGCCGTATTCCGGGCGCCGGATTGGGCCAGCCGGATCTATTGGATGGAGCCGGAGCCCGGGACCTACCCGCGATGGCGCACCCTCTACGGGACCGGCCGCTTGGCCCTCGTCGTCTTCCAGACCGTCCTCTGGCAAAGCCGCTTCCTGCTTAAGTGGGTCGGCATCCAGAAAGATGCGACGACAACCTGGGAATTCCGGGTCGTGGTGTACCACCGATGATCGCTCCCCGTGTCCGAACCCGTGGATTGGTACTCCGAAAGATCCCCTACGGGGAATCCTCCTGGATTTTGTCCCTGTTCACCTACCACTTAGGCAAACTCAAGGTCCTGGTCAAGGGAGCGAAGCGGCCAAAGTCGCGGTTTGTTTCGACCTTTGAGACCTTCCATGTGGTGGAGGTCGTTGTGGGGGTCAAGGAGACCCGGGAGATCCAGCATGTGTATGAGGCGCGGACGTTGGTGACGTTGCCCGAACTGCGGACCTCTTATGCGAAGCAGGTCTGGGCCAGCCGGCTGGTCCGGGCCATCGAACTCCTGGTCCCGGAACGCGCACAGAGCCGGGGGCTTTATTCGTTGACTGAGCGGAGCCTCTTCCTGATGGTCAAAGAGGGACACGAGGAGTCGGTCTTCCTGGCCTTCGTGCTGAAGGCGCTCCGGACCCTGGGCTATCCTCCGACCCTGGATCGGTGTGTGGTCTGTGGGCGGCGGGTGCCCCGGCACCTGAGCCCACGGCGAGGTGGCGCCGTGTGTTCGGCCTGCGGGGAGCACGAGCCGGTCTTGATCTATTTGCCGGAGCCCGGAATCCGGACCCTGCAGACCCTCTATGGCTCCAGCCTTGGGGTGGCGACCCAGGTGCCAGACCCGGGTCTACTGGAGCCGGTGCTCCGATACGCCGAATGGGTCACGGGGATTGATGGGTTGACCGAGCGGGTCCTGGGGCCGTCCCCTCCGCCCGCGGCGCCTGCGGGTTAGGCTTCCAGGCGGGCGACCAGGAGGGATCGGACGACCTGTGGGTCGGCGCTCCCTTTGGTCTTCTTCATGACCTGGCCAATCAAGGGGCCGATCACGCCGGTTTTGCCTTTTCGGTACTTCTCGACCAACTCTGGGTTCTCCCGGATCACCTCGTCCACGATCGTCTGTAGGACGTCCTCGCTGGCGATCACGGTCGCCCCTTCCTCTTCGATGATCTCGGCGGCCGACTTCCCGGTATCCAGCATCTTCTCGAAGACGTCTTTTGCCTTGTTGAGGGTGATCTTCCGGGTCTCGACCAGGCGCAGGAGTTCCCGGAGGCCTTCCGGCCGGATGGGGAACGCGGTGATGGCTTGCCCTTTCAGGTGGCCGAGGACACGGTTGGCGACCCAGTGGGCGGCCTGCTCGATGTCGGTCAGCCCCTGGATCAGGGCCTCGAAGTATTCCGCGGTCTCCCGTTCTAAAGTGAGGACTTCGGCCACGTCGGGACGCAGTCCGTAGTCCCGGATGAACCGTTCCCGTTTGGCGTCGGGCAATTCCGGCAGGGGTTCTTCCAGGAACTTCGGGTCGAGGTCTAAGGGCAGCAGGTCGGGTTCTGGGAAGTAGCGGTAGTCATGGGCTTCCTCTTTGGTCCGCATGGGACGAGTGACGCCCTCGTCTTCGTCGAAGAGCCGGGTCTCCTGGACGACGCGGCCGCCGGACTCCAGGAGTTGGATCTGGCGCTGGACCTCATAGCGAAGGCCCTCTTCCAGGGCCTTGAAGGAGTTGAGGTTTTTGAGTTCGACTTTGGTGCCCAAGGGTTCGCCGGGTTTCCGCACGGAGATGTTGGCGTCGGCACGGAGATGGCCTTTTTCCATGTCGCAGGGGGAGATCCGGAGGTAGCGGAGCAGCTGTCGGAGCCGGGTGAAGAAGGTGCGGGCCTCGGCCGGGCTCCGGAGGTCGGGATAGGTCACGATCTCCAGGAGCGGGATCCCGGACCGGTTGAAGTCCAAGAGGGTATAGCCGTCGTCGGTATGGAACGACTTGGCGGCTTCTTCTTCCAGGTTCATCCGTTCGATGCGGACCCGGCGTTTTTGGCCTTCAAACTCGAATTCCAGGGCGCCTTCTTCTGCGAGGCTGTAGGTGTACTGGGTGATCTGGTAGCCTTTGGGCAGGTCGGGATAGAAGTAGTTTTTCCGATAGAAATAGGAGCGGCGGTGGATCCGTGCGCCGAGGGCGCGGGCGGCCAGGACCGCCTTGCGGACCGCCTCCTGATTCAGGACGGGCAACGCCCCGGGATACCCCAAACAGACCGGACAAATTTGCGTGTTGGGGTCTCGACCGTATTCGCGGGAACACCCACAGAAGAGTTTGGTCTGGGTGTCCAACTCCACGTGGATCTCCAAGCCGATGATGACTTCGTAGTCTGCCGCCATAGATGTGCCCTGGGTAGCACTATTTTAAGGGCATTCTGGCGGATCTTCAGGGGGGAGGAGTGAGGGGGAAATCCCCCTCGGTCCCCCTTTGGAAAAGGGGGAATTGGAAAGGGGGAATTGACAAAAAAGATTGGGGGATGGCTCCCTTTCCTTACAAAATAGGGAGGGGCTGGGGGAGCGTTCGGGTTAGCCGAGGAGCAGGCGGCGGAGGTTTTTGGCCAGGTTCCAGAGGCTCACGGACTTGCGGAGCCGGCCGAAATAACGGAGGAAGCCGAGGAGGGCCAGCCAGCGGGCCCGAATCGAGCGGCTGAAAAACGCCGGAAACGCAAGATCTAACATGCTTCGATAGGTCTCGTCGTAAGGGAACCACCAGAACTGGGTCTTCCGTTTCTGGAAGTCCAGGCTCACGTATTTCAGTTCCACGAGGTCAAGCAGGTGGTATTTGCCGTGGGACCGACCGAGTCCGGAGGATTTGGTGCCGCCCCAGGGGGCATGGGGTTCCCCGAAGGAAAAGACATGGTCATTGATGGTGACGGTGCCGGCCTCCAGCCGCTGGGCCAGGTCCCATGCGCGTTTTCGGTCCCGTGTCCAGATGGAGGCCGTGAGGCCGTAGCGGGAGTCGTTGGCCAGGGCGATGGCCTCCTCTTCGTGATCGAAGGGCAGGATCGGGATCACGGGGCCGAAGGTCTCCACCTGCATGAGGTCCCATTCCTGTTGGACATCGAGGAGGATGGTCGGGGGATAGAAGAAGCCGGGCCGGTCGGGGATGGTGCCGCCCCGGACCACCTGGGCGCCGGCCGCGCGGGCTGCCTCGACCTGGCGGTGGACGTGGTTCCGCTGGGCGTCCAGGGTCAACGGGCCCAGGTCGGTCTCCGGCTCGCGTGGGTCGCCGACCTTCAGGGTATCGACGAAGGCGGTCAGGCGTTCGACGAATTCGAGGTATCGTGCGCGATGGACATAGACCCGTTCGATGGAGGCGCAGGTCTGGCCGGTATTCATCAGGGCGCCCCAGGCGATGCCCGGGACCGCGCGGTCGAGGTCGGCGTCTTCCAGGACGATGGCGGGGTCTTTCCCGCCGAGTTCCAGGAGCGACGTCTTCAGGGCCGGCGCGGCGAGTTCGAGGATCCGCTGGCCGGTGGCGACGGAGCCGGTAAAGAGGACGCCCCGGACCCGGGGGTCGGTGACCAGGGACTGGCCCACCTGGGCGCCCCCTACCAGCACATGGAGCCGGCCGTCGGGGATCTCCGCCATCTCAAAGAGATGAGCAATGAAGAGCCCAACCTTCGGGGTCACTGGGGAGGGCTTAAAGACCACGGTGTTGCCCGAGAAAAGCGCCGCGATGATGTCCAGGAACGGGATGCTGAAGGGGTAGTTCCAGGGGGAGATGACGGCGACGACGCCCAAGGGCTCATAGAAGATCCAGCCCTCTTTGTCGCGGAACAGGAGTTGCCAGGCACGGACGGCCTGGGCCTTTAAGACCCGTTCGCCTTCCCGGATGAAGTAGTCCAGGAAGTCAATGGAGGGGATGACTTCGACGGCCAGGGCCTCGGTGATGGGTTTGCCCTGTTCTTTGGCGATCAGGGTTGCCAGGGCATCCCGCTGGTCGTAGAGGACGGCGCGGACGCGTTCCAGGAGCGCCCGCCGTTCCCGGAAAGAGCTCCATCGCCAGGATTGGACGGCCTGGGTGGCCGATGCGAGGGCCTGGTCGACTTCTGCCTCTGTGGCGACATAGACCTCTCCAAAGGCCTGGCCCGTCGAAGGGTCGAGGGTGGGGGCCTTCTTGGAGGTCTCGATCCATTGGCCGTTGACATACAAGCGTTCAAGTTCCATGGTCAAAACACCTGTTTTTCCGGGTCGTCTGCATGTTTCAAGAAATAGTCCACCATCCGGTCCACATAGGTGGGCAGTGGGGGCACTTCAATCCCCAGGGGCTTGAGATCCCTGGAGGCATGGTAGGCATCGAAATGGACCGGGTGTTCGAAGTACGGGGTCGCTTCGAGGGGCACGCCCAGCCAGCGGGCCAGGGGCAGAAAGCGGAGGGAGGCCTGGACCCAGGAAAGGGGGAGCCGGCCGCGGGGCCGGGTGCCGCGGATCTTTTCGTGAACGATCCGGTAGATCTCTTTGGCCTTCAGGGGATGGGGGTCGACGAGGTGGTAGGTCCTGGAGACGGCAACGTCCAGGGTGGTGAGCGCGGCGGTGGCGCGCGCGATGTAATCGACGGGCACGATGTTGACCTCGGCCTCGGACCGGCCGATATAGGGCAAAGGGAACGTGCCGGGCACCCGCCGAAAGAACTGCATGACGAAGTAGGGCCCGTCGAATTTGGCGGTCTCGCCGGTCTGGGAATCGCCGACCACGATCGCCGGCCGAACGATGGTGATCGGCAGGTCGTCCATGGCCTGGCGGACGAGTTGTTCGGCCAGGAACTTGGTGTGTTCGTAATGGTTTTTGAAGCCGTAGCCTCCGACCAGTTCGTCTTCGAAGACGATCCCGGTCCGCCATCCCGAGACATACGCGGTCGAAAAGTAGACCAGCCGTTCTAAGGCACGGATCTTGCGGGCAAATTGGAGGATGTGTTGGGTGCCGAGGACGTTGACCGCATAGGCGGGTTCCCAGGCGACCCGGAGGTTGTAGAGTGCGGCCAGGTGGCAAACGTGGGTAACGTCGGCCTGGAGGGCCTCGCGTGTCCGTGGAGACAACCCCAGGGTCTCCGATCGGATGTCCCCGACGTGGAAGTGGAACGCTGCCGTTTGTGGGAGGGTGGCCAGGAGGGTCGCGGCCCGTTTTTCCATCCGCGGTTCCACCAGGAGATGCACCTGCTCAAAAAGAGAAGCCTTAAGGAATTCCTGGAGGAGTCGGGTAGCGATGAAACCGGGAAAGCCCGTAAGAAACAAAACAGGCATGACGGCATTTTAGAGGATCCGAAAACCCTTCGTCAAGGCACCGGGTTTGGTCCACAATCTTTTCATTGTGAAAAGACAAAATCACCAGAACCGTCGGCGCCTGCCGCCGATCTTGGAGAAAAGTGTGTATAATTACCCCCTATGCTGAACAGTTGGCTCTTCACTGCGTTCTTGATTGCGAAAGCCTTTGTGGTGCCGCGGGTTGCGTTCCTGACCACTTCGGTGGACGGACAGGGAACGTTGCCCATGGGTGCCCATTTGGCCCTGGAGGAGTTCTCCCGCCACGGCGCGTTCGTGACCTTCCATGATGCCTCGTTGCTGTATCAGCCGGAAAGGCTCCAGCAGTTCCAGATCCTGGTGATGTCCCCCCTCTACGGCTACCACGACCAGGACCGATTGCTCTCGTTGAGTTACCTGGATACCGTGGCGATGACAAATGTGGTCCAATGGGTCCGGCAGGGCGGCATCCTGGTGACGGGAGGGAACATCGGCCGAAACACCGTAGACGGGACCGACCGGTACCTCTCCGGCGAGATCCTGGACCGGCAGGAGTGGCCCCTGGGCCGGGTGTTTGGGTTCGATATGGTCGAGCGGAACCTCAACGGCTTCTCGCTGGAGAAGGACCCCGAGGCGCCGGCTCCGCTCCTCGAGGACTTCCCCGAGGTGCTCCACACCTTAGACGTCGAAGATTGGTATCTTGTGCCGGTCAATGAGGCGTCTGACGTGGTGCATCTGGCCGATTGGGTCCGGGGGGACACCGTCTGGGGCGGCATCCTCCTGCGGCGTGCGGGTCAGGGCGTTGCGATCTATTTGTCGAGTTTCCTGTTGCTCCATCCCTCCTTTGATGGGGGCTGGGCGGATATCCCCGCGATCACCCGGTTTTACCATTCCCTGGTCCAACTCGCCTTAGGACAGCCCCGGTTCGCCGTGGGGGTGAACCCCTGGCCTGGCGGTGCCCGAGCCGCCCTCTGTGTTACCCTGGACGATGGCGGGACACCGGAAGAGTACAAGCGCACGGTCCAATCCCTGCTCCAGGTGGTCCCGGAGTTGACGTTCTTTGTCACAGGCCAGCTCGATCCTGAGATCCTCGACTATTTGCGGAAGAACCCCCGGATCGAACTCGGAAACCACAGTTTTGATCATCCCTTCTTCCGGGACCTGACGTATGCCGAGGCCGTTCGGGAGATCCTGATGGCGCGGGCGATCATCGGCCCCACCCTTGGCTTCCGGTTCCCGTATGTCAATTACACGGCCGAGGGCCTCTTTGCCTTAGCCCGGCTGGGCTTCGAGTACGTCAGCACCATCAAGGTGGACCACCTCAACACCTTCCACGGGGCGCTCTTCCCTTACAACCTGGTGGTTGCGCCGGACAAAGGGCTGGTGGTGACCACGGATGTCCTGGAACTCTCGCCGGTCCAGGAGGACTGGGCCTTTTACAAGCGGATCTATGAGGATCTCTATCCGGTGGAGGACCAGCAGAAGGACCAGGAGGCGTTTGGCTCCTATCTCCGGACCATGTGGGAGATCATTTCCGACGCCGGCGGCCTGATGATCACCCTGGGGCATCCCATGTATCAAGGCCACAGTGACGCCTTTTTGAAGCCGGTCCTGGACTTCCTCCGGGACGTGACGAGCCAGGAAGATGTCTGGGTCACCCGGCTGGACAAAGTGAACCGGTGGTGGCGGACTCTTCGTGAGGTGCGGGTTACCCTGGAAGAGAAGGGGAACACGATGACCTTTGCGATCCACAACCCATGGGAGACGGCTGTGAAGGGGGTGACGCTCTGGATCGACGTGCCGCCGGACCAGGCGCTCCCCCGGGTCACCTATCGGAAGGCCAAGGGCTACGTGACCGAGCGGCAGGAGCCGGACAAAAAGCGGGTCCTGGTCATCCTCCAGGTCCCGCCTGGATGGTCCACCGTCACCCTGAAGTGGGATTGAGATGACCCCCGGCACCCTGATCCTCCTGGCCTTTGCCAACCTTTTGGTCCTCTACTTTGTGTCGTACGGGCTGCTGAACGCCCTGTTTTTGGGGTTGTTCTTGGTGGAGTTTTTCCGGCGACCGGCGGACGAGGAGCCGATCCCAGAGGGAGAGGCTCCGAAAGTGAGCCTGTTGGTCCCCGCGTACAATGAGGAGAAGGTCATTGTTCAGACCGTGCGATCGTTGATGACGCTGGACTATCCGGACTTTGAGATTGTGGTGGTCGACGACGGGTCCCGGGACCGGACCTCGGCCGTGCTCTTGGAGGCGTTCCCGTTCCAGCGGGTCCAGGTGGACCCTGCGGCCTTCCCGATCCCGACCCAGCCGTTGAAGGCGGTGTATCGGGCGGCGGCCCCTCGTCCGGTCTGGCTTGCGGTCAAGGAGAACGGCGGCAAGTCCGATGCCCTCAATGCGGGGCTGAACCTGGCCTCTGGGGAGATCGTGGTCACCATTGATGCGGACACGATCCTGACGCCCCAGAGCCTTCGACGGATTGTGGCGCCGTTCCGGGACCCCAGGATCGTTGCGGTGGGCGGGCTGTTGACCGTGGCGAACGAGACCGTGTGGCAGGCCGGCCGACTCGTCGGACAGGGGTTGCCCAGGAGCCCCCTGGCCTTGTTCCAGTTGGTGGAGTACCTCGTCTCTTATACCATTGGCCGGATGGCCCTTTCCAAACTGAACGCTCTGTTGGTCCTCTCCGGTGCGTTCTCGGCGTTTCGGCGGGATCTGCTCTTGCAGATCCGGGGTTTCCTTTCCGAGCGCGCGCACGGACGTCATACGGTCTGTGAGGACGCGGAGATCATCTTCCGACTCCACCGCTGTCTCTATGACCATCGGATCCCGGGCCGGATGGTGTTCCTCATGCGGCCGGTGGCCTGGACCGAAGTCCCGGCGAATGCCCGGGACGTCTTACGCCAACGAAACCGCTGGCACCGGGGGCTCGGCGAGTCCCTCTGGCTCCATCGGGCTATGGCCTTTGACCCGAAGTACGGTCGGATCGGCCTCTTTGCCATCCCCTACTACCTGTTTTTTGAGTTCCTGGCGCCGTTCATGAAGGTCCTTGCCTTCCTGCTCATCGGCCTCCTGGTCTTCCTGGACCTGGTCCATGGCCCCTTTGTGTTGACTTTGATTGTGGTCTCGTTGTTGGTATACGGTTTGGCCACGGCGATTTTGACCACCACCATCGAGGTCCGATTCCAGAAGACCTCGCCGGACAATGTCCAGGCCCTGCGGTATCAGGGTCTTAAGGACTGGCTTCTGTTGATCCTGGCCTCGTTGTTTGTGGAACCTGTCTTCGGGACCCTCCGGCTGATCGGCCAGTTGTGGGGGTTCTGGGATTTCTTGATCGGGAAACGATCGTGGTACAAGTACGAACGGCAAGGGGTGACCCATGTGGACCCCCTGACCCAAAAGGAGTGAGTGAAGATGCTGTTTTGGACAATGCTTGTGTGGACATTGACGACCCCTTCGGATTCCCTGTGGACCCTGGTCCACCAGGAGAAGTATGCCGAGGCGATCGAACTCGGCCAGGCGCTGGTCTCTGAAGGGCGTGCGGATCGGGCGGCCCTACTCGGCCTGGCCTTTGCGTATCGGGCGACCGACCGGCTGGACCAGGCCGAGGCCATCTATCAGACGATGGTGTCGGCGAATCCCCGGGATGTGGACGCCCTGCTGGGCCTCGCCTTGGTCCTCTCCTGGCAGGGCCAACTCGATTCCGCGATCGCCGTCTATCACCGGGTTCGGCAGATCGAGCCGGGGAACCGGGAGGCGCTCCTGGGGCTGGCCCGGACCTATGGCTGGGCAGACCGATTGGCGACCGCCCAGGCCTATGCCGATACGGCCATCACCTGGTTCCCGGACGATCCCGAGGTTTACCAGTTGGCTGGGGAGATCCAGGTCTGGGCAGATCACCTTGAGCAGGCGATCCCGTTGTATCAGCAAGCCATGGCCCTGGAGCCTGACAACCCGGCGCATGGGGTCCGCCTGGCGCAGGTGTACGAGTGGCTTGGGGATTACCGACGGGCACGGGCGCTCTATGCACAGGTTCTGGCCATGGATCCAACGAATCCAGAGGCACAGGCGGGCATGCAGCGGGTGCGGGCGGCGATGGGCTATCGGGTTGAACTGGGGGCCGACAATACCCGGGAACAGGACGGATCGGTCCGGGGTGACTACCGCCGGATGGTTGTGGGCATCGGCGGACAGAGCCCGTGGCCGGCCTTGCGGTGGCGGGTCCGGGTGTACGGTACCCAGAACACGCGCGGGGAGACCACGAACCCTTGGCTTCTGGTGGCACCGGAACTCAGGGTTCGGCTGGGAAGCCGGGGGAGCCTGGGGGGCCATATCGGGTGGAACCCCACCCATACCTCTGCCTGGACCTATGGGGTCTCCCTGTCCTGGCGTCTGCCGGGGCTCTCTTTGCAAGCCGAACACACGCGCGACATCCTGGAACCCGTCGCCCAGATCCTCTTCCAGAACACCCGCCTTCGCGCCACGCTGCGCACATGGAGGGTGCAGTTCAAGGCCTCTGCGGAGTACGGTACGATCCCTTCAGATACGAACCGCCGACGTCTCCTGGATTTCACGGTGACCCGAGACATTCGTCTCCCATGGCTCACGGTGAAGCCTCTGTATTCCTTTGGATTCATGGCGTATGATCACGGGTCGCCGAAGTACTACTCTCCGGACAGGATCCAGCGTCACGCCCTGGGCTTAGGGATCTTCCGGAGTTTCGGGCGCGGCTATTTCTATGCCGATTATGCCCAATCCGTTTGGGTTGCTGAGGGGACGCCGGGCACCCGGAACGGCTCCCTGGAGGTCGGATACGGCGACTTTTACGTGTCGGTCTCCTACTTCGCGACCACGGAGAACTACGAGGCCTGGACCGTGAAGGTCGGGCACGTCCTCCGGATTCCAAGGTGAAGCGCCGATGAAGTGGAAGGTCTTGATCATCAGCGGGATGGCCCTGGGCGTCGCGGCCCTGGTCTATCTTCTGGTCAGACTCCAGATCCAGTATCTCCGGCCGAAGGTGGTGGAGGTCGAGAAGGAGGTGGTGCGGGAGATCTTAGGGCAGGTCAGTCCTCAGGAGGTGGAAAAAGCGCTGGATTCCGTGCGGGTCTATGCGAGGGTGGTGGGGGAGGAGATCGAGGTGCCCTCCCTCTTCCGGCGGGGGAAGGGGACGCCGGAGCGAGCCTTCCGGCCGATCTTCATCAAGGGGATTAACCTCGGTGCGGCGTTGCCGGGCTCGTACCCGGCGGAGTTTACCCCGAGCCACGAGGACTACCTCCGGTGGTTCCGTCTCATGGGCAAAGCGGGGTTTAATGCGGTCCGGATTTATACGGTGTTCCCCCCGGAGTTCTATTCTGCGTTGGCGGAGTACAACCTGAAGAACCGGCGACACCCGCTGTATTTGATCCAAGGCATCTGGGTGCCGGTCCCGGACGACGAGGACTACCTGGCGCCGGACTTTGTTCGGCAGATCAAGGCGGAGATTGAGAAGGCCGTGGATGCGGTCCACGGCACCCGCAACTACTTTGTGGATGTTTCCGAGATCACGTTGGGGTTTCTTTTTGGTCGGGAGTGGGAACCGGACGGTGTGCAGACCACCCAACACCGGCACCCGGATCACACGTCTTATCAGGGCCACCTGATCAGCCTGCCGGAGGGGACCCCAATGGAGGCCTGGCTGGCCGAGATGCTGGATTACATCCAGACGTACGAGGTGGTTCGGTACCACGGGCTCCACCCGGTGTCCTTTGTCAACTGGCTTCCGCTCGACCCCCTGTACCATGACAGCGAGTTCATCGAGTCGCCCAAGGTGCGGGAATACGACAACGACCTGTTTACGGTTGATCCCTCCAGGTTCCGCAGGACTCCCTGGAACGCGGCGGGCTTCTTTGCGTCGTACCATGTCTATCCCTATTACCCCGACTTTATCAACCTGGAGTATGGGGACTCGGTGTCCCGATTTGGTCGGGACAATTTTGCAGGCTATCTACGGGCCTTGCGGAACGTAACCGATGGGCTTCCCCTGGTGGTTGCCGAGTTTGGGGTTCCGTCATCGCGCGGCATTGCACACTTCAATCCCCTGGGCCTCCATCAAGGGGGCCACACCGAGCGTCAGCAGGGTCACCTGGATGCGCAACTCTTTCAGGATCTCTTCGATGAGGGCTATGCCGGGGGCATCCTCTTTGCGTGGATGGACGAGTGGTTCAAACGGAACTGGCTGGTCATGGATTTTGAGAACCCGATGCACCGGAACCCGTTGTGGCACAACATCTATGACCCGGAGCAGACCTATGGACTGGTAAGTTTCGATCCCCAGGTGGTTCAGATTGACGGGGACCCTGCAGACTGGCAGCGTGTGAAGCCCTGGGTCCGCACGTCGGGTCTCCCGATCCGGGGGCTATGGGTCACCCAGGACCCCGTGTATTTCTACCTACGGATCGACTTTGCGGAGGCCTTCGATCCGTCTCGAGATACCCTGGTGCTCTTGCTGGACACCTACCGGAAGGACCTCGGGGCCCGGAAAGACCCGGTCCGGCATCTGCCTTTGGAGAACGGAGTAGAATTTGCGGTGGTTCTTGCAGAGTCTGGCAAGGTGTGGGTGACCGAGAGTTATCAGATCTTTCGGGACTGGATCCAGGACATCCGTTCGGAGATGCGGCCCCTGGCGGAAGGCGCGGATTCCTTTGTGGAGCCGGCCCTCCTAGCCAACCGCGCCCGGGTCACCCTGGCCGGGGATACGATCCCCGAACACCGGTTCTATCCAGGTCGGCTCATCTATGGCCGGCAGCAGGAGAATTCCCTGGCCGATTGGTACGTCCAGGGCCAGACCCTCGAACTGAGGCTGGGATGGAACGTTCTGAATGTGACCGACCCGTCCAGCCTGAAGGTCCTGTTTGACCAGCCGGAGACCCCGGACCTCGACGCCACCGAAACCGATGGGTTCGCCTTCTCGATCCTCTGGATCCGCAAGGGGGAGGTGTTCCGATGGCCGGACCCCAAGGCGGAGGTCCTCAAATTTACCCCTCGGTACCGTTGGGAGCCCTGGGACCAGCCGCTTTACAAGGAGCATCTCAAGGAGAGTTATTCCATCCTCGCTCGATTCCTGCCGCGCCTGGAACGGGATTCCACGTACCGGAAACGGCGGATCCGAGCGAACCCCCAGGACCAGATCACGGTGAACCTTTTGCCCTTCCCATGGCCTTATGTCGGGGCCGTGACCTTTTCCTTTGACGATGGGGATTGGACGCAGTTCCAGTATGCAAAGCCGATCCTGGAAAAGTATGGGGCCCGTGCGACGTTTGGGATCGTGGCCTCCTGGGTCGGACAAACCCCCCAGCGAAAAGGGCCTACGGACGAGATCCAGACCCTGCGGATGTCCAGAGAGCAGATCCTGGCCCTGGACCGGAGCGGCCACGAGATTGCTTCCCATGGCTATTTCCACGACCCGTGGATCTACCAACTGCCTGTGGACTCCCTGGTCACCCTCTGGACCCTGGGGAAAAAAGCCCTGGAGGACCTCCTGGGCCATGACGTTCCCACGCTGCATGTCCCCTACTCTCGAGAGCGTCCGCAGGTCATCCGGGCCGCCATGGAAGCTGGGTTCCGCTACCTCCGGTTCCATGGGGAACGGGTCAATCGAATCGAAAGCCTGGATCCGACTCGGCTCCACAGTTTCGCGGTTTTGTCGGAAGGGCGGCCTGGGATCCGGGCATTCCTGGAGTGGCTGGACCAGAGTCGCGGCGCGTGGGGGATCTTCGTGTATCACCATCTGTTCCCCAGGGACGCGAAGGAACTCCAACTCATGCAGAAACACGAGGTGGAGAACACGTACTCTGTCTATCCGATCACCTTTGAGCGGCATGTTCGGGCGGCGCGGAACCGGCGGCTCTGGATCGAACGCCTTTCCACCGTTGCGGATTATTTGCTGGCCTATCGCCAGGCAAAGCTCTCGGTTCGGAGGGAAGGGGATCTCCTGTTGGTGCGTCTGGTGGGAGCCTCCCGGCCCCTGTGTGTGGCGTTAGAGGGTCCGGCCGGGTTTTACCGGATCCGGGGCGCTCTTCAGGATGGAGCGTATGAACTCCGGCTCTTCCCTCTCGTGTTCTGGGTCCAACCCAACGAGACGGTAGTCATTGAGCGGATTCCTGCTCTGACCGGGGGACGGTCGGTCACCCCGTGAGGAATCGCCGGGCCAAGCACCGGATGTAGAGCGACTCCAGCCGTTCGATGATTTTGGGCCAGGCGTAGTGTGTACGGATATGGGCCTGGCCGGCCTCGACGAGCCGCCGGGCCAGGTCAGGAGATTCCAGGATACGGGCGATTTTTTTGGCCAGTTCCTCGACGTTGCCAGGGGTGAACAGGAGGCCGGTCTGGCCGTCCTGGATCACGTCCGGGATGCCCCCGATCCGTGACGCGACGACGGGGATTCCATAAGAGAGTGCTTCGATATTGACCACGCCCAGGGTCTCGGTCTGGCCGATCCGGTCGACTTTCGAAGGGAGCACAAAGACTGAGGCCTCGAGGTATTCCCGGGTGAGGGCCTCACCGGTCAGGTAGCCGGTGAAGGTTACGGCCTCTTGAATTCCCAGTTCCGCAGCCAGGGCTTCTAAGAAGGGGCGGAGCGGACCGTCGCCCACGATCCGGAGGGTGGCGTCCGGGTGTTGTTTTCGAACCTTTTGGAAGGCCTGCAGCAGGTCGTCCAGGCCTTTGACTTCGATCAGGCGGCCGACAAAGAGGATACGTTTCGACGACTTTGGACGATAGGGGATGGGGTCCGCGGTGGCATGAGGGTTGCCAAAGGGGACGATCTCGATCGGCACCCGGAGGCTAAGTTCCTGAACACGGGCGCGTGTGTACGAGGAGTTGACCGTGATGAGGTCCGCACGGTTTAAGAAGTGGTGGACGAGGGTCCGAAGCGGGGTGGGCAGTTTCCAGAAGAAGTTGAGTTCCCCGCCGTGGATATAGAGGAGCACGGCCGCGTGCCAGCGGGCGCGCATGGGAAGACCGAAGAGGATGTGGGGGATGGGCCAGTGGATGTGGAGGATGTCCTGACGGCGGGGGAAGGCGGCGGCATGGAGGATGCCAGAGGCGAGGTAGGGGAGCACCATGGCCTGGTACACCTGGCCTTGCTTCATGCGCTCGGGGACCGCCATGTCGTGGGTCAGGATCTCCCACCGGCGGGGGGCGTAGCGGAACCGATAGACGTGGATGCCGTCCTCGATCTGGGATCCCAGCCCTCGATACGAGGAGGTAAAGACGCCGACCTCATGGCCCCGCTGACGGAGGCCTTGCAGCATCTGGACGAGCCAGGGAGAGATGACGTCCCCGGGCCAGCGGGGGTAGGCGGTGGCGATATGGAGGATCCGGAGCGGCCGTTGTTCCACGATTTAGTTATACAGGGTCCCCCGAGGGGAGTAAAACCGTTGGCCGAACCCCTGCAGCCCTTCCCCACCCCTCTTGACAAAGACTTTGTGTTGCATTTATACTTTGCAACACAAAGTTCAATATGACTCAAAGGGACTGAAGAAATGAGATTAGAGGGTTTGGATCCGGTCATCCACGAGCGTGTCCGGCTGGGCATCCTGGGGATCCTGGCGCAGGCCGATGAGGTCTCGTTCCGGGAACTCAAGGCGGCGCTGAATGTCTCGGATGGCAACCTGGCCTCCCATCTCCGGCTCTTAGAGGAGCGGGGCTACATCACGGTTCGGAAGACCTTTGTGGGGCGTCGTCCCCGCACGTATTACCGCTTGACGGAAGAAGGTCGCAAGCGATTTCTCCACTATTTAGAAACCCTCACCGACTTTTTGTCGGACGTTTTAGGCAAAGGAGGTTCGTCATGAGAGAAAAAGAGCCCATCCCGCAGTCCTTAGTGGAGGTCCTCGAGACCCTGGACCTCTTGAAGTTGGTCGCCATGAAAGGGCAAAAGGAGATCCGGGAGTTCTCCCGGTATATGATGATCTGGGGGACTTATGCCTTCCTTGCAACGTTCACGGGTGCCATTCTCGGGCTCAATATCTGGTTGCCGTTGCTCTATCCCGCCTTCTTTCTGACGACGGCCCCCGTGGCCGGCTGGGGGATCTCCCTCCTGACCTGGGTCCTCGCAGGGCTGATCGTCTGGGGGATCTGGACCTTGACCCATCTCGGCTGGCTCCTGATTCTGGCCATCGTCCTAACGGCGACCCTGAGTTACTTCTACCTTTATGGAAGAGCCGTAAAGAAAGGCCGGGTCAAGCCGATCCCCTTGAAGGTGATGGTGGGGCCCAAGATCGGATGGTCCTGGGGGATCCTCATGGGCGGGATGGGGTTGGTTTTTGTGACCCTGATCCAGCACCTTCCCGCTTCGACCCCCTGGGACTTTCTCTCCATGACCCTCTGGGGGTACGCCGTGGGGGTCGGACTCTTCATCTCCGGAATCATGGCGCCGGGCTTCTTCTGGATCGGGATCCTGGGCATCTTCGGGATCCCATTGGCTACTTCCGTGAATACAACCCTGGGGGTGTGGGTCTATCTCGTGGTAGCCGCAGCAATGGTCGGGTACAGTTTCTATCTTTACCGAACATCAGCAGAGGGGTGAGCCGGATGGGCAAACCAAACCAAGGAGGTTTTGCACCATGAAAAGGATGAAATGGTTGGTTGTTGCGACGTTGTTTCTCGGAAGCCCCCTTTCTGCCGCCGTAGGCGGACTGGGCGGGTTTTCGCTGGGTGCGGGGTTCCCGGGTATCCAGAACCTCAACGATCGGCTGAAGCCCTACGGGCTGGATCTCAAGAGTTCGATGGTGATCAGCGGTGGGAGTGGCTACGCCCTGGCCCGCCATCTCATCCTGGGAGGCTATGGCTATGGCGGCTCCGTCCAGTCGGAGAACCCGGACATGATCCTGGAGTT
>WFXO01000012.1 GCA_015490555.1 Caldifarciminota bacterium | reverse complement strand
GGATCACCCCGATCCCCGCCCCGCATCCCCAGAGCCATAAGGAAGTCCACACCCACCAGATGCGCCTCACGACCCCATATCCTCCCTCTTTTATATCGCCCATCGCAGCTATACCGCACGGTGTCTTTCATCAAAGCCCCTTTATGATAAAGTCCCAAAAGATACCCCCCGTTGAAGCGGCCCATCTCCTCCTCTTCATCTCGTGGGCACACGTGTGTCCCCCGTGCCTCCCGTCTCCCTCCACCCGCATCGCACTCTTCAGCAGGTTCAAACTCTACGGAGTCGTCCCAACCCAGACTTTTTGTGTGACGCTCCATTTGTTCGTCTGGATTACTACAAAGAGAACACCTGGGCGTGGCAGTGTCTTTAACGAGAACTCTCCTTGCTGGGAAAGGTGTTCGACCCTTAGAAGTTCACGCCCCAAAAGGTCGTAAATCGTAAGGGAAGCCCGAGTCTCTGTAGGAGGGAGAACATACCTTAAACGGGGAGCACTTCCACCTCGGTAGAGGACCTGGAGATGGATCTCTGGCAGATCCTGTGTGCCTTCTTCGATCCCTGTGTCCTCACAGGGAGTTTCCGGGAAGGGATAGAATTGTCCGGGAACAACCGGATCGATATTCAGCACATTGGTGCTATCCGAGCCATTGTGGTAGATTGTGTACACGACGTGGGCATCATCGGGGAACGGGTAGTTACCGATGTCAAAGAAAAATGTCCCGACATTGGGAGGAGTGGCACAAAAGGGGCCCTCAAAGTAGAGGGAAGGTAACGTGTCATACGTGAATTCGATGAATTGCACACAGACGCTATCGCATTGATCCGGGTAAAGCCGCATCCGAAGGGTTCGAGGGGTTTGGATCCCGGTTGAGGTGGTATCAAACACCACACCGAAGTCTTGGGCAACCAGGGACCCGGCCAAGGACAGAGACAGGACGAGTCCCCAACTTTTCAACCGTCCCATAGGTCACCTCCTTTCCACCCTTTGGATATGAGAGGTGGAACAGTTTTCCACATAGGGATATCCTACGGGCAGATCGGGAGGTTTTCAATTTTTAAAATTCTGTTAGACTTTTCAGGTCTTTTGAGAAAGTCAGTCTATATTGTGGAAAAATTTGGGGGAGGGATCAGACCCTCCCCCAGGTCAAGAGTGACAAACCGTCACAAGCGAGGTTATGTGGAAGCCGTTCGATACATCCTCAAGAGCCAGAGGGTGACGATCACACCGACGACAAAAGTAATCAAAAACAGGAGGATGGGGGAAAGTTGGATGTGGAGGGGCAACGAAGAGAGATCCACATGTTGGGCGAGTTCCCGGACCTGGACAATCTGACGGGTGATCGCGTTGAAAAGGAGGGAAAGAGCCTGGAAGATAACGAGGAGCCAGGCTGTGGAGGTAGCGGGCTGGATTGCGTACAGGACCCCTCCCAGCAAGGCAAGGAAGGGGCCCACCCCGGCCAGGAATTTCCAGAGGCCAATCCCTTTTAGGTACGGCTGAAGGTGGCGGAGATAGGGGACTGCCCCTGCACCGAAAATGACCAGTCCCAGGAAGGTCAAACCCAGTACCAGGGTGCGGAGTTCTTCCGGTTGAACTTCAGACGAGCCATTTAGAAGATGCCGATCAAACACAAAGAAGGCAGCCACGGTTGAGAGCGAGAGCCCGAAAACCATAACGTAGCGTTGTAAGTCGATCCCGTCAAAAGCCAACCGATTCCCCAAGACCGCCCCACCAATGGTGTGCCGGAAGAAGTCTGACCACCGGTCAGGGGTCACCATCAACTGCATTTCTGACGCAAAAACGATCCCGAGGAAGAGGAAGATCAATGCAGAGAGCCACCCGATGAGGGTTGCCACACGCTTCCGCTCCTCTCGCTCCGCGTTGTGCACATAGTAGTAGGTCCCGTAATAGGCAAAAATGATTAAGACGATCACCGAGAACCAGTACCATGCCTGCAAGACCGTGGAGGTATAAAAGAATTGCGGATACAAGACCTGGAGGAAGAGAAGGGGAACGATTCCTGCATTGACCCCAAAGGCGATGATGACAGGTATCCGCTTGAGGAGACGTTGTCCTGCGAGCCGCAGGCTCCCATTGGAAGGCAGAAGCAGCAAGCCCACGACAAACCCGGCAAACCAAAGCCCCATAAAGATCAGGTGCACCCAGAAGCCAAAGACTTTCAAAGCCAAAAGGAACCAAATCGGGGCTGGGAGCCCTAAGGGATCAAAGGCAGGGATGGGTGTCATTGCACACCTCCTTTCATGGCTTGGAAGAGATATTCAACCAACAACTGATTTTCCCAGGATTGTCCAACAAAAGGAGGCATTGCCGGATGGTCTTCGAGGTCTTCCACAATCGCCTGGATGAGATCTGGGTCACTCCCCCGAATCTGATCAAAAATTGCGTTGTATCCGCTCAATGTATGGCAAACACCGCAGTGATACTCAAAAATCGCCCGCCCGATGTCGGCACGCTGTTGCGGTGTCAGTGAAGGAAGTTGCGTCGTGTCTAAAACTCCCTCGATGGTAAAGAGTTGTGGATATCGAGCCTGGAGGTAGGCCTTGGGCCATTTCGCGGTATTGAGGAATCCTCGGGCTCGGACGGCATCAACTTGCGTGGTGTAGACATTATTGGAAAACAAGTACCCCTCGATGGTATAAGGTTTCCGGAAGGATTCTCGGATGAACTCCCCTGCCACAAACCCTGCGGAGCCGACCAGAAAGAGCAAAACAGTTAAAGGTGCCACAAGCCATTCTTTCTTTCCCCAAAAGGCCAGGAAGAACGTTGCAACCAAGGTTGCGAGGACAGCAACGATGGCCAAAGTTACCACGGTCGGTCTTTCTGCGATCTTGTCATGGATGTATCCAGGGACCGCATTGTACCACCACAGCCCGCCCAGGACAATCAACCCAACGCCGATGACGGCCCAGCGTGAAGCCCAGCGGGCCACCTTCTCTTTTACCTCTGGAGCGATCTTGATGAGACTGATGTGCATGTAGAGATACAGTCCGGTCAAGGCCAGGGCGCCCCCGGTTCGTGTCACCACACTGGGGAGGAATGTAGGATTCAAGAAGCCGTCCCAAAAGAGATGGGTCTGGGGCCATTTTCCCGAAGATGCCATAAACGCTGTGATCCCGGTAATCAGGACTAAGGAGATCCATGCGGAGAGCGCGTACACCAAGGCGACGGCCTGGTGGGCTTTCGGGTTGAGACGATCCCATAGGTAATAGAGCCCGAATGCAGACACCAATTCCAAGACGAATGTCACCCATTCCGTGGCCCAGCCGAAGACGAACGCATGAATCAGGCTACTGGTTGTCTGTGGGCTGGAAAGGGCAATAGTCCACCAGATTCCCACACCGGTGATGGCCCCAAAAACCACCGTCAGGAGGACAAAGAAGCGGGTGAGGCGCCGGAGATATGCCAGAAAGTCGGGATCGTTCTCACGGTAGGCCTTCCGGATGCCAAGCCAGAGCAAGATCCCGCCTCCCACTGCAAAATGGGAGACGAGGACATGAGGCAAAGCCACCATGGGGATCAACATGGGAGACCCAATGCCAGGGACATACCAAAACGGATACTCCATGATGAAACCTCCCTGTTGGAATTCTCCACCCTAATTCGGATATTTAAGTTTTATTTTAAGGGGACGTCTATGTATCGTCAACAGGTTTGAAATCATTTCATCTTCATACCAAAGAAACGCTTCGACCACGGGAAAGTGGGATACAACCTGCGGATCCAACAACATGACAAAAGAGCAAAAGTTGAGCGTTTTTCAGGCCGTTGACCCTCTAAACTTCCTCGGGCTACGATTAAAAACTTCCAGATTGTACCCCATGCAAAAGCCCCACTTGAAAAAGAGTATAAACTGGTTTATAATACAAACCAGTTTGCATAAAGGAGGTGAAAAATGAACATGCTTTCGATCTGGTTCCTCTGGTGCACTATGACTCAACCAGACTCTCTGGGAACGGATTACATGACTCGAGCGTGGGATCTTATTAAAGTAAAGGAGGCCTGGTCCCTTACCCAAGGAGACTCAACCTCTCTTGTCGGCATCGTGGATATGGGCTTTGACTTCTATCACCCAGATCTTCAGGAGGTGTGGATACCCGGGTACTTTGCGGACGGGGTCTACCATCCGGAACTCTATGAAGTCGTGGCTCACGGGACCTCCGTGGCGAGTCTCATCCATGCCCTGGCTCCGAAGTGCCGAATTCTCACCGCCTCAACCGGTGTGATTGAGCATCCCCTCCTTCGTTTGAAAAAGCAGTTCTTTCGAGAACATCCTGACGCTACAATGAAAGACTTTCAACAAGAACTCGTTCGTCATGCTCCCGAACTCCAGCAGTGGAGCAAACGGTGGCAACGATATGTAGCCAGAACGACTTCCGAAGCCATTCGCTATCTGGTAGACCACGGCGTAAAGGTCATCAACCTCAGTGTTCTCCTGAAGTCCTCAGAAGAATTGGAAGAGGCATTTCAATATGCTCAAGAACACGATGTGGTGTTGGTGATCGGCGCGGGGAACAATAACCGCGAATACACCGACTATCCCGGCTCTTCTCTGGACAACGTCCTTGTCGTCGGGGCCTCCACACTCCAAGATGAGCGATGGGTAGTTACCAAAAAAGTGGAAGGCACGCCGATCACCCAGGGGTCCAACTATGGGTCCAGGCTTTCTGTAGTCGCTCCTTGCGAGAGTCTGATTGTGGCGGTCCCTCATGAAGAACGGTTTTATCAAGCTGACGACAGTCCGATGGGGCCTTTCAACGACTCTCTAACAGGGATTCGGGACACGGTGGCTTTTGGGGCGACCTCCCTGGCGACGCCTATCGTCACTGCTCTGGTCGCCTTGGTCCGGTCTTTACGCCCTGATTTGTCCGCCGCAGAAGTGGTCGTGATCATTGAAAAATCAGCAAAAGACATCGATCCCCCTGGTTGGGACCCGTACACAGGGTATGGCCGGGTGGACTTTGAACGGGCATTGAACTTTGCCAAACATCAAGGAAAGAAATAAGGAGGTGCCTCATGAAACAGGAATCCCTGGAAAAGTGGATTCAGAAGGCAAGAGCCTCATGGTGGGAGGACGGACTGACGGAAATCCTGTCAGGGATCGGGCTCACCCTGATCGCCATCTCCGGCATCTTGAAAGAACATACCTCAGGAAGAGCCGCAGATTTCTGGGGATTCGCATGGGTCGTCATCCTGGTTGGGTTCTCCGTCGGGGGCAAGTTTCTCCTTCAATGGATCAAGCGACGATGGATCTGGCCCCGGGCGGGGTATGCACACCCCGGCCACCAGCGGTTCGATGTCCGAGTTGTTCCCGAGTTGCTCCTCATCCTCCTGGTCTTTATTGCTCTCATTGTCTGGGAACCGCCGGTCCTGACGGGTCTCCTATCTGGACTCTTCATCTTTCTCGTTCTTTTCCGGATCTATCGCTATTCCGGAATCAAACGGTTTCTGGGCTACGGGATCCTGGCGCTCATCGGCGGGTTCATCCTCGCATTTGTAAGACTTTCCTTCGGGGACGCGTTGATGTCCGTGCTGGGGCTGGTCGGTGTTGCACAACTTTGGGGAGGCATCTCGCAGTTTCGGCGGTTTATCAAGATGCTCCGTCAATGGGAGGCCCAGGCGCATGAGTCGTGACTTCTATCGAGAGATCACGAAGGTGGACCGGCTCATCCATGAGCCTGCCCGACTGGCGATAATGGCACTTCTGTACGGTACCAAGGAGGCAGATTTCCTCTTCATTCTCCGCCAAACGGGGTTAACGAAGGGGAACCTCTCCGTCCACCTCTCCAAGTTAGAAGAGGCAGGCTATATCGAGATCGAGAAGCGATTCGTTGGCAAGAAACCGCAGACGCTTTGCCGTCTCACGCCTAAAGGTCAACGCGCTTTTGAACGATATTTGGAGTGGAGTCGAAACTTCAGCCGACAGATCTAATCGGCCTCATAAAGGGTCAGGAGCCTTTCCCTAACCCAAAGGGCCAGGGTTCCGGGATGGCCAGGAGCATGAGGGAAAATCCCAGCAGTCCGAAGTTTTTCGAGAAATTGACGAATTCAAGGGACTTTGCTGCAGGGTCTGAAACTGCCCAGAAGTTGTGCATCATCAGCGTTACAGGGATGAAGAAGAGGGCCAGTGCCAGGATTCCGATTTTGGGCTTGTACCCGAATCCGATCGAGAGCCCTGCAAGGAGAAGCAAGAGCCCTGAAATGATAACAGCCAGGGTCGGAACAGGCACCCCTTTAGACGCCGCATAGCCGGTCAGCATATCCAAGCGGATGAAATGATTCAATCCATTAAAAAGTAGGTACACCGCAACGATTACTCTTCCAACGAGATGAAGGACTTTCATGGTCAACCCCTTATTCACTGGTCAACTCGTGTTCTTCGGCCTCAAACCCGACTGTTTTGTGGGAACCGTCACAGAAGGGCTTGTTTTTAGAGTGTCCACATCTGCACAGGGCAATGGTCGCCTGCTCAACGGTCTTCTCTTCTCCATCGCTCACCACTTTCCAGGGGCCCTTCCCCTCTACGAGATAGGGCCCATTTTTGAGGGCTTTGATTTTGACCATGGTTCAACCTCCTTGCTTGTGTTGAAAATCTTCAAGGTCCTTTAAGGCTTGTTCTACCACCCTACGAAGATGGTTTAAAAAGAGAAACCTTCGAAACCGAGCGAGGGCTTCCTGAAGCCCCTGATAAATCTTGCGAGGATCTCCTTCTGGGGGATGCTGTGAAAGGACCTTCTGAAACAGCCGTTTTTCGTGTTCTAATACTTGATCCACATGGATGTGGTAGGGAAGAAGATCTTCCAAACGAAGTCCCATGGCCAACAGGTCACGGATCGCCTGCAGGGCAATCACCGCTTCGGGATCATACCGTCCGGTCACGGGACACGGGTGCACCAATCCCAACTCTTGAATCTGACGAAAAACTTCCGGAGAGAGTCCAGATAACTGACGGGCCTCCTCTTCGGTCACGGTTGTGATGGGGGCCCCTTGTGTCAAAGGGCTTTGGAGCCACTCCTGAAGGAGAAAAACCATCGCGGGGTCTTTTTCCAGCGCATCCAGAAGGGAGGCGATCGTATTCAGCGGGAGATGGGCACGTTGCCTGAGGAGAAGAATCAGTTGGAGTCGTTCCACGGTCCGGGGGCAATACAGGCGATGTCCTCCACGCGTCCGAGCAGGCTGAATCAACCCCTGTCGCTCATAGAAATGGAGTTTGCTGACCGTCAGATCTGGAGCCACTTCTTTCAAACGGTCGATGACCTGGCCTATGGTAAGCAACGATTCTTCCCGAGGAGTCATTTCTAAACCTCAATTTAGGTTTAGATTTTAGGCCTCGGGGAGTCTTTTGTCAACACCTTGCAACTCCGATTCCAAGAGGATCTATACTGGTTCCTCTCATATTAGGTTACTCTCCTTAACTTGCGTAGAAGTTTCGATCTCCTTAAAATTGCAGTATGGGGGTAGTGGTGCTATTGTTGTGGGCCAGTTTTTCGGATGCAGGGGCCATCTTCCTGACAATTCCAAAAAGTGCCCAAATGGCCGGTATGGGCTACACGGGTGTCGCCCGATGGGAAGACCCTTCTGCCAGTTATCTCAATCCCGCCGCAGGAGTTTTCCAGCAGGACCTATCCGCCACAGTCTTGAATACCATCACCTTTGGTGCCGGTGAACTCTTGATCCACGCCATTTTGGAATCACAGGGTATTCCAAGGCAACCAAACTGGCTGGATTCCCTTGCCAACGACATGGAAAACCATTACTGGGAAATCGGGTGGACACAAGAACTCCATCACCGGTTTTATCAAAGACTCTCGATCCGAATTTCCGGAACTCGGCTGAACTGGGGAACAGCCTTGGCTTTTGATGAACACGGGAACTATTTGGGTTCCTGGTCCCCTTACGACCAAGCTACGTCGTTGAATGTCAGTATGCTCTTCCCTTATGGAATAAGCCTCGGGTACACATTGAAATATGTCTACAGTTTCTTGGCTCCCAATGACATCATCAGACTCATCTATGGGGAGGATATCCACGGTGAGGCGCGGACACTCACCAATGACTATGGCCTGCTGTTTGACCCGGGGATGGGCTTCGCCATAGGGATTGCGCTTTATAATCACGGAGGTTCGATGAAATATGCCTCGAATGCCACTCCAGAACCGATGCCCACCTACCTCCGATACGGGTTCACACTAAAACTCCGTGACCTGCTTGAGAAGGTCATAGGGGAGCCCTTCTCGACTCTTATCACGTTGACCTATTCCAGGGACTGGATGAAAGACCGTGTGGGGATCCAACACGAGACCTGGTCCGGGAAAGGGTTCGAAGTCGGCTTTTTGGATGTCTTCTTTTATCGGGAGGGTACCTTTAGAGATATTTCTGGCATGAGAGTTGGACAAACAAAAGGCTGGGGGATCCGATTGGGAGCCATCAACCTGGATGTTGCCGATGACGGAGACATCTACTTTTTTCATCAGCCACACAATTGGTGGGTTTCCCTCAGCCTTCAAACACCCCAGAAAGAAGGCTTCCTTGATCGTTGGATCGGCAAAAAGGTCATGGGTTGGGCTCAAGCGCTCCTGTTCCCCGGAGCAGGTCATATCTACGAGGGCAATGAGCGGGGCCTCCTTTATTCTGCTTTGTCCTCTTTTTTGTATTCGATGTATGCCAGGCAGGGATCGAGGATCTCCCTCTTTGGTGCCTCGGTCGTCTATGCCTTGTCATTGGTTGATTATTTTCTCACGAGGTAACTCATGGGTGGCATTTTGCTCTGTGTGGTGAGCATTTTCCCTTACCAAGGCTTTGTCGTGGGGGGAGGACAGTGGGTGAATAAGTCTTTTGAACTCAACTATCGCCCCCTTTCTCCTGAATTCAACATCTTCGTTGGTGGATGGCCTATCGTCAGGAGAAAAATCAAAAATGACTTTTTGTTTTTATTCGAAGGTGGCTACAACATGGGGAAAAAGGTGGTTGTTCCGACCATGATCCCCGAATATCCCGAAGAGAGCATTTCATTTCAGGATTTGTTCCTTGGAGTCGATGCTCTGCAGGAGATACGGATGCGACCCGACTTTAAAGTGATGGTAGGTGGAGGGATTTCATGGCATACTTTGTGGTCTTATACATGGGGACCTTTCGGGGATACACCTGCCAAAATGACGGACGCCCGTCCTGGCTTCAGCGTCCAGTTGGGTGTGGCAAAGTACATGACCAAAACCCTTGGGCTTATCGGGTGGATTCGATTTACAAAAGTTTTAAACTGGGAGAACTTTGATCCCTCCCGTCTTCAGTTCTATATAGGCGTTTTCAGGGATTTGAGAAGCAACTTCCTGGCCACATATCCCTGAGAAACACGTTACATTCCCCTTGATTCCATATACCCCAACCCCTATAATACCCCCATGGGTATATGGAATCGGGTATATGGAGGTGAACAATGAGTGATACCACCTTGGTGACATACTTAGACGAAGACACGAAGAAGGCGTTGCTGAATCGGGTGGCACGCCTGGAAGGGCAGATCAGGGCGATTCGGAAACAGATTGAATCAGGGGTCTGTGCGGATGACCTCATTTTGCTGATTCTCTCTGTCAAGGGTGCCGCTGCCCAACTCGCTGCCAAGATCGCGGAAGAACACCTCACCACCTGTGTCCGTACGTGTATGCGGCAAGAGGCGGATGATCCCGATGCCCTCCTCCAACGTCTTACCCAACTTATCGCCATTCTGGCAAAAAATACATGAGGGGGGGATGAGACGATTCCGGATCAAGATTCAAGGCATGACCTGTACCTACTGCGAAACCACCGTTGCTAAGGCCCTGGGAAAGACCGGCGCAACAGTCTTAAGGGTCTCCTATCGCCAGGGCGTGGCAGAAGTGGAAACCGATAAGCCACCGGAGGTCCTGAAAGATGCGATTCGTAAGGTCGGCTATACCCCGATCGCAATTGAGCCTGACCCCACGGATTCCAAAGAAGAAAAACCTGGCCACCTTCTGGTGATCGGATCTGGCTCCGCAGGATTTGCTGCTGCGATACGTGCCCGTGAACTGGGCGCAGAAGTCACCATGATTTCCGGTCCCCGGTTTGGGGGAACCTGTGTCAATATCGGCTGTGTCCCGAGCAAGTTTCTAATCCATCGGGCAGAAATTCTCCATGCCTGTGCCCAACCCCCATCGGGTATTGCACCCTGTGAGCACACGGCGGACTTATCGGCACTTCAAGATGCAAAAGACGCCCTGATTCAGACGCTCCTGAAGGAAAAATATCAGGATGTTGCGGACGCATGGGGTATGACCGTGAAACAGGGGATCACAAGGTTCATTTCACCATCTGAAGTAGAAGTTGACGGAACGGTTCTCTCATTCCAAAAAGCCATCATTGCCACGGGCGCCCGCCCCTGGGTCCCTCCCATCGAAGGTCTGAACGAAGTCGGGTACTGGACCAGCACGGAGGCATTAGAGGCTCGGGCGGTCCCCCGTCGGCTGGCGGTAATTGGCGCCAATGCCGTGGGGCTGGAACTCGCCCAGGCTTTCTCGCGCCTGGGGAGCCATGTCACCCTGATCGAAGCACAACCCAGGATTGCTCCCTTTGAAGAAGAAATCGTCAGCGAGGTCCTCCGTGAACACCTTGAAAAGGAAGGAATCCGCGTGCTCGAAAACATCCGCATTCGCTGTGTGGAGAAAACTTCACAGGGCAAACGCATCCTCTGCCAGGATGCTCTGGAGCCGATCGATGTAGACGAGATTCTGGTGGCAACCGGGCGGAAAGCCAACACAGAGGCACTGAACCTGGAAGCCGCGGGGGTCGAACGGGACGACAGGGGATTCATTCGGGTCAACACCCAACTTCAGACGACGAATCCCCACATCTATGCCGCCGGCGATGTCACCCCTCACCCGCAGCTTGTGTATCTTGCCTCTCGGATGGGACGAATTGCAGCCGAAAATGCCCTTGGAGGCAACAAGCCCTTTGATCCCACCACTGCTCCACGGGTCATCTTTACAGACCCTCAGGTCGCATCTGTGGGACTCACGGAGACCCAGGCGAAGGAACAGGGCATCGAGATCCAGACAACGGTCATGGACCTGAGTCCGGTGGCACGGGCGAGGGTCGAAGACCGGGAGGGCATTGTGAAGATGATTGCCGATTCTACGGGCCGGCTCCTGGGCGTTCATATTGTCTCGCCTCATGCGGGAGAGGTCATTTATGCCGCCCATCTCGCCCTCCTGGCGGGGCTCACCGTCCAGGACTTTGTGGAGAGTTATGCCCCCTATCTCACCTATGCGGAGAGCCTGCGGCTGGCTGCTCAGACCTTTGCAATGGATGTTCACAAGTTGAGTTGTTGTGCATGAGGAGGTCGAGATGAAGAAGATTGCAGGATATGTTGGAACCGCCGTGGTGGCGGGATTGGCAGCGTCGGTGTGTTGCCTGGGTCCAGCCTTATTGGTGACCCTGGGCGTTGGAGGTGCCTGGGTTGGACAATTGAGCCGATTTGAGCCCTTTCGCCCATTCCTCCTGGCAGGGGCCTGGCTCGCTTTACTCCTCGGGTTCCTCAGGCATCGGCAACTCCAGAAGGCATGTGAAGAGGGGGCCTGTGAGGTCCCCCGCGCGGCAAAGGTCCGCCTCGTCAGTCTCTGGATCGGTGCCATCATTTTACTCATTTCAACGTTTGGTCCGTTAGGACTCCAACTCTATGCAACCTGGAGGTGAACGATGCACAAACTATTGAGCATGATTCTCCTTGTCGGGGTCACATGGGCCGCTGAGCCCATTTCATTGGTTCTCAAAGTAGACAACATGACCTGTTCCGGATGTGTCTTTACGGTGAAGCGGGCTTTACAAAAGGTGGACGGGGTGAAAAAGGTCAAGGTTTCCCTCAAACCGCCCGAAGCCTGGGTCACCTTTGATCCGGAAAAGGCGACGGTGACGGACTTGGTGGAGGCGACCGCTCGATTCGGATACCCGGCATGGGTCTATTTCCCCATCCGGATCGATGATCTGTCGGACTCTCTCCGCACTCAGAAGGGGATCAAAGTCATTGAAGATGATGCAATGCAGGGGATTTTAGTGGACCCGCATCGAATAAATGCGCTGAAACTTTTGACACTGCTCCCAGGACCTGCTGAAGGATCAAAATGAAGGGTTTGTTCGGAGGTAAGCCATGAAGGTGGAGTTGTTTCGGGCCGATTGTAAACTGTGCGATCGTACAGAGGTCATGGTCCGGCATATTTTGCCCGAGGGGGTCTCGTTGGAAGTGCACCGGGCCAGTGAATGTCGGGATGGGTCCTGCTGTCGGCTTGCAGAAGCCTACGGGGTCCGCGCGGTGCCCACCTTGGTCATGGATGGCGAAGTGGTGCTGGTCGGGCTCCCGGATGAAGAACAGTTAGACCACCTGGCTCACAAAATCCGGCAAAAGATCCAATCGGTGCATCCATCTTCTTAAGCCCTCGGGCATTCCGGGCCTCCCCAACGCTCTGCGAGAGCGTGTATAATGACCCCCAAAAGGAGTGTGAGGCATGGGGGCCATTCTCCTGATTGGTGTGCTGCTCACGGCCCATGGAGGAAAGGAATCCTGGGAAAAAGTAGAGATCTCACAAACCCTCTACCCGAAAGTCTATCGACTCTTTGAAGGGCGGCCGGACACAATCTTCATTTTCCAGGATCCTCAGGGGACGTACTGGATTGAAGCCTGGTATCCGGATCACAAGGATATGCTTCCCCTCACCCCCGAACAATGGCGGGCTTTCACACAGGGTGCAGAAATCCCACCGATGGTTTTGCAGCCCTCTCACCGGGTCGGATACCTCATTGGGCAGACCCTACTGGGGATCTCGATTTATTCCTGGAGTTTCCCTGCCTTTCTGAGGCTTTCCGAACCGACGGCAAATGCGGCCATCGGACTCTTCATGCCCTTCACATGGTTTGGCATCCACTGGTTGGAGACTCGAAATCGCAGGGTGTCTGCAGGGGAGGCATGGGGTGGCTTCTCCGGTGGCGTGCTGGGTGCATTCCATGGTTCGATGCTGTTCCAGAGTCTCCGTGGGGTGTTCCCCGTGAGTGTTGCAGAGAACCTTCTGGATCGAACCCTTGCTCGTCGCTGGGCCCTGGGACCAGGCCTCATGCAACGCAAAGTCAATTCCCATCTTTATGGGTTTTATCATGCCTTTCTCCTGTCGGACATTTTCTCTCTTGGCCTTTCCGGTGCATCACGTTCACGTCTGGCCGCAAGCGTCTCCCTCTTGGAGGGATATACGGCTCTTGTTTTGTCTCGGAAAACGCCTTCCTTGACGCTCGGGGACGCCCTATTCGAGTTGAGGCTTTCCATCATCGGAGGAGAGTTCGGGCCTGCCCTCCTCACCTTCCTCTTCGGGGATCGGGTCTCTCGCAAAATGCTTCTGGCAACCTCGCTGATCGGGCAGGTCAGTGCCCAGTTCTTTGCACAACAACTTTCCGTCCGATACGACCTCTCGGTCAGTGGTGCGCTCCTCAATGCCCTTGTACCGTACCTAGCGCATGGAGTCACCGCCGGGGTCGGAGTTCTCCTTGGGTCTGACCTTTATTGGCGGTCCTATCCCATCCTCTTCCTGGCCACGGATCTCGGGTTGACCTGGAGGCTCTATCAGGCCTTTCGGAAGCCCCAGGGCTCACTCGCACGTGCATCGTTCAGGGCTACCCCCTTCGTGACCTCCTCAACGCTCCGTCCTGGCCAACTCGTCTACGGACTCCAGTGGACGTGGGCCCCTTGAACCTCGTCGTTTCCTCGCCGGCCAAAATCAACCTGGGGCTCTGGGTGACCGGCCCCCGCGAAGATGGCTACCACAATCTCGTCACCCTCTTTCAGAAGATTCACCTCTCCGATCTGATCTTCATCCGGACATCCCCACAAGGGGGTCTCCGGGTCGTTTGTCTTCCTTATGGGCCGCAAGACCAAGAAAATTTGGTCTACCGGGCGATCCAGGTTTTGAGCGAGAAAATCGCTCGGTCCCTGAATCTCAAGGTACGGATCGAAAAACATATCCCGATCGGTGCCGGGTTGGGAGGTGGCTCTTCCAATGCCGGGACTGTCCTCCGGGTCTTGGGCACACACTTCGGGCTTTCTGAGGAGAATCTCCTTCCACTGGCTCGAACCCTTGGTGCCGATGTTCCCTTTTTCGTCTCTGGGTGGCCCACCGCCGTCGGGACCGGCTTAGGCGACCGATTGGAGCCGGTTCCCTCCCTCCCCTCTTACGGGGTCCTCCTCCTGGTTCCAGGACTGCAGATTGCCACCTCATGGGCCTACCAAAGGCTCCGGGAAGCCCGTGCCTATACCCCGGAGGAAGAGGCCCGAGAACGTCTCCAAAAGGTCCTCATGGCTCTCCGCGAAGGGAATCCTCGGGAACTTCAGCAGGCCCTATCGAACGACTTTGAACGGGTGGTTTTTCGGGAATATCCAGAACTTCTGGAGTTGAAACAGCGGCTTTTCGATGCCGGGGCATGGGCGGCCCTTCTATCGGGAAGTGGCTCCGCGGTTTTCGGGCTGTTCCCGCCGGAAGCCGAGGTCCCCGTGCTCGGCCTGGAGGGAGTCCGCGCGTTCCGCACGCGTTTCCAGACGGGGCAACACGAGGACCAAACCGGTTCGTGAATAGTCATAGGCGGGACGACACCGAACCTTCAAAAAGAAGGGGTTGGTCTCCAGGGTATCCACCGATACGACAATCCCCGCAAAGAGTCCGGGTGGAATCAGGTCCCCAATCCCACTGGTCCAAAGGGTATCGCCGGGTCGGACATCTGCCCAAGCGGGCATATACTGCACTACGGGATGCCAGCCTCCTTGGAGCACCCCCAGGATCCCGCTCCGCTTCACAACCACTCCCGCACGAAAGTCCGGATGATAAACGGTCAAGACCCAGCTTTCTCTCGGTGTCACCTGGGTCACTTTCCCGACCAGGCCTTGGGCATCTACCACGGCAGAACCGTACCGGATCCCATCCCTCGCGCCTCGGTTGATCAGGATCTGCGTAGGGATGCCCATGGGATCAAAAGCCAAAATTCGTGCAACGACGCCCAGGTTCTTGGGGGGTGGATGGAGCCAAAGGGAATCCAGGTGGGCCCATGCTTGCTGTTGGAGTTGAGGGTTCAAAGAGACCCATGCACGGAGCCACTTTTGGTATTGCTGGCGGAGAGTCATGGTTTCTGCCCACCACGCTTCCGTTGCGAGGATGGGCGCGTACACCGTTCTCAGGAGTACCTGGCTGGTCCCCATCCGAACCCTTGGGATCAGGAACAGAGCAGCGAGAAGGAGAGAAACACCGAGGGTGCGGCCCCGTGCGGTCATCGACTCAAGGAGGGGACCTTCGACTGAATCAGGACATTCCGGTAATGGTCAATCTCTTCGAGGATTTTCCCCGCACCCAGGGCCACACACTCGAGAGGGTTATCTACAACACGAACCGGGAGGTTGGTCTCTTCTTTAATGAGGCTATCCAGGCCTCTCAGGAGGGCTCCCCCACCCGTCATATAGATGCCCCGATCGATGACATCTGCGACGAGTTCTGCCGGCGTGTTTTCCAGCGCCCGTTTGATCGCATCCACAATCTGGAGAACCACCGGTTGGAGTGCTTCTCGGATCTCGTTCGAGGTGACTTCAATGGTTTTAGGGGTCCCGGTGACCAGATCCCGTCCCCGAACCTCCATATGGCGAGTTTCTTCTAAGGGGAAGACATTCCCAATTTGGATTTTGATTTGTTCGGCGGTCTGTTGGCCGATTTCGATCCGGTACTTCTCCCGGATGAACTGGACAATGGCCTCATCCATCTCATCCCCAGCCACCCGGATGGAAGAATTGGTCACGATACCTGAGAGGGCAATGACCGCGATCTCGGTCGTGCCTCCGCCGATATCCACGATCATGTTTCCGGTGGGTTCCTCGATGGGGAGTCCGATGCCGACCGCGGCGGCGATCGGCTCCGCAACCAGCATCACTTCCCGGGCACCGGCGCTGGCCGCCGAGTCCCGGACCGCACGTCGTTCGACTTCTGTCACACCGGAAGGGACGGCAATGAGTGCACGGGGGTTGGCCCAGAGATTGTGTTTGATGATCCGGGCAAGGAAGGTATAGAGCATCTCCTGAACGAGTTCAAAGTCCGTAATGACGCCGTCTTTCATGGGGCGCTTGGCTAAAATTCCCTGGTGGGTCTTGCCGAGCATCCGCTTGGCTTCTTCACCGACGGCCAGGACCTTCCCGGTCGTTTGGTCCACCGCGACGACGGACGGCTCATTCAGGACGATCCCCTCCCCCTTGATATAAACCAAAGTGTGAGCGGTTCCGAGATCTACCGCGACTTCATTGCCCCAAAATCGAAGGAACTTCTTCAGGAACTGGATCATTCTTGCTCGACTTCCTCTTTTAAGCGGTACAGAAAGTTTAAAGCATCCCGGGGGGTCAATCCATCAAGGTCTAACTCTTTCAACATCTTGCGGAGTTTGTCAGGTCGGCGAGACGGGGGTGGATCGAAAAGCGACAGTTGGGTGAGCCGGGTCCGAATGATCCCCTCTCGTTCCAGATCTTCCTGGACTTCTCGCGCCCGGATTACCACTTCTTCCGGCACCCCGGCCAGTTGTGCCACATGAATGCCATAACTCCGGTCCGTTTCTCCGGGAACGACTTTTCGGAGGAACACGACTTTGCCTTCCCATTCCTTAACCTGGAGGGTGTAGTTTTGGACCCCGGGGAACCGCTTCCCGAGCTGGCTGAGTTGATGATAGTGGGTCGCAAACAGCGTCTTGGCTCCGATCCGTTTCAGGATGTACTCGACGACAGCCCAGGCGATGGCAAAGCCGTCATAGGTAGAGGTCCCGCGCCCGACCTCATCAAGAATGATCAAACTGCGTTCCGTCGCATTTCGAAGGATTTGAGCCGTTTCAACCATCTCGGCCAGGAATGTGGAGACGCCCCGGGCCAGGTCGTCAGATGCCCCAATCCGGGTAAAGATCCGGTCTACAATGCCGATTTTCGCATGTTTGGCCGGAACAAAGGACCCGATTTGGGCCATGAGCACGATCAGCGCAACCTGCCGGAGGTACGTGGATTTTCCGGACATATTCGGGCCTGTGAGGATGTAGATCCGGTGGCTCGTGAGGTTCATCTTGGTGTCGTTAGGGATGAAAGGTTCCGGACTCATTGCCTCCACCATGGGATGTCGGCCTTCTTCGATCTCCAGGACCCCGTCCTCCCGGATCTCTGGACGGGTGTATTTTCTCTTCCGGGCGACGGTGGACAACGCCTGGTAGAAATCCAGTTCCGCGATGCGGCTGGCGAGGTCCTTGACCGCCTGAGTGTGCTCCAAGATCCGACCCCGAAGGGCATTCCATAACTCCAACTCCAATTTCCGGGCACGTTCCTCGGCAGAGAGGATCCGGGCTTCCAAGTCTTTCAGTTCCGGGGTGATGAACCGTTCGGCATTGACCAGCGTTTGTTTCCGGATGTAATGCGCAGGCACCCGATGCAAATGGGCCTTAGTCACCTCGATGTAATAGCCAAAGACGTTGTTGAAGCCGATCCGGAGGTTTGGGATGCCGGTCCGTTCTCGCTCCTGTTGTTCTAACTGGAGGAGGTGGCTCTTGCTGTTGTGTGCTAAGTCACGGAGTTCCTGGAGTTCGGGACTGGCCTCTG
>WFXO01000011.1 GCA_015490555.1 Caldifarciminota bacterium | reverse complement strand
CTCGGTCTCCTTTGCCAGGTTCAGGAGTCTTTGGGAGGTCGGCCCCTCGGGAATCGGCTCTGCAACCGCCTCCACCTCTTCCTTGGACAGGAAGGTATAGCCTGTGGTTGCCAATTCTGGCGCGACAAAGACATCCAATGATGGATTTTCCGGAAGCGCTTGGGCAATCCGGTCAAGATTGGTTGCCTTTTGGCCAAAAATGGGTGAGAATTGAAATACGCCGATACGCATGTTTTAATTGTATGCGTGATCGGCACACAAGACCATCCGGAAAAACCATCAAGGAGGAACCAATGAAACACTTAAAATGGCTCATCCTTGTTGCGATCGGGATGTATTACTGTGCCACCCCAGTGCCCTACCAACGGGCTTCCATCCCCCAAGGGCTTTATGGAGTCTATGGAATTTCTGGAACAGCGGTATCCGGGAAGATCGTCACGAGCACATCCTGTGGGCAACAGAGTGTAACGACGGAATCGAGGTATGTCGGAGCCTTCAGTACACTGGGTGCAGAGTTGGGCTACGGGAAGGCGACCCGCGGGGGCGGGTTCGGGATGGCCCTCGGGGTCAATCTTGGGCTTGGAGGAGGCGGCCTTGTAGTTCAGGATGGGGGCAGCGGCGTGGTTCCGGTCCTGGGAGGAAGTGCCTTCTTGAGACTCGGGACACGACTGGGGAACCAAGCCCTGGCTTATCAACTCGGACTCGGTGCCCCTCCAGTGACCCAGGCCCTTCTCCTCGGATTCGGCCGACCGGAACGGGTGACCCTGGCGCTCCGACAGGCAATCTTTGGCTCTGACCAGGGCCAACTCTCTCAAGAACTCTCGCTGTGGGCTACCGTGCATCGAGATAAAACGTCCATCTCCTTTGGGGTCGGCCATGCATCTGAAGCCAGTGGGGATTCGTATACCTTTATTTCCGGCGGGCTCGGCTGGAGATGGAAATAGGCTTGAGAACCGTCGGTTACGAAAGATGTCTGGCTTCCGAAAGTATTTTCTTCTTGCGATTGGACTCTATTACTGTGCCTCTCCCGTGCCTTATGAACGCGCAACCATTGAACCAGGGGTTTATGGCTCTGTTGGGGGGTCTATTTCCCTTGGGGCCGGCCGGGCATATGACGTCACCTCTTGTACCGAGAGATTCTCGTATCCCGCGGTTTCCTTTGTGGCGGTCCCCTCAAAGTTCTCGGGGAATTTCTACAAGGCGTTTTCCCCCAATTTTTCCTTAGGGGTGGATTGGACTCTTGGGGTGACGGGCATCTATGCCTCCCCTGCGCCCCATTTTTATGCACTTCCGAATGGCTCCTTTGCCTTTTCTGCCAAAATAGGGAATAGAATGCCCCATCTCGGGGCCTGGGCATACAAACTTTCCGTGGGATTCCCGCTTTTTACGCAAATGGTCTTATGGGACCTTCGGAAGGGTTCTGCCTTACTTACGTTTGCGATCCGCCATGCCCTCTTCCAATCCTCATGGGACGGCCTGGTTCAAGAGGCCTCTTTTTGGGCCGCGGTGCATCGAGACAAGACCGCCATCACGATTGGATTGGCCCACTTTTCTGCCCCTCACAGCATCGATTACACGTCTTTTACCGTAGGGGTTGCGAGGGACTTCCAGGGCTTTCCGCGGCTGAGGAACTGGAAGCCATAGGGTTTCGATAAAACAGGGCCACATCGGGTCCCAGGATTTCGGTCTTTTCCAGGATCCCGATTGCCGGATCATCCAGGCTCCGAGCCCAGCCCTGGATCATGGGCAGCCCCTCCCCCAGGAGTTTCGGAGCAATCATCACGATGAGTCGATCCCAGAGCCCTGAGGCCAGGACTTCGCCGAAGACTTGCGCTCCGCCCTCAACAAGGACACTCTGGATCCCTTCAGAGGCGCAGCGTTGTAAAATCGTTTCAAAATCCATGGGTTCAATCCGCCAGAGGACCACCCCTTCGGGGACTGGCCCTGCCTTTTCCGAGATCACAATGGTTCGTGCGATCCCTTGGAAAACTTTGGCTTGTTCAGGAAAGGCCAAAGAACGACTCAGAATCAAGCGGGTGGGCTGTCGATACGCAAAGACTTCCCGGGCGGTCAACGAGGGATCATCGATCCGTACGGTCTCAGCGCCGACAAGAATCGCGTCGTGTTCGCCGCGGAGTTGATGGACAAACCTTCGGGCCTCTGGAGAAGTCACCCAGCGTGCGTGGCCTGAGGGTTCGGCGATCCAGCCATCCAGGGTTGCAGCAATTTTCACCGTGACCCAGGGCATCCCGGTTTCGTGAAACTTAAAGTACGCCTCGTTCAAGGCACGGGCTTCCGCTTCTAAGACGCCTTCGATGACCTCGATCCCGGCTTCACGCAAAATCCGGATCCCTTCCCCCTTCACGCGGGGATGGGGGTCCCGGGTCGCAACGATGACCCGTTGGATCCCCGCCTCTTTGATGGCCTCGGTACAGGGTGGTGTGGTCCCGTGGAAAGAGTGGGGCTCTAAGGTGACATAGAGATCCGCGCCCCGCGCAAGTTCGCCGGCCTCCTTTAAGGCCACGACCTCCGCATGCTCATGTCCTTTCCCCCGGTGGGCACCAAACCCAACGATGCGACCTTGTCTAACGACCACCGCCCCCACGGTCGGATTCGGTGCAGTCCGCCCCTTGTAAGCCCGCGCCAATTCCAACGCAAACTGCATGTATTTTTCATGGGTCTCACGGTCCTTCATGGCATGGGCACCTCCCAGAGCATCCCGATGGTGTTCTCTTGCAGCACCATCCGGATCTTTTGTTTGTACCCATAAAGGTTCGCGGAGACATAAGCGTCTGCAGCGGAAAAGGCCCAGGTCCCTACGAACAGGATGAAGACGCCAAAGGCACTCTGAAGGTCCTCTGGGGCTTGAGTCTCTTGATAGGTCCGGTATTTCCACGCGGCCAAGCCCAGAAAGGTCAACTCGGTCGCGGCGAATACGGTTCCTCGCAACGGGTGCCCCAGGTAAAACTGGCCACCACCGGGCAGAGCCAGGGAGAGCAATACGGCTCGTCGAACACTTTTCGTCGGCAACGCGGTGGACGGCTGGGATGCCTCTTGGGCCATCAGAGGGGAGGCCCCCAAAAGGATCCCTACCAGCAGGAGGCCGATGACCTGGGCTGGAGCCGTCATCCGAGGAAGGCTCATTCGAGAGGTTTGAACCGAGCGGTAAAGAACCGCAACGTGGGCGGTTCGAAGACCATTTTCAGGCCTTTAATCTCATGTCGCCGCTCATAGACCGAGATGATGCCGTCTGCAGCCACATCCAGATGGAGTTGGGTATAGACGCGGCGCGGGATGGTAATGCGGACGAGTTCGAGTTTCGGGAATTTGTGCTTGCCGGTCCGGGGATCCCGGCCGGCCGAGACGATCCCCCGCTCCATGGTCCGAACGCCGGACTCCACATAGATCTCGCCTGCCAGTCTTTGGGCCGGGAACTGGTCTTGGGGGATGTGAGGTAAAAAGCGTTTGGCATCAAGGTAGACGGCATGGCCGCCCGGGGGTTCGACAATCGGGACACCGGCTTCCAGGAGCCGCCGAGCCAAGTATTCTACCTGTCCAATCCGGTGTCGCAGGTAATCAAAGTCCAGCATCTCCCGTGCACCGACTGCCATGGCCACGAGATCCCGCTTCGCCAGTCCTCCGTCGCCAGGATGCCCCTCAAAGATCACCATGAACCGTTCCATCTTCTCGTAGAGTTTCCGGTCGCGGAGCGCGATAAAGCCCCCAATATTGACGAGGAGGTCTTTCTTTGCACTGACGGTAATCGCATCGGCGTAAGACATCAATTGCTGGAAGATCTCCTGAAGTGAGAACTCCTGCATCCCGGGTTCGCGGACCTTGATGAAGTAGGCGTTCTCGGCCGCGCGGGTAGCGTCGTATACCAGGGGGATGCCGAACTCATGGCAAATCTCGCTGATTTCCCGTGCGTTGTCCATCGAGACCGGCTGTCCCCCGCCCATGTTCATGTTCAACTCCATCCGGACATACGCCACCTGTTGAGGGCCGACTTCTTTAATGAGGTTGATGAGTTTTTCCTTGTCAATGTTCCCTTTGAAGGGGTGGCGGACCGTCGGCTCATGAGCCTCGTCAATGACCACGTCTGCAAACACGCCGCCCGCTCGTTCCTGATGTTCCCGGGAGGTCGTAAAGTACATATTGTTCGCGACATATTGGCCGGGCTTGACGAGAATCTGGTTCAGCACGTGCTCTGCAGCACGGCCCTGATGGGTCGGGATGACATAGGGGAATCCGTAAATTTCCTGGATGGTTTTGACGAAGAACTCGTAGGCTTCCGAGTATCCCAAGGCTTCGGACGTTCGCATCATCTCTGCCCACTGTGCAGAATCCATGGCCGAGGTTCCCGAATCCGTCAGGAAGTCGATGTACACATCCCGGGATTTCAGCAGGAAGGTATTCCATCCGGCCTCCTCAATTGCCTTTTCTCTTCGGGATTTGGAGGGGATGACCAAGGGCTCAATCGCTTTGATTTTGTAGGGCTCAGGTTGGACGATAAAGGGGTGGGCTTCCAGGGGGAACTCCCGACTCGGGCGGAACCGTGCCAACTCGTCGTTCATGGTCGGATGTTCCTCGATCGGTTCCAGGCTGGGGACATCCAGGATATCTTTGGCCTTTTCCAAGGCTTCCACCAGATAGTCCAGATGGAGCGAGGTATACGCCCGTCGGGGCACAAAGAAGCCCAGGTACTCCCCCCGGGGTCCACCGCGGAGCCCGGAGGCGAGATAAATCGCTGCAGAGAGTGAATGGGCGGGATATTTGCCCCGTCGTAAGAAAGAGACGTCCAACATCACCCCGGCGGTTCCGACCGGTTCATAGATCTGATAGCCGAGTTTTCGGATCCGATCGGCCAAGTCCAGGAGGGTCCTCCTTCGGAACAACAACTCGTCCTCATTGAGTTCTGCCATGGCAACGGCGATCGCTTCCATGTCACGCCCCGCCAGGCCGCCATAGGTATGGAGGCCCTCAAAGACCACGACCAGGCTCCGGGCATCGACATAGCGTTCCACCTGATCGGTCATGAGCAGGCCACCGGCATGGCACGTCAAATCCTCGCGGGTGGAGAGGTACACGACGTCTGCGGCCTTCGAGATCTTCAAAACGATGTCCCAGAGGGACTCTTTGAGTTTCTCCTGCTCCTTGAGGATGACGGCGGACGAGAAGATCGCGGTGGCATCCACTACAATGGGGATGCCTTTCTCATGGGCCAGTTCGGCCGCTTTCAGGAAATTTTCCATGGAAAAAGGCTGTCCGCCGTTGAACACCGACGAGGTGTTATAAAGGACGTAAGCCACGGTTGGATCTTGATGAAGCCGTTCTTCCAGGCGCTCCAGGTCTATGTCCCCTTTGAAGGGGTACGGATCGTAGGGATCCCGAGCCTGGGGGATCGAAAGATCTTCGTATTGGCGGCCGTAATGACGGATGAGGTTTAGAAGGGTAGGGGTCGGGGTGTTGCCGAGGACTTTTTGGCCTTCGTCAGTAAGGATCAGGAGGGTCAGGTGTTCAGCTCCGCGACCCCGGTGTGTAGGGACCACGAACTTTTTGCCGAAGAGGCGGTGAACTTGTTTCGCAATGTGATCGAAATTGACGCTCCCTGCGTAGGCTTCATCGCCGACCATCAGCCCGCCCCATTGGCCATGGGACATGGCGATATGTCCACGGCTGTCGGAGAAATCGAGGTAGACCTCCTCCTCCCGGAGTCGGTACGTATTGAAGTAGGCATTTTCCAACGCCTTGACCCGATCGTCCCGGGAGATGGGTCGAATCGGCTCCACAATCTTGATTTTGTAGGGTTCTGCATAGGGATACTTCATCGGTTTCTCCCCCCTTGTTTATGGTGAATTCGAATCTTTTGCGCCAGGTCCTGCCATTCTTCCTGGATCACAGGAATCAGTTCTTCCAGGGAGACCTGGGCTGCGCCAAATTTCTGGATTTCGATGCCCGCTGCAAGGGACGCCAAAAGCCCCGCCGACTCTGGGGGCAAGCCGATCAAAAAGCCCAGAACTAAAAAGGCTATTGCCGTATCTCCCGCCCCGGTGACATCATAGACTTCCACAGAACGGGCAGGAATGTGATAGGCATCCTCCGGGGTATACAGGGCCATCCCCTCCTTGCCAAGGGTAATGACCAGGACTTCGGGTGCCAACTGTTCCATGATGACATCGGCGAGTTTCGTGACCGAAGCCGTCTCTCCCACTGCTCCCAAGGCCTCTCTGGCCTCTCGAAAATTGGGCTTCAAGAGGTGCACCCCTTGATAACGGAAAAAGTTCTCTTTTTTCGGATCGACCGCCAGGAACCACCGACCTTTTTGACGAAGGATTCCCTCGATCAACGGTGGTGTGAGGGTCCCCTTGTTGTAATCCTGGATGATCAAGGCATCGAGGTCGACCTCCGCATGGGTCAATGCCTCCAGCAGTTGGTGGGTTATAGGAGAAGAAAGCGGACTCGGATCCTCTTTATCCAGGCGAATCATTTGCTGATTCTGGGAAACCACACGGGTTTTCACCGTGGTCGGGCGGGAGGGGTCCGTCAACAGGCCCTCAAGGTGGATGTTTTCTTCCCGTAAAGCGGCTTTGAGTTCGTAGCCTGCAGGGTCATCGCCGATGACCCCAAAAAGGTATACCTCAGCACCCAGCGCCTTGAGATTGAGCGCTACATTCGCGGCGCCGCCGGGACGGATCGTACGATCTCGAATTTCGACGATAGGGACTGGGGCCTCTGGAGAGATGCGTCGGACATCTCCGAAGAGATACTCGTCCAGAATCAAATCGCCCACGACCCCCAGCGTCAGCCGGGGCACTTGACGGAGCCGATCAATCACCCAATCGGCATCAGTACGATAAAGCATAGACAACGATGTTCACTCCCATTTGAAAGGCCTGTTCCCGCTTCTCGGGCGGGTCCTTATGTCGAGGGGTCCATCCATCCGAAATATTGGTGTTGTAGGTGTAAAGGACTACGATCCGACCGTTGTAGATGAGGGCGTACATGTGGGGTGGGCCGGGATAGTGTTCGTGGATCTTGGGGAGTTGCTGAAGGTCATAAACGGTATGGAAAATCGGGTGATCGGGGCCGAGTTCAACCCATTCCAGGTCGGGAAAGACCTTTTTCATCTCTCGCCGGAACGCCTTGTCCATCCCGTAGTCGTCATCGGCATAGAGAAAGCCACCCTGAATGAGGTATTTCCGGAGGTTCCGGACCTCTTCCTCGGACAGCACAATGTTGCCGTGGCCTGTCATAAAAAGAAAGGGATATTCGAAGATCTCAGGCTGATCCAAAGACACCACGGCCTGACTTTCTGCAACCTTCAAGGTCGTTCTGCGGTTGATTTCTTTTGCTAAGTTCGGCAAAATCTCGGGATCGTTGTACCAGTCTCCACCGCCGTCGTAACGGACTCGAGCCAGGGTGAGGTCTGGAACCGAAATCAACTGGAGTACAATCAAGAGGCTACTGAGCACGTTTTTTCCTCCGTTTTTCAGCCTTCTCTCGTCTCCTGCGTTTCTCGTACTCTTCTTCCTTGCGTTCGATCGCTTGGATCAACCGTTCCACGTTTTCTCGGTCTTCCAGCATTTCGTAGAAGGCCCGGTAATCTCTGAACGAGAAGAGGCTTTGTACGATCGGTTCAAAAAAGACCATGACCTGGCTTGCGACGAACGAGAGCGGTTTTCCGCTTTCCAGGATCACGATCGCCGGCACAGACATCCGCCACTCTACCACACGGGTGGCGATCCGCTCGATCAGGTCCGTATAGTCCTTTTCTTTCCTATTTTCCACGTTGGGGAGTTTCATGACCGACCACCTGGCCTTCAATCTCGATCCGTTCCAAAGCGGCATCGGAAACCAAGCCTTTGCCCTTGAGAACTCGGCCTTTTTTGTAAATGGTGACCTCTTGATCGGTCTCGATCTTCCGTTGTTTATTGTCCCAGCGGAGACTGGAGGTCACCAGGCGGGTGCTATCTTGGGTTACCACCACCACATTTCCCATGGCGATGAGGTCTCGGGTCTTTTCCAGGACCCACCCGGAATCTGCGACAAGGTGCGAAGAGACACGACCTTCTTCATCGTAGAAGGTCAAGCGAACTGGATAGACTCGAGTGGTATCGCTCCCCAGGAGGATGCGATCGGCATTGAGGGTCCACTGTGGCCTCCCCCATCGGGTCTCCACGATTTGCACGGTCTGGAGTTCCTCTTTGGGTGGGGGATTTTCTGTTGTGCCAGGTTCCTGGGACTGCCCACATGCAACCAGGACAACAAGGACAGCAATCCAAATTCCAGATGGCTTTCCCTTGCCCCCCATCTTACACCACCCTTGAGCGCATTAGATCATGGAGATGAATGATGCCAATCGGATGTCTTTGTTCGTCGACCACGATCAGGGCCGTGATCCCATACTCTTCCATCTTCCGAGCGGCCGTAACAGCAAGTTCATCGGGGCCGATCACTTTGGGCTGTGTGGTCATCACATCCTGAGCCTTAAGGTGAAAAGGATTGGAAACGCGTTCCAGGAGACGCCGTAAGTCGCCATCGGTAATCACGCCCACTACCTCACCGGCATCATTGATCACGCTGGTAATTCCTCGCTTCGTGGTCATTTCCAAAATCACCTCTTTCATGCTGGAGGTTGTGTGGACCACAGGAACATGTTCGGGCCCAGTAAGCATCATATCCCGGACACGGAACCAGAGTTTTTTCCCGATGGCACCTCCAGGATGCAAGTTCACGAAATCCTCGAGCCGGAATTCCTTTTCATAAAGCAAGGCCACAGCGAGGGCATCGCCAAGGGCCATCGTCACTGTGGTTGAAACGGTCGGGACCACTTCCAGCGGCCCGGCCTCTTTCGGAACGTCTATCAAAATCGCGATGTCCGCCTGTTGGGCCAGATCCGAGTCTGGATTTGCCGTAATGGCAATAATTGGAAGCCCCCACCGCTTGAGCAAGGGGATCAACATCTGGAATTCGTCGGACTCTCCGCTCTTCGAGACGGCAAGGACCACATCGTCTTTATCGACAATGCCGAGATCCCCGTGAAGCGACTCGGTGGGGTGGAGATAAATCGCAGGGGTTCCCAGGGATGTCAGGGTCGCCGCAATCTTTTTCGCAACGATCCCAGACTTCCCCACGCCGGTCACGATCACCCGCCCCTTACGACTCTTGATCAACTGCACCGCCTGCCAAAACGCATCTCCCAAGCGGTCACGGAGCCGTTCCAGACCGCGGATCTCTTCCGTTAAGACCTCTTTCGCGAGTTCAAGAACGTCCTGTTCCATGGAGTTTCATCCGTTGGATCGGGGTATATCGGGCACCCTCGGGGTGCAATTCACTTTGAAAGAAGACGATTTCTCGAACCATAAAGGTCTCCTCGGGCACCGGGGAATGCTCCAGGTGCCGAAGGTCTACCGGGCGGCGTGCTCGAGCCAACGTCAAATGCATTTTGAATCCCCGTTTTTCTTTTGGAATCCCATAGCGTACCACGATGTCCTCAATCGTCTCAAAGAGTGCACGCGCTTGCTCCGTCTCCCCGTTGACCCCAATCCAGAGTACACGGGCCTGCCGAGGATGAGGGAACGCACCCATCCCCTTCAGTCGCAAGACAAACGGCGAAAACGTACGAATTGATACGGCCAGATCCGACACAATTTGAGGAACCACCGAGTCTTTGACCTCCCCCAAAAACTTTAATGTAAGATGATAATTTTTGGGGTCCACCCACTTCAAATTCGGGAATTCCTGCCGGATCTGACGCGTATGATTTTCAACTTTCTTCTTTAAATGACCAGGCAGGTCAATTGCCACAAAACATCGCATTTTCAAAATTGTAAAAGATGGGCCTCAATTTGTCAATTTTCGTATGCAATTGCGACCCCGGAACTTTTTGAGAATCAAAGAGTTAGAAAGATGTCTATGAGGAAAATGTGGCCAAGAGGTAGGCGACATGAAGGATCCCCAAACGGAGGTCCTGGATCCGAATATTTTCATTGGGCGCGTGGGCACGGGACCCATGATAGCCCACCCCACAGCCCACGACGGGTACCTTGAGCCGATTGCGAACATAGGCCATGGGGCCAGACCCCGCCACCATGGGGTAGAGGATTGGAGGTTTCTGATAGACCACCCCCGCGGTTTGTGCCACAAGCTGGACAAAGGGGTCATCCAGGGGGGTTCGGGCCGGCCCTTCCTGACCGCTCACTGCCCGAACCTCGATGTCGCGAAAGCCGAGTTGGTCTCGAAAGGCAACAAACTTTCGGAAGATGTCCTTGAGGTCTTGATTTGGGACCAGTCGGATATCGAGTTTGGCCGTCGCAGTGGCAGGCAACACGGTCTTCGAGCCTGGTCCGCCGTACCCACCATGGATCCCGTTGATATTGATCGTCGGTTCAAAAAGCAATCGGAGGATCGCCGCATGGCCATCCACACCCGTCAAGAAGGTCGCAACCCCCCACTCTTGATGCCAGGTCTGCACGATTTCTAAGGGGATGCCCTGGACCGCAGAGCGGTCTGCCTCCGTCGGAGGGACCACCGCATCATAAAAACCCGGGATCTGAATTTTTTCCTGTTCATCTTTCAGGGCCGCCAGAAACTGGACCAGCCTCCAGAGGGGATTGGGAACGATGACGCCCACAGAAGAATGGAGGTCCCGTTGAGGGCCCCGGGCGACCAACTCGAGGGTCAGGATCCCCTTCATTCCCATGTAAAGTTCAGGGCGGCCGTCGGGTCCAACGGAGCCCGACTCCCAGAGACAAAAATCGGCCCGGACATCTTCCTCATAGGTGTCTAACAGTTGGGCCATGTGGATACTCCCCACTTCCTCTTCCCCTTCCATGAGCAGGCGGATGTTGAGAGGGAGTTTCCCCAGCACATCCTGAGCGATGCGAACGGCCGCAAGCCTGGCCACGATATGTCCCTTGTCGTCCGCAACGCCCCGACCGTAAAGTTTTCCTTCTCTTTGGGTCAAGGAAAACGGCGGAGAATCCCAGAGATCCACGGGATCTTCCGGTTGAACATCGAAATGGTTGTAAAGCAGAAGTGTCTGGGACGCACCGGCATCCATTGCTCCCAAAACGAAGGGGGCAGAGCCTTCGACCTCCACGATCCTCGGCTGGAAGCCCACAGCCCGAGCAAGGTCCGCAACGGCCTGAGCCCCTTCAACGAGGCCTTGGCTTCGGGCAGAGACGGTGGGGATGGAAACGAGGGTTTCTAAGGGGCGGAGGACATGGTCCTCCCAGATCTCGTCGAGCCGTTTTTCGAGTTCCCGAAGGAGGTCCTGATCCATGGGTCCCCCTCGCGATCACGCAAAGATTTCGAGGGCCTTGTGAAGGACCTCGACGGCGAGGTCAATTTCCTCTTTGGTGTTATAAAAATAGAGGCTGATTCGTGCTGCGCCTTCCATGCCCAACCGCCGCATGAGCGGCTGGGCACAGTGATGGCCCGATCGGATGGCGATCCCGTGGTAATCCAAGATGGAAGCGACATCGTGGGGATGGATCTCGCCCAGATTGAAGGAGAGCACGCCGACCCGATCCTCGGCCGAGTCGGGTCCATAGAGAACGATGCCCGGGACCTCTTTGAGCCGTTCCAGGGCATAGGCGGTCAATTCCCGCTCATACGCCTCGATGTTTTCCATTCCGATTTGCATCAAGTAATCCACTGCAGCGGCCAGGCCGATGCCCCCTGCGATGTTGGGTGTCCCCGCCTCAAACTTCCATGGCAATTCATTCCAGGTCGCCCGATCCACCCAAACTTCCCGAATCATTTCTCCACCAAACAGAAACGGTTCCATCTCTTCGAGAAGATCCTCTTTCCCGTACAGGAATCCAATACCTGTAGGGCCAAGCATCTTATGACCGGAGGCTGCCAAGAAGTCCACATCCCAGGCCTGAACATCGGTGGGGATATGGGGGACTCCCTGGGCTCCGTCAACGACAACAATCGCACCGACCTCATGGGCCCAACGCGCAATCTCGGGGATCGGGTTCACGACTCCCAGGGTATTAGAAACGCTGGTGACGGCAACTACTTTGGTATGCTCGTCAATGAGGGAGCGGAGATGGTCCAGGTTCAAGCGGCCTTCCTCGGTCACGTCTGCAACCCGTAGAGTAGCGCCGGTCCACTTCGCCACCTTTTGCCAAGGAACGAGATTCGAGTGATGTTCCATGATCGTTGTGACGATGTTGTCTCCGGGTTTCAGGCGATGGAGCCCCCAGGCATAAGCAACGAGGTTCAGGGCCTCCGTGGCGTTTCGAGTAAAAACAATTTCACGCCATCGTTTTGCATGGATGAATTTAGCGACCTTTTTATGGGCCATTTCATAGGCCTCGGTCGCCTCTGCCGCCAGGGTGTGTACCCCCCGGTGGACATTGGCGTTATAGGTCCGATAGAACTGATCGACCGCTTCGATCACCGAATGGGGACGTTGCGTGGTGGCCGCGTTATCGAAGTAAACCAAGGGATGGCCGTTGACTTTCCGCTCAAAAATAGGAAAGTCTTTTCGAATTGCCTTCACCCATTCATCGGTTCCAATCATCGCTCTTACCTCCGATGCGGGAATTTTTAAGGCTAACCAACAATGGGTCAAGAGTCTTCTGTCAAGAGCCTTGAAAGACAAGGGAATCCGGAATTGTCGGCCCTTGTTCACTTTATAATACTGGCATGGACATCTATCTGGAATACATCCTGGACCATTACAAGAACCCGAGGAACTACGGGACGCTCGAGAACCCGGATATCTCCCATGAAGAAGGGAACCCGTACTGCGGGGATGTCATCCGCTTCGATCTCAAAATCGAAGACAACAAGATTGTGGATGTCCGGTTCTCTGGCAAAGGGTGCACCATCAGTCAGGCGGCTGCTTCGATCCTCACGGAGATGATCAAGGGAAAAGACTTAGACGAAGTCAAGAAACTGACCAAGGAAGACATGCTGGAGGCCTTAGGGATCCCGGTAGGCCCGACCCGGATCAAGTGTGCGTTGCTCGGTCTGAAGGTCCTGAAGAGTGGGCTCTACGGGCTCAAGGGTTGGCCCGGCGAAGAGGAAGAAGAGGAGTAACGGATGGCGCATTGGATTCGTGTCGCATCGGTCAAAGATTTCGAAGAACGACCTGTCCACACGGTCACATACGAAGATGTGGACATCGCTGTGTTCAAGATCGGGCAAGACTTTTATGCCATCGTGGATCAGTGTACCCATATGGATGCGCGTCTCTCGGAGGGGGCCCTGGAGGGACACGTGATCGTTTGTCCCCTCCACGGGGCGAAGTTTGATGTTCGAACCGGGGCAGTCCTCTCCTTGCCGGCGGCGTCTCCGGTCGATACCGTCCCGGTCAAGGTGGAGGGTAACGACGTGTACGTAGACGTGGAAGACCTATGAATCGGCTCCGTCCTCCAAAACCGACCAAGATTCAAGCCATCGTCTTCGATCTGGATAACACCTTGGTCGATTTTATGCGGATGAAAGAGGCGGGGGTGGAAGCAGCCGTGGAGGCCATGATTGACGCCGGCCTCAAAATGTCTAAAGACGAAGCCTACGCTAAAATCTTTCAAATCTATGACCAGGTGGGGATCGAAGACCAAAAGATCTTTGATCGGTTTCTGGAAGTGGAGTTGGGGTACGTAGACCCCAAGATCCTGGCTGCAGGGATTGTCGCATATCGGAAGGCCAAAGATGCTGCCTTGGTCCTCTACCCTCACGTTCGCTACACCCTCATGGAACTGCTCAAGCGTGGGCTCCGTCTGGCAGTGGTCTCCGATGCACCACGGCTTCAGGCCTGGACCCGACTGGTTCAAGTCGGGCTTCATCACTTCTTTGAGGTGGTTGTGACGTTTGACGACACCGGCGAACGAAAGCCTTCCCCCAAACCTTTCGAAGTCACCCTCCAGAAATTAGGGGTTCGGCCAGAGGAGGCAATCATGGTCGGGGATTGGCCGGAACGGGATATTACCGGCGCTCTTCATCTCGGGATGATCGCTGTCTTTGCGCGGTATGGAGACACGTTTGGGACCCAGAATTCGGGTGCGCACTACGAAATCGACGACATCATCGAACTCTTGGACATCGTGGATGAACTAAGGAGGGGCACTTGAAGGCCAAAGACCTCGCTGAACGGCTCCAGGGTCGGCTGGAGGGGGATCCGGAAGCAGAGTTCCGGTTCCCATGCTTGATCGAAGATCCCCACCCCGACGGAGTGGCGTTTTTGATTGATCCCCGACGGGAACAAGAGGGACAGGTCTCCGTACTTGTCACCCGAAGACCCCCGGAAAAGGTGAAAGCACGCGCCGTGATTTATGTGGAAGACCCCCAAGAGGCGTTGATCGAAACTTTGGAGTTGTTTGTACAACCCGACTGGTCAGCATCTCCCGGGATCCACCCTCAGGCCCTGGTTGACCCCAATGCCCAACTGGACTCCGGAGTATCCATCGGCCCCTTCTCGGTCATTGAAGCAGAGGTCTCGATCGGCCCCAAAACCCATATTGCTTCCCATGTCTTTATTGGGCGCGGGGCCCGGATCGGCCGCCAGTGTCGCATCTATCCTCATGTGTTTATTGCCCCTGGAAGTATCATCGGGGACCGGGTGACCATCTACCCGGGCGCCATTATCGGCCGGATGGGCTTCGGGTTCATCCAGCGGGATGGACAGTACATCCGGATCCCTCATGTCGGCCGCGTGGTCATCGAAGACGACTGTGAAATTGGGGCCAATACCTGCATTGACCGAGCCTCGATCGGGGAGACCCGGATTCGGAAGGGCACCAAGATCGACAACCTCGTGCAAATTGCCCACAACGTAACCATCGGAGAAAACACCGTGATCGCCGGACAGAGCGGCATGGCTGGACATGTGAAAATCGGAAACCATGTGGTCATCGCCGGACAGGTGGGCATCGCGGATCACCTGGAAATCGGGGATGGTGCAATCCTGACCGCCCAGGCAGGGATCACCACCGATGTCCCACCGGGGGCTGTATACTCCGGTCACTACGCACGTCCTCGGAGAGAGTTCCTCAAGGCTCAGGCCCTGTTTTATAAACTCCCGGAACTCTTTGCCATTGTTCAAAAACTCAGGGAACGGTTAGAAAATGAAGAAAGAAACAACGCTCCAAGCACCGATTGAGTTTGAGGGTATCGGGCTCCATACCGGAAAACGGGTCCGGATCCGGATTGAACCTGCCCCTTCCGGTACCGGCTACCTGCTGATCCATGAAGAGACCGGAACGGAAATCCCCGCAGATCTTAACCACGTCGTCGAGACAGACCGTCACGTCGCCCTGGCCGAGGGCGAAATCGAAATCATGGTCGTCGAACATGTCCTCTCTGCCCTCTATGGGATGGATGTCGACCATGCGATTCTTCGCATCTGGGGTGCAGAACCTCCCATTCTGGATGGCAGTGCATTGCCCTACGCCCAGGCCATCGCAGAAACCGGGCTCCAGACCCTGGATTCCGAACGCCAGTACCTGGCCTTCACGGACCCGGTAACTGTCAAAGACGATGAGTCCAAAGGCATCGTTTTAACCCCCTCGAAAAAACTCTTTGTCTTGTATGGGATCCGGTACCCACACAAAGAACTCAGCCAGGTCTTCTCCATCGAGATCACCCCGGAATCCTATCTCAAAGAAATCGCTCCAGCACGAACTTTTGTATTCCTGGAGGATGTCGAACAAATCCGCAAGCGTGGACTGGCGAAAGGAGGGAGTCTTGAAAACGCGGTGGTGATCGGGCCCGAAGGGGTCTTGAATCCCGAAGGACTCCGATTCTGGGATGAATTTGTCCGACACAAGATCCTCGATCTCCTGGGGGATATGGCCCTTACCGGGTATCGGTTCCACGGGAACCTTCAAGCCTTCATGACGGGTCATACCGACCATGTCCGGTTTGCACGGAAACTGGTCAGCCGAACCAAAGGGTTCGATATCCAGAAGATCCTGGAGGTGATCCCCCACCGATTTCCGTTCCTCCTGGTCGACCGCATCCTGGAACTCGAAGAGGACTACGTCCTGGGGGTCAAAAACGTCACCATGAACGAGCCCTTTTTCCCGGGCCATTTCCCGGATCGGCCGGTCATGCCAGGCGTTTTGATTGTGGAGGCCCTGGCACAGGTGGGAGGGTTTTTGCTATTGAACCGGGTGGAAAATCCGGAAAACAAACTGTTGGTCTTTACCGGGATGGAAGACGTTCGGTTTCGAAGAATTGTGGGCCCGGGCGACCGTCTCTATTTAGAAGGCAAACTCCTCCGTTTCGGGGGCCGATTTGCCAAACTGGAAGCCAAGGCCTATGTAGGCTCAGAGATCGTCGCCGAACTCACCATGACCGCCAGTATTATCGACCGATGAGCCGAATCCATCCCCTTGCCGTTGTCCACAAAGACGCCGAACTTGCCGAGGACGTCGAAGTCGGACCGTTCACCTATATCGGTCCCCATGTGAGGATCGGCGAAGGCACACGGATCCAATCCAATGTTCGGATTGAAGGAAACGTTCGGATTGGGAAGCACAACACGATTTTCCATGGCGCGGTCATCGGAACTCCACCTCAAGATACCCACTTCCAAGGGGAGGAATCACAGGTCATCATTGGGGATCACAACCTGATTCGGGAATATGTCACCATCCACCGCGCGACAGGGGAAGGAAAGGCGACCCGGATTGGAGACCACAACTTTCTGATGGCCTATGTCCACATTGCCCACAATTGCCATATCGGATCCCATGTAATCATTTCCAACGCCTCCCAACTCGGAGGATATGTTCAGGTAGAAGACTATGCCTTTCTCTCGGGGGTGGTGCCCGTTCATCAGTTTACCCGGATCGGAGCCCATGCGATGGTGGGCGGGCTCTCCCGCGTGAACCAGGATGTCCCGCCTTATATGCTGGCGGCCGGCTCTCCCTTAAGGGTCTACGGGGTCAACGTAGTCGGTCTTCGGCGTCGAGGGTTTTCCGCTGACACCATCCGGTTGCTGAAGGAGGCATACAAAATCCTTTACCTCCAGGGAGGACCGTTAGAAGCGTGTCTTCAAGCCATTTTGGAATTAGGGGATGCCGAAGAACTCCGGCATTTGGTCGCTTTTATTCGGGCCTCTGAACGGGGAATCGTACGACGTCCCGGAAAAAAAGACGACTAATCCCATGGCTTACTCGAGAAATCGTCCGACGGATATCAATTGGAAAGAACGATGGGGGACCCGGCTTTTCCGCTGGCGCGGGTATACCGGAGCCCTCTTTTTCCTTCTTGCCTTCTGGCTCGGCAAACCCACCCTCCGATCTTGGGTCCTGGGCCTCCTCCTTTTAGCACTGGGCGTGCTCCTCCGTTGGATCTCTGTGGCGTATTCCGGCCCGACGACCCGTGCTTCTACCCTTACCGCCCCGGAACTTGTGATCTCTGGCCCTTACGCCCATGTCCGCAACCCCATCTACCTGGGCAATTTCCTGATCGGTTTGGGGATGCTCTGGATGCTCGCCGGCTGGTCTCCCTGGCTCAATATCCTTTTTACCTTTTTATTTTGGTTGCAGTATGGGCTGATTGTCCAAGCCGAGGAGGCGTTTCTCCATGGGAAATTCGGGGAGGCGTATCAACGCTACCGGGAGCACGTACCTAGGTTCATCCCCCGGCTTCGAAAAGCCACAACAGCACCTCTCCAACAACCGGATTTCCGGTTAGCCACACGATCCGAACGAAGTACATGGATCGTACTGGCGATCGGTCTTGCCCTTTCATTGTTCAAAGTCGGCCTCCTATAACTGCGTTTACTTGACAAACGCACCAACCCTTCGTACTATAAATCCGAGGACCCACAGACAGGAGGTCTATGATGAAGAGGTATGTAAAGGCTATGGGAGTGGTCGTGCTATTGGGGTGGGCGACCGCCTTGCCGGCGCGGACACCTCAACCGATCCAGCGTTCTCGATCCCCGCATCTCTCCATCACCCCGTTGCGAGCCTTCTCTCATACCCAGTTCGACAAGCCGCTTCCCAAGAAAGATAAACCGCTGTTTCCTGCAGTTTTGAGAGCCACGGATCGAGCGCCCCATCCCCATGCGGCTCCCCCGATTTCCCTGTCTCCCTTCACTCAAGTGCGTCAAGAAATCGGTGACTCCGTCTTTTATTTAGATGTCCAGAGTCCCACAGGCGATAACCAGATCTTGGGGGTCGAGTTTGATGGCACCTACTTCTGGGTCACGGGTGGAAATTCAGGTTCAGACCCGAACAAACTCTATCAACTGGACCCCCAAGGGAATCTCATCGCGACCTATGATCAACCCACATCCTCAACCGGCTGGGGGTTCCGGGATCTTGCATTCGACGGCACGTATCTTTACGGGTCACCAGACGACGGAAATATCTACCAGATCGATCCGACGACCGGCCAATGGACCGGGGTTGTGATCCCGGGCCCGGTCGCCCCTTGCCGTGCTTTGGCCTACGACCCGGCGACCGATCACTTTTGGACTGCCAACTGGGACTCTCCCATCTATGAAATCGACCGGAATGGAAACATTGTCAACACATACGCCAACTCCTATGACATCTACGGGATGGCCTGGGACAACATATCGCCTGGAGGCCCTTATCTCTGGGTCTCCGCACAGGTACAAAACTCCGCCGGCGCCTACAACATCATCTACCAGTTCGATCCCCAAACCGGGACTTATACCGGCGTTTCTTTTGAAGTCCCTTACGGGGGCACCGATGGCTATGCCGGCGGCCTCTGCTTCACGACCGACTGGGATGCGTCCATGGGGGTTCTTTTCGAAGTGGTCCAAATGACTCCCGATGCCATCTTCGGCTTCTTCGTGACCCAAGCAGGAGAACCCGGCGATCCCCTCCCCCCCACGGACATCACCGCTTATAGTGATTACACCACACCCACTTCGATCCAGTTAATGTGGACAGACCCGACCCACTATGTGAACGGGGATACTCTCACACAATTCCACATTGCCATTGCATCCTCAGATACCGTCCTGATCGATACCGTGTCTGCGGGTGTTGAGGCCTATACCGTGACGGGCCTGACGGATGGGCAACTGTATACCTTTTTACTCCAGGCGGTCGATGCAAACGACTCGGCCAGTGTCTGGGTCAGTTCGCCCCCTTGGTATGCGGGCGGCTCACCCTATCCGGCTCCGCCAGAAAATCTATCGGTCTCTTCCATCGGCGACACGATGATGGTCCTGACGTGGACCGACCCTTCGACCCAGAGCGATGGGACCCCGCTGGATGACTTTGCAGGGATCTACGTGTATTCGAACGACGTCGTTGTAGACTCTGTAGCACCCGGTGTCCAGATAGACACCTTGACGCTTTCCCCGGGATACTATGTGTTTTATGTCACCGCCTATGACAACGAGACCCCACGGCATGAGAGTGACCCTTCGAATTCTGTGTCCTGGTTCCTGGCGACTCAAACCTTTGACTTTGAGTCACATCCAGGGCCCTTCAGCCCAACCCCGGAAACCGGTGCCTGGGAATGGGGGGTTCCTACAAGTGGACCGGGTAACGCGCATTCCGGGATCAATCTCTGGGCCACCAATTTGGAGGGTGAGTATGTAGACAACGCCGACTGGCGGCTTGAAGGGGGACCATTCATCGCCACCTCCGACAATGTGGCTCTTGGGTTCTGGCAGTGGTACGATATCGAAACCGGCTGGGACGGCGGGAATGTCAAAATCTCAACCGATGGCGGGAATACGTGGACGCTGGTAGAGCCAACCTCTGGCTACACCGGGACCGCCAGTTCCGGGAACGCGGGAATCCCGGGCGAACCCTGTTTCACTGGCCACCCCCAGCAGTGGGAGTTCGTCACCTTTGACCTCTCACCGTATGTGAGTGCTGGGACCATTTTCTACATCCGGTTCCACTTTGGTTCGGACGGCTCCGTCACCTATCCCGGCTGGTATATCGACGATGTTGCCTTCGCAGGTGCCCAACGCTTGGTACCGGAACACGACATCGGGGTCCTGTCCATTGAGACGCCTGCATCAAATAGCCTGTGGCTCCCCGGGGATACCCTGACACCCACCGCTACCTATGTCAACACGGGACAGAACACGGAGTCCTTCTTTGCCATCTGCACGATCTTCATCAACGATCTGGGGACCCAGCAGATTTACCACGACTCGGTTCTGGTCTCCTCTCTCATGCCAGATTCGATCATCACCGTGACCTTCCCCTCTTTCATCCTTTCGAATATCGGAGCGTATACCGCGACCTTTACGCACAACCTTCCCAATGACGGGCTCCCGGATAACGACGTCCGCAGCACGAATTTTGTGGTTGTGGAGTCCTACGTGGACTTTGAAGAGAACAATGGAGGATTCAACGCCACAGGTGGCTGGGCATGGGGTGCACCGGTTTACGGACCTGGAAGCGCCCATTCCGGGGTCAATGTCTGGGGAACCGTCCTCACCGGAGAGTACAGCAACAACGCCAACTGGACCTTAGACGGGTCCTTCGTTGCAAACTCTGCAACCCCGGTCTTTGGCTTCTGGCACTGGTACGATATCGAGACGATGTGGGACGGCGGGAATGTCAAAATCTCGACCAACGGCGGCTTGACCTGGCAAATCATCACACCCGAAGATGGTTACGATGGAACGGCCAGTAGTTCCAATGCGGGAATCCCTGGAGAACCCTGCTTCACCGGCCATCCCGCAGAATGGCAAGTCGAGATCTTTGACCTCTCACCCTATGTGAACCCTGGCGATACCTTCCTCATCCGTTGGCACTTCGGGTCCGACGGTTCGATCACCTACCCTGGGTGGTACATTGACGATGCGTTCGGGGTCGGCGTCAACCTTGTGACCGTCATGGAACAACCGGTGCCTCACCCCCGCCGGTTCGCCATTCAGTCCATCACCCCGAATCCGGCCATGACACGTCGTTTGACCATTGTGTATGAACTTCCCCAGCGAGCCTCGGTACATGTAGACCTGTATGACCTCTCCGGGCGGAGGGTGTTTACGTGGACTTCGCGTCCTCAACCCCCTGGTGTCCATCAATTCATGCTGGATCTCCGACCCTATCATCTCAGCGCAGGAGTCTACTTCGTCCGGCTCGAAAGTGCGGGCCAACACATCCTTCGGAAGATCGTCCTTCTACGATAACGGAGTGGAAAGCGTGGATTATTCTGGGGGGCGGCCCGTACGGGCCGCCCCCTATTTGCATTCCCCACGCCTACAGGGTTATGATTTGACCTCATGATTGCAGGGATTTTAATTGCTGTTTTCTCGATCGCGACCCCGCGGTGGGGACCTCCGGTCCCTTTGAAACCCCCGGAACCCCAAGCCTTCGACTCCCTCAATATGCGCTTCGTCGGACACTGGCCGTTCGGACGCCCCCAGACACTGACCTTCGACACCGACACCCGCCTGCTCCTGATCGGCATGGGCGGGGGCGTATGGATCCTGCACCTGGACAACCCGATGAACCCCTCTCTGCTTTCAACCATCGCCACCCGGGGACAAATCCATCAACTTCTCTTCGACGCCAATCGCCAGATCCTCTGGATCGCAGAAGGCCCGGTAGGAATGGAAGGCTGGGACCTCCAGGATCCTTCGAACCCCACCCGGATCGTCCGACTCACAGACCTCGGGAATGTCCGGGACATCGAACCATACCAGGACACCCTCCTGCTGGTGGCAACCCTTCAGGGACTCCAAATCCTGGATGTCCACCTTCCCTCTTCGCCCACCTCTGCGGCGCTTTATCTCACCCCAGACCCTCCCCAGACGGTTGCATGTTTCGACACCCTGGGCTTTGTCGGGGTCGGAGACTCTGTCTACATCCTCAACTTGTCCAATCCGGCGTCCCCGGATCGAATCAATGCTTTTGAAGTCGACCCTGGTCCATATGGTCCTGGGAGCGCTTACCGCCTCGCCGCACAAGATACGTTTCTCTACCTTTCTACCCTTGTAGACTTCCGGATCTATGAGATCTCCTCATCGGCACCTCCGACGTTGATCGGGTATTTCGGCATTGACAGCACCCCCATCTTAGACTTCGGAGTCAAGAACAACATAGCGTATCTTGCGTTGGGCGCTCAAGGGCTTGGGATCCTGGATCTCCAGGACCCTACGGCCCCCGCCTTGCTCTCCCAGTTTGAAGAAACGTCTTCTTGTCACTTCCTCACTTTGGGAGACTCGATGGCCATTTACACGGATCCCTTTGCGGGGGTGGTTTTCGTAAACATTGCAAACCCGGAGGCCCCCTCACCGATGAGTACCCTGGCGGTTCCAGATTGGGCGGAAGACCTCCGGGCCGTGCCTCCCTATGTCTACCTGGCAGACGGTTCGTGGGGCTTTCAGACTCTCGTGTTCAGCGATCCAAATCATCCCCAGCCCACGGGTCACGATCCAGAGATCGGGTACGCCTCCGCAGTCTACTTCAACTTGTGTTGTGAGTTAGACATCGCCGATGCCCGGGACCAACAGTTCAAAACGTACGGCTTCGACAATCCAGGGGCACCTCCGGTCCTGGGCATTCTCCCTCTGAGTGGATCCCCAGTAGATATCGAAGGTTCGGGTCCTTTTCGCTACCTGGCCGTTCAAAACGGCCCCACAGGCTCACTGGAAATCCTTGTGGTGGATGATCCTTCCCAACCCCGGTGGTCCGCGACCCTCCCACTGCCCTCCCCTGCCGAGGCGGTGGATGCTCTGGGAAACTATGTATTCACCACGACCTGGGACGGGCTCGCTGTCGCCGATGTGTCTATCCCCACATCACCGATCCTCCTCAGCACTTTGCCGCTTCCCACCAAAAGTTACGGCATCCAGATCTTCTCTCCCTATGTATTTGTCGGCACTCAATCGGGAATCGAGATTATCGAAATCTCGGACCCAGAACAACCCGACCTGATCGACAGCATCCCCCTGGGCTTTCGCGTTCAAGACTTCCATGTAGCCGGTTCCTGGCTTTTCGCGGCAACCGCAGCAGGGGTCCAGGTGTATGACATCCAAGACCCTGTCCATCCCGTACTCGAAGGATACTATCCCACCCCAAGCCCCGCAGAAGCGATCCAATTTGTGGAAGGGAAAATCTACGTTGCCTGTGGCTCCACAGGGCTTCAGGTGTATGAGTTCCTCCCACTGAACACCCAGGAGACGGTATTTGTCCCCACACACCCTCCGATTCACCTATGGGTGAGAGAGAAACAGTTGGTGGTGGAAACTCGGGAACCTGGAACCCTGACCTTGTACGACATCACCGGTCGCCTTACTTGCACCATCCCACTCCGTACCGGCCGCGCTCGGGTTTCAGTTCCGGGACAAGGGCTGTTTCTCTGGACGTTCCGGAGCATGAACCACCTGGAAGTCAACGGAAAAGTTTTGCTCCTTCGCTGACCCCTCCAAGCCCTCATCCCCTATAATACTCTCCGACATGCGCGATTACCGAGATTTCCTGGATCCTCAGGTCCTCACTACAGTTCGTGATCTCAGTCTACGAGCACGTCTCATTGTGGAGGGCTTCCTGGTCGGCTTACACCGAAGCCCGTACCACGGATTTTCGGTGGAATTCAAAGAACACCGGCTCTACACCCCAGGCGATGACATCCGATGGATTGATTGGCGGGCCCTGGCTCGGACGGACCGGTTTTTCGTCAAAAAGTACGAGGAAGAAACCAACCTGAAAGCTTACCTCATTCTGGACATCTCGGGTTCCATGGATTACCCACCGTCCGGCCTCAGCAAATTTGAATATGCCCGGAATTTAGCAGCCGCACTGGCATATTTGTTTTTCCTCCAACGGGATGCCACCGGCCTCCTGGCCTTTAATGGCGGTGTCCAGGTCTACATGCCGCCTCGTGCCTCCAAGACACATCTGCATGACCTTCTCACCCAACTGGCCCATCTCGAACCCGGCGGCGTCACACGTCCGTACCGCCCCCTCCGTGTCCTCGCGGAACAAATCCGGAAAAAGGGGATGATCATCCTCATTTCTGACTTACTCACGGACCCGGAGCCCATCATCAAAACCCTGAGTTATCTCCAGAAACGAAAACACGAGGTACTCGTCTTCCATGTCCTCTCACCGGACGAGATGGATCTCAAGGTGGCGGGCCCGGTGGTCTTTAAAGACCTCGAGACGGGCGAACGGATCGCCTTAAACCCGGGCATGCTTCGACGCCAATACCGGAAAACCGTCCAACAGCACATGAACCACCTCAAATGGGCCCTCCGCAACCGGAACATCGACTACGAACTGTTCACCACAGAGACCCCGTATGACCACGCGCTTCTGTACTACCTCAAACGCCGAGAACGACTCGCATGACGTTCCAACATCCCGGAGTCTTAACGCTTCTGCCCCTGAGCCTCCTCCCGGTCATTTTCCATCTCCTGGGTCAGCGGCTCCGGCGTGAAGTGCCCTTCCCCTGGATCCGCCTGTTGTCCTCCACAGAACAAGAAGGCCGATACCGCAGACAACTCCTGGAATGGCTCATCCTCCTTTTGAGGGTTTTGGCACTGGCCTTTCCGATCCTGGCCCTGGCAGGTCCCCGGTGGGGCCGCACATTGCCCATCCAGACCATCGCTGTGGATGTCTCCCACTCGATGAACGCCTATTCATCCACACTTCCCCGCATCATCCAGGACCTCCAGAGGACCAACCCCGACGTGCCGATCCGATACTTCGCGGATCGGTGGGTGCCCCGGTACCGCCTGACCGACCTTGGGACCGATTACCGCTCCTTAAACGACCTTTCGGGAAATGTCCTCGTCGTCACGGATCTCCAAAAGTCGGGGTTTCGAACCGTCCCAAAACCCCAGGGGACACTCTACATCCTCCCTGTGGGGAAACCGG